>CAZDSO010000036.1:0-30383 GCA_964508045.1 uncultured Planctomycetia bacterium | reverse complement strand
TCTTGTTGCTGTCGGCATATCGCGCGAAACCCCAGACCACCGGCACGCTGCTCACGGAAGCCGTGCTGGTGTTCGAGGTCACCGAGGCGTAGGTCGCCGTGATCGCGGAGGAACCCGATCCTACAGACATTGCGAGTCCTTCACTTCCCGAATCGTTGCTGATCGTGACGGCCGACTCGTCGGCCGAAACCCAGAGCACCAGTTCTGTGATGTCTGCCGTGGTCAGGTCGCTGTAGGTCCCCTGGGCTGTGAACTGCCGCGCCGCGTTCAAGGGGATCGCAGGATCGACCGGGGAGATCTCGATGGACGTCAGCGTCGGCCCGCCGGCGGGAGAGACGGAAAACGTGACCGAAAGGGTCCGGGGAGAATTCGAGGCCCCGGCGTCCGTGACGGTGATCGTGTCCACGTACGTGTCGGGCGTGAGCCCCGATACGGAAACGCTGACCGTGACCGTGTCCGCCCCCGTAGCGACGGACCCGGAAACCGGCGTCAGGGAGAGCCAGCCCTGCGTCTTGGAGGCGGTCCAGTTCAGCGTCGTTCCCGTGTCCCCGGTGTTGGAGACGTCGAAGGTCTTGGAGGCGGGATCGGCGCCCCCTTCCACCGCAAAGTAGGAAAGCGACGAAGGCGAGAGACCGATGGCCGCCGAGGGCCCCGCCGTCGCGTAGGTGAAGGCGCCCGGAAGCGTGTCGCTCCGCCCGTCCGGGTTTCGCACCGTCACTTCCTTCGCCCCTGTCGTGCCGGCGGGCGTGACGCATACGATCGAGACCGGAATCCCCGCATAGTCGTAACCCGAGCAGGCATTCCCTCCGACGGTCACGACCGCCCCGCTCTGGAATCCCGTGCCCGTGAGCGTGATCGAGGTTCCCCCGGAGGAAGGACCCGAGACCGGGGTCACGGTCACGAGGTCGGGCGCGATAGTCTTGTTTTCATCGTCATCGTCTCCGCCCCCGAGGCCCAAGACCACACCGACGACGGCGGCCGCCGGAAGGAGGCCCACGGCGCAACCGGGGAGGACAGCAAGGGCGAAAGCGAGGAGGGAGGCCGTGGCGAAGCGCATCTCGAACCACGACGAGCCGATCGGTGAATTCGGGGAAATCTCCGTATCTTTCGTGCACGTTCCGGGTTTCATTTCGGATCCTCCGTTTCCCTTGGTTTTTCACTTCCGTCGTTTTCTTCAGGGGGCCGCTTCGCGGGCCGGTGAAGCACGGCGTTTCCCCTCAGGCGGGGCCGGGACGTTCCGCCGAGGAACCGGGCTTCCCGGGTGACGGCGAAAGCGAGTTCCTCGAAGATCTCTTCACACCAGACCGCGCCGTCGCCGTCGCGGTCCGAATTTTTGTCCAGCCTCTGAAGAAGGTGGCGGGTGAAAAGGCCTCCGCCGAATTCCTCTGACTCCACCGCCGTCTCTCCGGGGCCGCAGGCGCACATCAACGCGATTCGATCCCCGGGCTCGGGCATCGCGGCGGCCTCCTTCGCTTCGCCGGGGACGGTTCTCCCTTTCTCCCCGGCGAAACCGGCGTCCAGCAGGACCGCGGCCGAGGAGGCGCCGACGCCGCGGACGAGCCGGAGGAGTTCCGAAACGGCGACCGTTTCGCCTCCGGCAAACACCACTCCCGTCTCCGCGCCGCCATCGTCGGCCGGGAGCAGGGTCCCGCATCCCGCGAAGTAGACGACGAGGTCGCGAATCCGAACCGCATTCGACCGCGAAAAGCCTTCCAGAAGAGACCGTATGCCCGGCACCGTGGCCCCGGGTCCCTTCAGGATCTCGATGCGACGGCGGCCGCGCCTACCTCTCATCGCTTTCGCGAATGCCTCGGCGTCGGCGATCGCGAAAGAAGCCTTTTCCGCGTCGCAGCCGATGCAGACGACGGCGTCGATCGCAGGCGGGGGCACCTCGGCGGAGAGCCTTCGCGCCAGATCCAGTTCCAGTTTCCGGCAAAGATGGGGAAGGAGGGTGTCGCTCAGCGAAGACGCGCTCTCTCCTGCGAGAACGGGACCGGGAAACACGAAATCCCAGATCGAGATCCCCCGTTGGAAATGGTCCAGCGCCGCTTCGATCCTGACGGCGCTCGTTCCGCTCCAGACCGTCCTGCCGTCCTCGTTCGAGACGAGCCGTGCTTCCACCTCCATCTCGCCCTGATAATCCTCGTCCGCGATCCATGCGCTGGGGATGGACGAAAGGAAGCACCAGACGAGGAACCAGGGGATTCTGTTGCCGTTGCCGCCCAGGCACCTTGCGCGCGCGCAGAGGATCTTGAGATTCAAGGTGAGATCCGCAGATCCCCCGCGGTGCACATCCCGGAAAGCGCCGGAACTCGCCAGCGCCTCCTCGACGTTGTTTCCAACATCCCGTGGATCCAGGGGCAGGTCCACCCATTCGTCCCCGCCTTCCTTGCCAGGTCCGACTTCCACGGGAGCAAGAACGACGGACCAGTCCCGGGGGCGCTCGATGGCATCTCGTATCGTCAGGAAAGCGGGGTCTTCCGAGAGAAGAACCGGCTCGGAGAGGCCGCAGCCCGCCGCGAGCGCCAGCAGCAGGGCCAGGCAGAAACCAGATTCGATACGGATCATGATCTTTCCCTCCAGGCCGGTCGGCGACGGTCCGGGTTCGTCCGGCGAATCACGGCGGTTCTACAACCACGCGAAAACCCACGCGTGAGGACTTCATCTCGGGCAAGGCCTCCTGACGGAACGCGCACCGCGCCGCGCGCTCGCGCCCCCTGTCCGCAAAGCACCCGCCGCGCCAGGCGTACGATCCCGGACTCCCGTCCACGGCGCACCACTCGGTCAGGTTGCCGGCCATGTCCGCGACGCCGCAGGGGCTCTTGTCTCCCGGGCTGGATCCGACCGGCACAGCTTTATCGCCGTGGAGGTTCGCCTTCGTTTCCTCGAATTCCGAACCCCATGGGTACGTCCTCATCCCCTCCGGCGCGAACCGGGCGGCGACTTCCCACTCGTCCTCCGTGGGCAGACGGGCTTTCGTCCCGAGGGTTTCAGAGAGCCACCTGCAATAGGCTTCCGCGTCGACGGCGGACACGCGGGCCACGGGCTCGTCGCCCCTGCCCTCCCCCAGCGGAGGGACGTCGTGGCCCGTGGCCGCCTGGAAGGCGGCGTACTGCGCGCGGGTAACTTCGGTCAAACCGACGGCGAACCTGGCGAGAGCCGCGCGATGGGGCGGATTGCAGTCGAGCACGTCCGCGCTTCCCAGATCGCCTTCGAACCCGTCGATTATCCTGAACCCCTTCCTCATCCACCTATTCTTGATAAGTTGACGATTCGCCAACACCTCCGCCACTGCCTCCTTCGCACGGCTCCGAAGCCATTCCCATTCGGTGTCCTCATGGGAGGAGATGAGTTTTTCGGCCCGGTCCAGCGCATCGAATGAATCCCGGGAAAACAGGGCCGTCGCCTCGGCGAGGTCTTTTTCGAAGTAAGATTTTTCCTGCGCAAGCGCCTTCGCGTCGCGAAAACGTTTCGCCGCCGCCTCCCGGACGCCGGCAAGGATGCTGTCGAGAAAGGGTTCGATCACGCCGGCGGCGGCCTCGGCATGCCCCTCCAGCAGATATCGGTCCGCGCGTGCTTCGGCGCCGGCGAAATCTTTCCGCTCCCGGGACGAGGCCCGCGCCTTCATCCCCTCCTCGAGCTTCGAGATCATGGCCTTCGCCCTGCGTGAGACGAGTTCGTTTTCATGGGTCGCATAGCCCACGAGCCTGTTTCGAACCCCCTCCGCACCCTCCGGCTCCAAGTCCTCAAGCCCCGTTTCGATGGCATCGAGTTTTTCCATGGCGTCGGCGGCAGCCTCCAGGCTCCGGCGCCGTCGATCGACTTCCTTTCGCGCCTTCGTGAGGGGTGCCGGGGGATCGCCACCCCAGGCGTCGCTCATTCTCCCCAATTCTCCGGCAAGGGCGGCGGCAGCCTTCGCCGTTTCGTGGATGTCCCTTCCGGCCACGTTCAGTTCTTCGATCCCGCGTCCGATTCTATCCAGCGCTCGATCCAGCAGGGCCTTCTTTTCCTCCCAGCTTTGCGTCCAGCTCCCGGTGGGGCGAAACTCTTCGGGAAACGTAGCGTACTCCGACAAAGCCTTCGCATATTCCCCCATGGAGAAGAAGGTTTCCGCCCTCGCCCGCGTCTCCCGCAAAGCGGCATCGGCCTCGCGCTCGCTTTTTCTTTCATCTTCTCCTTCGGTACCCGCGGAACCCGCGTGATCATCCTTGCCGGATGAGGGATTCTGCCGGACCGCCGCGGATTCGGGGTCTTCCTCTTCGTCTTCGTTCCCTCCGACCCGGCCATCAGGGATCGATCCGGTACCGGTTCGGGACGATTCGCCCGATTTCCCCCCGGAATACTCGCCCCCCGCCGGCGAGGTGGCTCGTTCTCCCTCGCCGCCGCTGTGGAGCATCGAAGGCAGAAAAAGGAGAACGAGCACCACCCCAGCGGCCACGAGAACGCCCCCGACCGCCGCAGGAACGAGCCAGGAAGAGCCGCCCCTCTCCTTCGAAACGGTGGGGGCCGTCGCTTCCAATGCCGGGTCGGTCCGGGTCGGCTGGAGAGATGGCGCAGCCGCCTTCCCCGGCACGGCCTCGTCCAGCGTTTCTCCTCCGGCTTGCCATGGAGCGGAGGGAGTCTGAAAGTCGTCGAGGGTTCGGGGAGAGACGTCGGCGTCCCGTGCCACCGGCGGGAGGGATGAATGCACTTCCCGCGCGAGCGCGCGCAGTTCCTCGACCACGACCGCCATGCTTGCCTGCCGATCCGCGGGTTTCTTCTCCATCATCTTCCCGATGCACAGGGCAAGCCCTTCGGGCACTTCCGGCCGGAAGGTGTGGACGTCGGGAATGGGATCGCGCAAGACCGCGGTCACGACGGCCCACGGAGAGGATCCCTGGAACGGCATTCTTCCGGTGAGCAGCGTGAAGAGTGTCGTGCCGAGGGAGTAGATGTCGGCGGGGGGACCCGCCGAGCGCGCGTCGGAGGCCTGTTCGGGGGACATGTAATGAGGCGTCCCCATCCCCTGGCCCCCGGCGGTGAGCGCGGACGCCTCGCCTTCCAGGTCCTTGGCGAGTCCGAAATCCGCGATTTTTACATAGCCCTTTCTGTCGATCATGATGTTGTCGGGTTTCACGTCGCGGTGGACGAGATTGACCTCATGGGCCGCCCCGAGACCCTGTGCGGCTCCGAGGGCGATTTCGAGGGCCTTGTCCACCGGGAGCGGACCTTCGCGTTTCACGAGCGAGCCCGCGCTTTCTCCTTCGACGAATTGCATCACGATGTAACTGAATTCTCCGTAGGTTCCCGTGTCGTAGACCTGGACGATGTTCGGGTGTTCGAGCCTCGCTGCGGAACGCGCCTCGCGCAGGAAACGCTTGCGGGTATCGTCGGATCCAAGCGTCGTGGAAAGGAATTTCACAGCCACGGGCTTGTTCAAGGCGACGTGTCTGGCCTTGTATACGGAACCCATTCCCCCCTTGCCGAGCAGGTCTTCGACGATGCAGCCGCCGATCTCCTTGCCCAGAAAAGGGTCTTTCGCGGATGGCCTCTCCACCGCCAGATCCCTGGGCTTCTTCGCCTGGATCATCAGCCCCCCGCATTCGGGACACGTCTTGCGCCCCGGCGCTTCCGCCGCCGGAAACAGCTCCGTGCGCTTGCAGTCCGGGCAGACCACCGCCTTGCGATCCAGCTCCGTGAGAATCCCCAGCGCCATGTCCGGCGAGAGCTTGCCGCGGCGACCCAGGTACCAGTTCAACGACTTCTCCGTGCCCTTCGCGCGACCCTCCTCCTGCTCCTTCAGCGCGTTCCAGATGTCCGAAGGTCCCGAAAGACCCTTCTCCGCCAGACGGCCCCCGTACCGGCTGTTCTCCGCCGCCGCGCGGTCCCGGCTCTCCTCCCGCTCGCCCGCGTAGGCCTCGAGAAGCGATACCAGCGCCGTCTCCTCCAGAACCTTCTCTTCCGCCAGAAGACTCCCCAGCGAACTGTCCCCCGAACGCTCGCTCCTCGCCAGGACCTCCCGGACCTTCGCGTCACCCGAAATGCCCCGGGATTCCAGGTACCGCTTCAAGAACTCCTCGGATGGCACCATGGATCGCGCCCCCCTTCCGGCGATTCGCACGACCAACGCCACGCTACGGCCGCCGGCTCCCCCCGGCGGACTCGCGAACGCATACACCCCCGAACCTACCCTCCACCCGAAAAAAACGCCTATGGGGTTTCTGGTAAATACGGCCTTCGAAAATCCCTACTGCGTTTGCCCGGGCAATCCCGTACCTTTTCCGGATCGGAGGTTCCATGGACCGGGAAACGAGAACCCTCGCCTTCGCCGCGCGCTGGATCGCCGGGCTCTACCATCACGGGATCTGCCTGCAGAAGACCCTGAAGGAAGAGGACTGGCTCGAGGACCGGCTCGCCCCCGCCCTCCTGGAGAAACTCGCGAACCTCGAGGGCTTTCGCATCCGGACCGTGCAGGCGAGCCGGAACCCCGTCGAGATCCTCTGCGGCGTCGATCTCGCCGGCCGCTCGCATGCGCTGGCCTTCTCGCCCGCCGAGCAGCGATTCGCCCTCGACGGGAAACCGTTCGAGCCGCCCGCCCCCGACGATCCCCTCCGCGAATGGGCCGACCTCGAGACCCGCCTCACCCCCATCCTGGACCGCGCCCCCCGCAAGAAACTCGAGGACGAGAAGGACCCCTTCTACCGGGAGAAAACAGAGAAGAAGATCGAGAGGCTCGAGAAGGCCCTGTCCCGGGAATACGCCGGCCTCGCGTCCGACTACGACGGGACCCTCAGCGAGGGGAAGGGGTACTTCGTGACGCCCGAGATCTACCTCAGGATCGCCGACCTGCTCCTCGGCGGCGTCCCCGTCGCGATCGTCACCAATCGGAAGGACGTGAAAGGCTTTCCCGAGGCCCTCGAGAAGATCGTGGACCGACGCGGCATGGAGAACCTCCACCTCTACCTCGACCACGGCCGCCTGGGATACAACGCCGCCACGGGACCCCAACGCCCCTACTATGAACGCGAAGACGACCCCCGCACCCTGCACAAGATCCCCGCCCTCGAGGACTTCTCACGCCGCATCGGCGCGGCCCCGGACGCCATCGCCAAGATCGGCGACGAGGGCCACGACCGGAAGGATTCCCGCGGGGGCGACGCCGCCTTCCTCGAGGGGCCGGGAAGCTTCGCCGTGATGCGCTGGGACTCGAAGAACCCGAACCAGGTGGGCGTCCCCGCCGTCACCGGGCTCTACGGCCCCGCCGGGACGCTGTGGCTGCTTTGGCGCCTTCGCTTCTCATGCCGGGAAGGCGACCGCTGAAACCCGAGGCCATGGGAGGTGTCTTCTCTCGCCAAGACGGACAGTGCTACCCATTGAAATTTGGGATTATGCAGTAGCGCCATCAGGTTGATCAGGGTTTCAGGTGGAACAACACTCGATCAGCGAGATCAGGATCGAAAGACCTGCCTCTGCCATGCGGCCCGAAAGGCCTGCCCCGGGACGCCTCCGTGCGCGGGAGGACGGGCGCCCGGCAGGAAGGAAGAATCCCCTTCCCCGCCTTCTCTCGCGCCCGGCTGTCTGGCCTGGCAAATTCGCCTTCGTTGCATTCTCTTCCTTGTTCGAAAGGGGCAGCAATGGGGAAAATGGTAAAAACGGGCTGCCCAAAGCCCCAAGAGGCGAAAATCATGAGTTGAGGATTGGAGATTCCAGATTCCAGATTCCAGCGGAAGTACCCACGGAAATCTCCAACCTGAAATCGGAAATCCCAAACCCTTGCTGTTCGCCATGACAGGCGATCGGGGTGTTCAGTCGTCCAGGGAGGCCAGGCCCTCGCGGATGGCGTACTTCACCAGGCCCGCCAGGTTGTCGATGCCCAGCTTCTCCATGATGCTCCGGCGGTGGTTCTCCACCGTTTTCCGGCTGAGATCCATCCTCCGGGCGGTTTCCTTGATGGACTTGCCCTCCGCGAGGAGCTGGAGCACTTCCCGCTCGCGGGGACCGAGGGGGGAGAGCCGCTTGCCGTCGCCGCCCGTCAGCCGCCGGATGTAATCGTCCATGGCGGTACCGGCGATCTCGGGGCTTAGATAGGTCTTGCCGGAGGCCACGGTACGGATCGCGGAAGCGAGCTCCTCGAACGCGCTTTCCTTGATCACATATCCGGAAACGCCGGCCTCGAACATGTCCGCAATGTGCTTGCGGGAGACGTGCATGGTCAGGGCGATGACGCGGGTGTCGGGGGATTCAGCAGCGATCTGGCGTGTCGCCTCGACGCCGTTCATCTCGGGCAGCTGGATGTCCACCACGGCGATGTCGGGATCCAGTTCCCGGCACAGGTTCACGGCCGTTCTGCCGTCCCCGGCCTCGCCCACGACCTCGAAATCCTCCTGGATGGACAGGGTATCCCGGAGGGTTTCACGCAGGACACGGTGGTCGTCCACGAGCAGGATGGTCGTCCCCATGTGCACTCCTCTCTTTCGCGGGAATCTACCATAAGGACTCCCGGAATGCAAGAGCGCTCAGATCCAGGTCACGGACTTCGGCTTTCTCAGGATGCTGCGCTTGATGCGGTGCTTGGGGTAGCCGAGGATGAGACATCCCACCACCTCGTTGTCCCCGGGGATCGCGAAGCGTTCCCTCAGAGACGGCGTCTTGTCCACCGCCGGCGGGACCAGGCCGATGGCCGTGGCGCCGAGGCCGAGGGCGTGGGCCGCGAGCCAGCCGACCATCACGGCGATGTGCGCGTCCTCGGTGTGGTTGCAGGAGGCGCGATCGGCGTGGAAGAGGATCATGGCGGGCGCGCCCCAGGTCACGAGATCCCGGCCTTTTTCCTTCATCTCGGGAAGCCGGTTCTTCAGGATCGGCAGGAGATGGTCCCGGATCGTGTTGTACAGTTCCGTTTCGAGCGAGTGTTTCATGAAGAAGCGCACGAAGGGGTTGCCCATCCATCCCTCGAGTTTCTCGTACATCTCCACGATGGCGGGCAGGGCCTTCTCGAGGGTCTCGCGGCGCTGGACCACGGTGAGTTCCACGTTCCACGGCGGAAAGCCGGGCGGGGCCGTAGCGATCCTGTCCACGATGTCCTCCAGGACGCGCCGGGGGACGGGCTCGTCCTTGTAGGCGCGGCAGGCGCGGCGCGTTTCCAGAAGGACCTGGACGCTTTCGGGGTCCGGCTTCTCGCCTTGCTGAACGACCACGTCGCGCCCGTATTCCAGCGCACCGGCACGGACGGCCTTCGCGGGGCAGACGGCCATGCAGTGGCCGCAGGCGATGCAGAGGGGGGCGCGTTCTGGATCGACGGCGATCTCGCCATCGTTTCCCCGACTTTCCTTCGAGGAGAAGATGCCCTGGGGGCAGATCTCCACGCAGGCACCGCAGCGTTGGCAGGCGTCCTTGTCGATACGGGGAACGTTCATGATCAGGGCCTTTCCGTGGGGCGTTCGGCATGCGGGAAGGTCATCAAGCCCGTGTAGCACGCGGCCGGCGAGGGGTCAAGGGATCCCCGGCCCGAGCTGCATTGCAAACCGGACGGGATTGCTCTATAACGAACGCGTTCAGACGTTGCGAGCGGGGGAGGGCGCCGGACCGATTTCGGAGGACACGCCATGGCGCGCAAGATCTCGATGAGCGAGAAGGAGTGGCAGAAGAAGCTCAAGCAGATCCAGTACCTCGTGGCGAGGAAGAAACACACGGAAAAGCCGTTCACGGGCAAGTACTGGAACTGCACGAAACCCGGCGTCTACCGTTGCGTCTGCTGCGGGCTGGAGCTCTTTCCCTCCGCCTCCAAGTTCGACGCGGGGTGCGGCTGGCCTTCCTTCACGAAGCCGGTGAACGAGGAAAACCTCGGGAAGGTCGCCGACCACAGCCACGGCATGATCCGCACGGAAGTGATCTGCAGCCAGTGCGACGCGCACCTGGGCCACCTGTTCGAGGACGGTCCCGAGCCGGAGGGCCTTCGCTACTGCATCAACTCCGCATCGCTCTACCTGGACGAGGAAACGCCCTCGGAGGAGGCGGAGGAAACGGCGAGGCTGGACATCGAGGACATCGAATCCCTGGCCGGGGAGGTGGACTTCGACGAGTTGCTGGACGACGGCAACGACGATACGCCATGAGCTATTCCTCACGAGGCATCCACCGGCAGGAGATCGGCAGGACGCCGATCAGCCTGGTCGACCTGGAGACGACGGGTCTCTCGCCGGGCAACGACCGCGTGGTGGAGGCCTCCGTGCTCCGGTTCGATCCCGGGATCGAACCGCGGATCGTCTTCGACACGCTGGTGAACCCGGGGCGGAAGATGGCGGGCACGGAGATTCACGGGATCTCGGAGGCGGACGTGGAGGACGCGCCCGGCTTCGAGGAGATCGCGGGCGACTTCATCCAGGCCGTCTCCGATTCGGTCCTGGCCTCCTACAACGTCCGTTTCGACATCCGGTTCCTGCAGCACGAGCTCGGCCTCGTCGGCGTGGAGGCCGTCCCTCCCCACTTCTGCCTGATGTACCTGAGGCCGATGCTGGGGCTCGGGAAGAAGCAGCCCCTGGACGTCGTATGCCGGGAGTACGGCATCCAGGAACCCGTCTCGAACGCCGCCGCCGAGACCCTCCTCGCGTCCGGCAAGGTGTTCGAGCGCTACCTGGAGATCATGAAGGAACGCGGGATCTCCAGGTTCGGCGACCTGGCGGCGCTGGCGGACCACGACTTCCTGGAGAGTTTCGATGGGTCGCCCTGCAGCGTGACCGACGCGATGCGCCTGAAGCGCAACCCGACCATGAAATCGCGGCACTTCGAGAAGACGCAGGGCGGCGGCATCCACGTCATCCAGGTGGAGGAAGAGGAGCCCTGGAAGCGCGCCCTTTCCCAGTACTGGAACGCCCTGAAGACCGCCGTGGCGGACTACGAGATCGACGGGGAGGAACTCGCCTACCTGCAGTCGCTGCGGCGCGACCACGACCTGCCGGAAGAGAGGATCCGGGTGCTGCACGCCCGTGCCTTCGCCTCGCTCATGGACCGGTACGTCCACGACGAGTGGCTCGACGACGAGGAACGCGGGAACCTCCGCCGGCTGCACCACGCCCTGAGCACGCTGGGGTGGGCGCCGGGGGAGTGAAGACGGGATGCCGGATCGCCGCGTTCTCCGCGACCTCGGCGGTGGACGAAACACGCACGGGCGGCGCGCGAAAATCGCTTGCTTTCCCGGCCACGCTCGCTTAGAAAGGCCCGCATGACCCTTCTCGCCCTGGACATCGGCACCTCCCGGCTGTCCGCTCTCGCCTTTTCCTCGAAGACCTCAGATCCCCTGGCCGTGCGAGGCGTCCCCAACGACGCCGGCATCGCGGACCTCCCTCCCGGCCGCCACGAGCAGGATCCCGGGGGCATCCTTCAGCGGTCGCTGGATCTCTTTCGCGAGCTGCTGGGCGATGCGGCCGTCGAGGCCGCGGACGTGAAGGCGATCGCGGTCACGGGGCAGATGCACGGCGTGCTCCTGATCGACGGGGAGAACCGGCCGCTGACGAACCTGATCACATGGCTCGACCGACGCGTGCTCGAGACCGGCGAGCCCGGCCATCTCAACCTCTCCCGCTTCGCCATGGACATCGCGTCCCAGCGAAGGCTCGGATGCAGGATGCACGCCGGCTACGGCGGCGCCCTCCTCCACTGGCTCGAGAAGAACGGGCAGGTCCCGGATTACGCCACCGCCGTCTCCGCGCCGGGATTCGTGGCGGCCTCGCTCTCGGGACTCGTCGCCTCCGACCCCACGCTGGCCGCGAGCTGGGGCCTGATGGACATCGTGGAAGAGACCTGGGACGCGAAAACGCTCAAGCGACTCGGCCTCGACGAGCATCTCTTGCCTCCGATCCGCCCCTCCGGCTCCCCCCTGGGACCGCTGTTGCCCGAACGGGCACAACCCCTGGGCCTTGGAGACGGCGTCGAGGTCTGCGTCCCGCTGGGCGACAACCAGGCCTCGGTCCTCGGCGCCGCGGGCTTCGCGGGCGACGCGGGCGTGGTGAACGTCGGCACGGGCGGCCAGGTCTCCCTCCCCGTCCAGGGCGCGGCCTTCGCCCCGGGCCTGGAGACCCGCCCCATGCCCTTCGGGGGGTACCTCCTGGTGCGGGCAAGCCTGCGCGCCGGAGGCGCCTACCAGATCCTCGCGCGGTTCTTCCGCCGCGCCGCCGAGGCCTTCACCGGCTCGCCCGTCGGGGAAGACGAGACCTTCGCCGCGCTCAACGCTCTCGCGGAAAACGCGCCCTCCGGCGCCGAAGGCCTCCGGGCCGACACGCGCTTCGCGGGGACCTGGACGGACCCGGACGTCCGGGCGGCCTTCTCGGGCATCGGGGAGGAGAACTTCACGCCGGCCAACGTCGCGCGGTCCGCGCTCGAGGGCGTCGCCCGGGAGCTCGCCGAGGCGGGCGAGCTGTCGGGCCTGCCGGAGATGAAGAAGATCGTGGCGGCCGGCAACGCCGTGCGCATGATTCCGCCGATGCTCTCCATCCTCGAGGAGCAGTTCGGCATACCCTGCGAGCCCGCGCCCCACGCGGAGGAAGCGGCCCTGGGAGCGGCGCTCTGCGCTTCCGTGCAGATGGAAAAAGTCGCGGCGGACAAGGGCTGAAGGCTGTAGTCTATTTCCGCATCGAATGGCCTACAGCCTACAGTCTACGGTCTTCAGCCTTCAGTCTTACCTCCCCCTCGCGTCCTTCGCGTTGCGTGCCGTTGACAGACGCGGAACCGCTGGGCTATGTTCATGGAGGCGACCAACCGCGCGTCGCAACCCCCGAACCATGAGAACGCGTCCTTTACCGCCGGCGCCATGGACCTGCAGCTTCGCAACCTGTCCTCGGAAGAGACCCATCCGCTTGAGGAGAAGCGGGTCTCCCTCGGATCGTCCTCGGTCAATTCCATCGTGGTCGCGGGTCCCGACGTTCCCGCCACGCAGTGCTTTCTGACCCGGACCCACCAGGGCTTCCTTCTCGTGAACGCGTCCCCGGGCTCGGCCCTCGCCGTCAACGGGGAAACCGCCCACGAGAAGATGCTCCAGCCGGGCGACAAGATCGAATTCGCGGGCCGGGCCTTCCTCGTCGAAGAAGTTCCTCGAGAAGCGGGCGTCTCCCGGGAGGCGGTGGAGGCGTACGTGGAGTTCACGGAAGCCGAGACGCTTCAAAAGGAGATCCGCGGGGAAGGGGAAGCCGGTGAGCCGGAAGCGGACAAGACGGCGCCTCCTCCCGCCCGGGCGGTCGCGAAGCCGGGGCCGCTCACCGGGCGGCAGATCGGCCCCTTCCTCGTGGAGAAGAAGCTGGCCGAAGGGGAAGAGGGAAGCGCCTACCTGGCCACCCACATGGATCTGAGCGCCCCGGCGGTCTTTCTCGCGCTGCCGGACGCCCTGGCGAAGGATCACCCCGCGTTTCTCGAGGAGATACTCCGGGAAACCCGGGACATGGAGGCGGTCGATCACCCGAACGTGTTGAGGGTCCTGGGAGCGGGCCGGGAGGAGGACGTTGCCTACGTGGCCGTCGAGGACGCGCACGGCATCACGCTGGAAGACCTCCTGCGGCGGAAGAAGCCGCTTTCCGAACTGGAAGCGGTGGAAATCATCCTGCAGGCCGCGCGGGGGCTCGACGCCGCAACCGTGGAGGACAAGATCCACGGCGACCTCAGACCGGCCCGGATCCAGGTCACGTGGGACGGATGGGTGAAGGTGGACGGCTTCGGGAGGCGGGGCGATCCCCGCCATGCGGCCTCGGCCTCGCACGAGGGCCGGGGGACGGACGCCTACACCTACCTCTCCCCGGAGCAGCTGCAAGGCGAAGCCCCGGATGCGCGGTCCGACCTCTACGCCCTGGGCGTGATCCTCTTCGAGACGTCCACGGGCCAGCTCCCCTATCCCGAGGATTCGCCCGTGGGCCTGATGCAGGACTACATCGAAACGCCCATCCCGGACCTCTCGGACGTGAAGCCGGGCCTTCATCCCTTTCTGGGCAAAGTCGTGAAGAAGCTGCTCGCGGCCTCCCCGGACAAACGCTTCAAGTCGCCCGCCCAGCTCGTCGAGTTCCTGGAGAAGATCAAGAAGGACCTTCTCGCCCGGGCCGCGGAAGCGGAGGAAGGAGCTGCGCGTCCGCCGCTGGCGGACCTCGCCGGCGTCGTCCGCCGGGCGCTGGAAGGCAAGGAGGAGAAGGAGGAAGGGCCGGAGGGGAAGAAAGAAGAAGAAAAGGAAGAGAAAGAAGAAGAAAAAGCAGTGGAAACGCCCGGATCCGCCGGGGCGGGGGAAGCGCTTCCCGCGGCGACGGAGCCGGAAGCGGAACCCGCAAGGACGGCCCCGCCGCAGGCGGAGCCGGAGGAGAAACCCGCGCGGAAGGCGAAGCCGCCGCGTCCCCCGCGCCGGAAACCCGCCCCGACAAAAGGACGCTCCCCCCTGGTGTGGCTGGGGGCCGCGGGCGGGTTCCTGGGGCTTGTGGTCGTCGCGCTGGCGCTGCTCGGCGTGTTCGAGGGCTCGACGCAGGACACGGAACCGGCGGCTTCCCCGGAGACGGAGGAAGACGGGACGGAAAAGGACAGCGGCCTCGCGCCGGACGCCGGCGAGACGGATCCGGACGCCGCGCCGCCCGGCGACGGCGAGGAGGCGAAGGAGAAGGAAACGCGCTACCGCATGTACTGGTCCGCGGCGGACGCCGCGCGGATCGTCGCCGAGTCCCAGGACACGCCGAAGGCGTGGGCGGGGGTGATCGAGGCCGCCTTGAAGGCGAAGGAGAACCGGGACAGCGAGGAGGTCCGGCATCTCATCGCCCTGGCCAAGGGAAGACGCGACATGGCGCTTTCCCGGGAGGCGGCGAACGGGGAGACGCTGGACGAGGCGTTCCGGCTCGCCGAGCGGGCGGGGACCTACGGCGTGGAGATTCCCGGGCTCGCCGCGCACGTCGCCGGGTTGAAGGAGGAAAAGAAGCGCCGGAAGACGCTCGCCGAGCGCAAGGCGCGCTTCGACCGCCTTGTCGAGCGGGCCCGGCGGGCGGAAGCGGAGACGGGGAACGGCGATCCCCGGGAGGCGCTGGCGCTCTGGCGCAAGGCGCTGGCATGCGCGGACGCCGGCGCGGACCGGGACCTGGCATTCCACAGGATCGCCGCGCTGTCGGCGAGGGCGACGGCGCTCGACGCCGTGAAGAAGGCGCGGGAAGCGGAAGCGCGGGGGAAGTTCCACGCGGCCCACGCGGCCTGCCTCGAGGCCCTGGACGCGATGCCGGACGATCCGGAGGCGAACCGGCTGATCGAGCGCCTGGCCGTCAAGCGCGCGGGCAAGCCCGCGCTCGTGGTGGTGATCCTGGCGGACGAGCTCGACGCCGACGAGCCCGGTTTCCGGCCCCTCCGGGCCGAGGGAACCCTCGTGCCCGCCCTCAAGACCATGTGGAAGGGCAATCCCGGGAAGTGGATGGGCGAGTTCCTGACGGGCGACGCCTTCCGGGGACTCGACGCGAGAAGCGGAGCCTGGGCCTTCCAGAGCCCCACGATCTTCGATCTGTTCCAGGAGGCCGGGGATGCCAAGCCCGCGGACGGCTGGCTGGTCGCGCGGGGCGCGCTGGAGATCGCCGACGCCCGGGGGGAGGAAACGCGCGCCGCGCGGTTCGCCGCGATCACGCGCGAGGCGCTGAAAGCGATCGACGCCCGGGTCCGGAACCGGCTCATGGAAGGGAAGCGCGCCGGCCGGACGGAAGGGGCGATCCGGGAGGACGTGGTCTCCCGGCTCGCGGCGGAAGAACTCGTCCCCGGTCCCGAGGCCCGGCGCGCGAGGGTGCGGGAAGCGCTCGCGGACGCCCTGATCGGAAACGCGGAGACGCCGGCCGATTCGCACGCGTTCGCGGTGCAGCTGGGCGCCCATCTTCTGGCCGACCCCGCCCCGACCCCGCGCCTGGCCGTCTTCCATTTCGTGGAAGGAGACGGCGACGCGCCGGCGGAGAAGAAGGCGTACCGCACGCTCTGGCGGGCCTTCCGGTCCAACCCCTACTACAAGCGCCACGGGACCTTCGTGGTGGTGGGCGCGTCCGGCGCGGCGCTGTTCGCCGGCCCGGGGATCGCGGAAGGGGCGACGGCGGAGCCGGGCTATCTCGGCCAGTTCCCGGCCACGGTTGCGCGGATACTCGGTTTCGTGCCGGCGGCGTTTCTCGAGTCCGCCCCGGGGCACGTCAAGAAGGAGCCGCTGCAAGGGCTCTTCGAGAAGTAGATCCCAGATTGCCGCCGCCAGATTTCAGTCGTCAGATTTCAGTCGAAAGTGTGGCCTTGGAGGTTGGCCGCTTGTGGGAGGCGCCGAGGAAGTGCGTTGCAAAGCAAGGCGGCGACGCCCTTGCCCAGCGGGGAGCTGGGACCGCGGACATCTTGTCCGCAGCACCTCGACGACGGGGTTTTCAACACCTTTCTACAAAATCCTCAGCGTCTTCAGTTCCGATTCAGCGTTCTCAGTGTCGAAAGAACAACCGACGAGGCTCCTGCTGAAATCGGAAGCCTGAAATCCACCTTCCCTCCGCTCGTGGGTGCACAATGCGAAAAACGATCTTCGCCCCACTCCTGCTCCTCGCGTTGAGCTGCGCCGGGTGCCGCGGGATCATTCGCGCGCTGCTTCCGAAGCGGCCTCATCCGCCCTCGTACTGGAGCACCGTGGTCCTGCCCGAGGCGGAGGGACCCGACTGGATGGATTTCGCGGAGATGGAGGAGGAGGAGCGCGCGAAACACGTCGCCGAGACGCGAAGGAAGGCGCAGGCCCTCTCCGAGGGGCTGGAAGCGCACGTCCGCGCCTGGCTTGCGGGCGAGGCGCCGGCCCGCATCCCGGCGGACCTTCTGCCCCCCGCCTTCGCGAACGAGAAGGTGAAGGACTGGACGCTCTGCCGGCCCGGGGAGGTTTCGGCCGAGGCGCAGTGGATCGTCCGTCCCGCCGAGAGGATCCCCAAGGACCACGCCGCGCTCCACTTCCTCTCCCCCGACAACCACTGCACCTACGGCAAGCTCCTCTTCCTCGCGCCGTTCGGCTCGAAGCTCGTCCTCCAGGGCGACTTCCCGCACTGCCGCTTCTTCGATTTGCAGATCACGCCCCCCTTCGACCCGGAAACCATCTGTCCCGTCGTCATGGGCGCGCCCGAGGTCCCCATCGTGGACGTGGACATCGATCCGGAACCCGGCCACGTGAACCCCTTCCGCGAGGGGGCGCGGCGCGACGCGAAACGACGGCGCTACCGCGTCGTCTTTGATCTCGTCGCGGGAGACCCCGTGGCCCTGAACAAGGGCGCCTACGAGGCGCCCGCCTACCGCGCGCCGGGGAACGTGCGCGCCGGAAGCCCCATCTCCTACGCCGGGCCGGTGGGCCTCGGGGCGCTGGTGCCCGGGCTCCTGTGGCTCCGCTACTACGCCCCCGACCGCGGAACGGGACCGCTGGCCGGCGTCCCCCTCCCCGCCGCGCACCTGGAACTGCCCTCCGGCGAGCGCTTCTGGGTGCGCTGCGACCAGTCCCTGGCCGAAGCGAGACAGAACCGCGCCGTGGCCGGCTTTCCGACCGAGCCCGAGGACCCGCCCGACTTCCTCGGCCCCGAGGTGGGGTGGTGGAAGATGTTCGGCATCTGGCTGGTCATCGCCGAGGGCAACGGCTACGCCCTCTCGCAGTCCTGGCTGGTCCGCTCCTCGTGGGCGAAGCGGTTCGTCCGGAACGCGGACCGCAAGCTCTTCGGCCGGGGACCGGACATGCCCGCGCCGGGCAACTACGAGTGCTCCTCCACCTGCTGCAACTACATCAACTACCTGGTCCGGCCGATCTCGCTCGGGAAGGGGAAGGTCATCGTCCTCACGGGGAAGCTGCCCGAGACCCCGAAGACCCGCGACGGCGAGCCCGTCGCCGAGACCGCGGAATGCCGCTACTGGTCTCTCTGCCGGACCGCCGACTCTCCCGACAAGGCCTATCCCATGATCCTCTACGGGTCGCTGATGGACGACGAGATCGTCCTCGACGATCAGCGCCGCTTCGTCATCGCGTTCTCGAGGAAGGAGGACCGCCCGGCCAACGCGGTCGCCGAGGCCGGCGTCACGTGGCAGGATTGGGGGCCGCCGGCGATGCAGGTCATGAACGTCCGGTGGCTGAGCGTCGCCCCCGGGGACTGCCTGCCCGGCCGGACCCCGGACGAGATCAACCTCCCGTGGGAGCGCTGCGCGTGGTCCCAGCCCGGCTACGACGAGAGCCTGATCGGCCGCAACCACGAGTCCGGTTTCCTCGGCGACTACAAGCCCGAGATCCACTACCTGACGAGGGAGGCGTTCGAGGCGCTTGGAAGCGCCGTCGAACCGGACGAGGTGCCGGCGTGGGGGAGCGAGGGGGAGTAGGGACTATACTTTGCATATAAAGGGATTTCAGATTTCCGATTGGAGATTGGAGCCAAGCGTAGGGGCGGGTTGCGAAGAAGGCCACGGAGGCACCGGGGCGCGGAGTGAAACGGGGGACCGAAGCGCTCTCCTTCCGGACGAGCGTCTCGCCCGCAGCGCCTCGGAACCGTACTTTCAACGCGAAGACACCAGGGGCCGACGTTCGTCGTGAGCCACGGAACGCGAGTGGAGTGGCGCAGCAGCGCTGCCCGAGGTGCTGCGGGCTGGAAGCCCGCGCTCCCAGCTCCGCCTTCCACACAACGCTTTTGACTGGAATCTAAAATCTCCAATCTGAAATCCCTACCAAGGCAAAAAAAAGCGCCGGGGTCGACGCCGGCGCTTTTTCTCGCTTCTTGCAGAGTGCTCAGCGCGAGAGCGCCTTCGCCTTGTCGACCAGCCTCACGAACTCCGCGCGCAGGCCGTGGGGATCGTCGGCGAGGCCTTCCGCGGCGAGTTCCTTGACGCCCTCGAAGGAGGCGGTCCCCTTGTGGGGCGAGTCGCGGAGCAGCATGCCGAAGGCGGCGACCGCGGCGGCGAAGCGGAAGTCCGCGGAGGCGGCCGCGAAGTCGAGCGTGGCGTCCTCGACGGCGAAGGTCTGGAGCCGGCTGGTGTCTTCGCCGGGAAGCTTGTGGCGGAGCTTCAACGTGAGCAGCTCGTTTCCGTACGCCGCCGCGGAAGGGCGCCTCCCCTCCTGGTACTTCAGGGGGGCCACCTCGCTCGTGGAGAAGGAGACGGAAGCGGGCATCACTTCGTAGAGCGCCGTGACCGTGTGCCCTGCGCCGATCTCGCCGGCGTCCTTGGTGTCGTCGTTGAAGTCGCGGTGTGCCAGCACCCGGTTCTCGTAGCCGATGAGGCGGAACGCGCCCACCGTCAGCGGGTTGAACTCGACCTGGATCTTCACGTCCTTGGCGATGGTCACCAGCGTCCCCGACAGGTCGCGCACCAGCACCTTCTTCGCCTCGTCGAGCGTATCGATGTAGGCGTAGTTGCCGTTGCCCTTGTCCGCGAGCTTCTCGAGCCGGGAGTCCTTGTAGTTGCCCCGGCCGAAGCCGAGCACCGTCAGGAACACGCCCGACTTCGCCTCCTTCTGGATCATCTCGACGAGTTCCGCGTTGCTGGTCACGCCGACGTTGAAGTCGCCGTCCGTGGCCAGGATCACGCGGTTGGTCCCGCCGGCGACGAAGTTCTTCCGGGCCTCCTGGTAGGCCAGCCGGATGCCGGCCGCCCCGTGGGTCGAGCCGCCGGAGCGCAGGTTCTCGATCGCGGCCAGGATCGGCCCGGGCGACCCTGCGGAGGTGGAGGGAAGCACGAGAGCCTCGCGGCCGGCGTAGGTCACGATGGAGACGTAGTCGACATCCGTGAGCTGGCGGGCCAGAAGTTTCATGGCTTGCTGGAGCAAGGGCAGCTTGTTGGCCGGTCTCATGGAGCCCGAGACGTCGATGAGGAAGACGAGGTTGCCGGGGGGCCGCTGCTCGCGCTCGATCACGCGTCCCTTCAGGCCGATGCGCACCAGCCGGTGGGCGAGGTTCCAGGGGCACCGGGCCACCTCCATGTGGACGGCGAAGGGGTCGCCGCCCGCGGGCGGCGCATCGTCGTAATCGAAGTAGTTGATCATCTCCTCGATGCGCACGGCGCCCCGGTCCGGCAGGCGCCCCTGCTCGAGGAGGCGGCGGACGTTGGCGTAGGAGGCGGTGTCCACGTCCACGGAGAAGGTGGAGCGGGGATCGTCTGCGGTGTGGTGGAAGGGATTGTCCCGGAAATGGTCGTAGCTCTCCGTGTTGCCGCCGGAGGGCAGCGCGCCCGGGCCGCCCTCCCCGGCGCCGGCGAGGGCCGCTCGCCCGCCGCCGAAACAGCCGCCCGACCCGCCGCCGATGCCGATCGCCGAGTTCCAGTACTTGCCATGAAACGGCTTGTCGGAGACGGCGTCCTCCGCGCCCTTGCTGGACACGTAGTCCTCGTTGTTGTCGGTCTCGTTGTGGTCGGAGAGCTCCGCGTCCTTCAGCAAGGGGTCCACGATGGCCGGCTCGTCGGTGTTGATCGACTTGTCGTTCTCGAAGATCTCGCGCTCGAGTTTCTCCCCGATCGCCTCCTCGCACAACGGCTCGAGGGCCATTTCCACCGGCTCCGGTTCGCCGGGATCGACGTCGGCGACGTGGGCGTAGGCCAGCCAGCCACCGATGCAGAGGTGGATCGCGAGCGCGGGGATCCACCAGCGCGCGCGGGGCAGGTATGCCCGTAGCGACCGGGGCGTCTTCCCGGTGTTTTCTCCGACGGATCGGGGGTCCTGTTCGCTGATCGATGACATGAAATCCTCCTTGGTCGCCCGCGGGGGCGGAATCGGCCCACGCTCGGGGCGGGCTGGCGCCCGTCCCTCCGCGTTCGAGATCCGGTGGGGCGCTCTCCGGCGGCGCTTTCCAACGTGGAGGACAAACGGAAAAGCGGGGGGAGGGTTCGGCGAAAATCGAGGATTTTCGTAGACCCGCCGAAGCTCCCGCCCCGGCAAAACAAGCGGCGGCGGGCAGATTTCATAGCCCAGCGGGGGGGGATCTGGGACCGCGGACCTTCCTGCACCCGTGCACTCACTCCCCCACCCACCCACGCAACGACCCAACCACAGGATCCTTCACCCTGAGCCCCTCGAAGGGCGGAGTAGCGCAGCAGCGCGGTCAACGCGTCCTCAATTCTCCCAATCCCCCCTCATCGCTCCCCCATCACGCGGAACACCTCCGACAGCGCGGTCTCGCCGCGCGCCGCGCTCCGGATCGCGCCCGCTTCCAGCGTCTGCATGCCCTGGGCCAGGGCGAGGGCATGGATCTCCTCCCTGGGGGCGTTCTGGCGAAGCGCCCGCGCGATCTCCGGCGTCACCTCGATCGACTCGGCCACCACCTTGCGGCCCCGGTAGCCCGTCTGCCCGCAACGCGGGCAACCGGCGGGCTTGCGCCAGGCGCCGGGAAGCGAGCCGACGTCCAGGTCCGAATCCCGGGTCAGTTCGCGGGCCTGCCCGAGCTCCGTCTCCGTGGGCGGGGCCTGGGAGGAGCACGCCGGACAGAGCGTGCGCAGGAGACGCTGGGCCATGACGAACTTGAGCGACTCGCCCGTGAGATAGGGGTCGCCTCCCACGTCGACCAGGCGCCGGAGCGCGTCGATGGCGCGCCCGGCGTGCAGGCTCGTGAAGACGAGGTGACCGGTCAGCGCCATCTGCTGGGCGAGCTGCACCGACGCCCGGTCCCGGAGTTCCCCGATCAGGACCACGTCGGGATCGGACCTGAGCACCGCCCGGATCGCGGACGAGAAGGTGAGGCCTTGCTCCGGGCGGATCTGGACGGGCACGGTCCAGGGGAAGAGGATCTCCACCGGGTCCTCGATGGAGAGGGCCTTTCGCTCGGGCGTCGCGGCGCGGGCATAGCCGGCGTAGAGGGTCGTGGTCTTGCCGGAGCCCGTGGGGCCCGTGACGACGACCAGGCCCCAGGGCGCGTTGGCCCAGCGGTCCAGCGCCTCCTCCTCGCGTGCGTCGAAGCCGAGCCTTTCCACGGTGAAGGTGGCGGCCTCCAGGGGCTCGAGGATGCGCGCCGTCAGCGATTCTCCTAGCGCCGTGGGCAGAAAGCTCACACGGATGTCGAGCCTTCGGCCCGTCGCCCCGTTGTCGACGAGGACGCGGCCGTCTTGGGGTCTCGATTTCTCCCGGGGATCGCAGGAAGCCATGACCTTCCAGCGCTCCACCAGCGCGGGCAGGAGTCTCGCGTCGATGGTGGCGGCAGGATGGAGGACGCCGTCCACGCGGTAGCGGAGCGCCCCTTCGGCCATTCCGGGCTCGGGGGCGAAGTGGGGGGCGAGATGGATGTCGCTGGCGCGAAGCGCGGCGCCGAGCAGGATCATGAGGTTCACGGCCTTGACGACGCCCTCCTGGCTCGGGTCGGGGGGAGGCGCTTTCAGCTCGCGCAGGCGCTTTTCGAGGGTTTCGATGAGAGGATCGATGTCGACGGGGAGGTCGATGCGGGGGGGCTCCCCCTTGAGGAAGCGCTCGAGGTCCTCGCGGTAGAAGCGCCACTGTCTCCCGACCTTCATGCCCTTGACCTTCCCGGCGCGAAGCCAGCGGTAGAAGGTGGGGCGTGTGGTCTGGAGCATCTCGATTGCCTCCTCCATGTCGAGGAGGCCTTCTTCCCGTTCCTGGGCCGGTTTTTGGGCTTTTTTCCTCTTGGCGGGAGTCTTTTTCGCCTTCTTCTTCGGTTTTTTCCCGGCGGTTTTCTTCTTGGCGGCCATGTCTCTCTCCTTCCGGGGGAGGTCCCCGTCATGGTTCAGGGCGTCTCGGTCACTGAATTTATCATAATATATAATGACGATCATGATAAGTCAAGCGGTTTTTGAAGTTTTTCACGCCGCCGGCAAGGATCGCCGCGACCCTGAAGTGAGAGCGCGAAGCGCGCTCTACTTCAGAGCTCGCGCGCCCCACAAACAGAACTACGGCTTGTTCTGCCGCCGGAATCTGCCATCTACAATCCCTGTCGAGCAGACGACTGAAATCCCTTCATTTGCTTTTTTCCATTTTCCCCGCGCGATCCCGCCCCGCCCTGCGTCTATCCCGGTAGAATCCCATGCGACGGGTTTCGATCCTGATGCGGGAGGTGACGACATGGACGCCGAGACGAGACACGAGGTGGAACGGGCGATGGCCGGAGACCGAACAGCCTTCGAGAGCCTCATCCGGAAGTACGGACGGCTCGCCTACGCCCGGGCCTACAGCCTCCTCCAGCGCCGGGAGGACGCCGAGGACGCCGTCCAGGAGGCCTTTCTCAAGGCCTACCAGAAGAGAACCAGCCTGAAGGACCCGGAGAAGTTTCCCGGCTGGCTCCTCTCCATCGCGAAGAACCGCGCCCTGGACGCGATCCGAAAGCGGCCTTGGGAACCTCCCGTCCCGAAGGACGGCCCGTCGCAACCCGAGCGCTGGAGGGGGCCCGAGGCCCTGGCCCAGGACGGGGAGACCCGGGCGAAGGTCCTCTCCGCCGTCGCCTCCCTCCCCGAGCCGCACCGCCTCGCCGTGACGCTTCGCTACCTCGAAGACATGCCCTGCAAGGAGATCGAGAAGGCCCTCAGCATGACCAACGGGGCGCTCCGGGGCATCCTGGGACGCTCCCTCCACTCGCTTCGCAAGGCGCTGGCGCCGGCGTTTCGCCCGGGGGAAGGGTAATCGGAAATCGGGAATGCGGAATGGGAATTCGGAAACGGAAGGAGATGAAGCAATGGAACGCGAAGAGATTCATGCAAACATCGACGCGTGGGTCGCGGCCGGGCAGGCCGGCGCCCTGAGCGAGGAAGAGAAGCAGGCGCTGGCGGAACACCTGGAAGCGTGTCCCGCCTGCCGCGAGGTCGCCGACCAGGCCGCGAAGGTCTCCGGCGCCGTCTCCAGGGCCATGGCCGAGGACCGGCCCGACGCCGGGTTCGAGGACCGGCTGGTGGAGGGCTTCCGCAAGAACGCCCCCAGAGCCGCGCCCGCTTCCCCCGCGCGCCGCGGGCTTCTGCGCTTCGCCGCTGCTGCTGCGGTGCTGGTGGTGGCGGGGCTGGGGCTTTTGCTGGCGAGCGGGCTGGACGCGAACCTCCTGAGAAGCCGGAGTGGATCGGGGGTGAAGGCCCACCAGGATCCGCGTGACGGAATCGGGAGCCCGGCTCTGGAAAACGACGCCGTTCCTGCGGGAAGGGAAAACCTGGCCGGCAAGGAAGAGGGGATCCAGGCCCCGGCCTCGGAAGAGGCCGAGGTGATGCTCGTGGAAAAGGAGATGAAAAAGCTTTCGCGGAGCAAGAGAAGGGAAGCGAGGCGCCCCTCCGCGCCGGGCGATTTCTACGGGCCCGACCACAACACGGAGAGCTACAGCCATCAACCCGAAAACCCGTTCGTCAAGGTGGCGGACGACCCCCGCTCCACCTTTTCCATCGACGTGGACACCGCCTCCTACGCTAACGTCCGCCGCTTCCTCAACCGGGGGGCACTTCCCCAAAAGGGCGCCGTGCGCATCGAGGAGATGATCAACTACTTCGGCTACGACTACGCGCCGCCCGAGGGCGACGAGCCCTTCGCCGTGCACATGGAGGTGGCCCGTTGCCCCTGGAATCTCGCCCACCGGCTGGTGCGCATCGGCCTGAAGGGCAAGGTCGTCGAGCGCGAGGCGAGGCCGCCGAGCAACCTGGTCTTCCTCATCGACGTCTCGGGCTCCATGCAGTCGTCCAACAAGCTGCCGCTTCTCAGGAAGGCGATGAAGCTCCTGGCCCGCCAGCTCACCGAGGACGACTTCGTCACCATCGTGACCTACGCCGGCCGGGAGTCCCTCGTGCTTCCCTCCACGCCCGCCGCGCCTCCCGGCCGCATCCTCGCGGCGATCGACAGCCTCCGCTCCGGCGGCTCGACGCACGGGTCCGCCGGCATCCGGCTCGCCTACGAGCAGGCGCGGACGAACTTCGTGGCGGGCGGGACGAACCGGGTGATCCTGGCCACGGACGGCGACTTCAACGTCGGCGTCACCAGCAACAGCGCCCTGGTCGATCTGATCCGGAAGGAGGCGAAATCGGGCGTGTTCCTGACGGTGCTGGGCTTCGGCATGGGGAACTACAAAGACGACAAGATGGAGCTGCTCGCGGACAAGGGCAACGGCAACTACGCCTACATCGACACGCTCGACGAGGCGAAGAAGGTGCTGGTGCACGACCTGTCGGGGACGCTGGTGACCATCGCCAAGGACGTGAAGATCCAGGTCGAGTTCAACCCGGTGGCGGTGGATTCGTGGCGCCTGATCGGCTACGAGAACCGGGTGATGGCGCACCAGGACTTCAACGACGACACCAAGGACGCCGGCGAGATCGGCGCGGGCCACACCGTGACGGCGCTCTACGAGGTGGTGCCGGCGTCGGAGGGCTCCGGGGAGGACGAGGTGGACCCCCTGAAGTTCCAGGAAGGCCGCCGCCCCTCCTCCGCGGCGTACAGCGGCGCCCTGCTCTGGCTGAAGCTCCGCCACAAGCTTCCCGAGGGCGAGACGAGCCGTCTCCAGGAGTTCGGCGTCCAGGATTCGACGCTCGACTTCGCGTCCGCGTCCGCGGACTTCCGGTTCGCGTCCGCGGTCGCCGCCTTCGGCATGCTGCTCCGCGACTCGCCCCACAAGGGGACCGCCTCCTTCGACGGCGTCAAGGAGCTCGCCGCGGAAGGCCTCGCCGACGATCCCCACGGCCTGCGCGCCGAGTTCGTGAGGCTGGTGGACAAGGCGAAGGCGCTCTCGCGCTAGACGCGAAGAGGATGCAAGAAAAAGCGCCGGGGTCGACCCCGGCGCTTTTTCCTTGCCCGTGAAGGGATTTCAGCCGTCCGATTTCAGCAACGTGTAGGGGGCAGGCTGACGTTCGTAGTGAGCCACGAAGCCGAAGGCGGAGTGGCGCAGCAGCGCGGCCCGAGAAGGATCCCACCGCGGAGATCGCAGAGAGGGGAGAAGGTCGGAAGCGGGCTTGGTGCCTTTGTGGCGGTGTCTGTAACCTGGTTCCCGTAACCCGTGCTGGCCGTGCTTTGCTGCGAAAATCAAAAATCTTGAATCTGAAATCTGACGACTGGAATCTGAAATCCCTACGCGTCCCCGCTCCTTTTCGAGTGGTGCGCGTAGGTGGCCCAGGACGGTTTGTAGCCGCTCGCCTCGTTTCCGAAGGCGCGCCATCCCTCTCGGGTGTCCCGGGCGAAGAGCTCGAGGTAGGGGCCCGGGCTGCACTGCTCGATGATCCCGTAGAGTTCCTCGGGCTTTCTCGAGTGCTCGCGTTTTCTCGTCCGGAGGATGTTGACCTGCCTTCGCCCGGGCGCCAGCGTCCTCAGGTTTCCGCGCACGCCGAACAGCACGAGCTCGGTGGTGTTTCGGAAGTAGAAGCCGACGCCCCGCCCGTCGGGGCCGCCGTCCTTGCGGACCTTGTGCCAGACGAGGTTGGTCTTGTACGTGAAGCCCCAGGCCTCCATGACGGAGAGCCCCTCGGCGAGCAGGGCGTTGGGGACCCAGAGGTAGAGGTGGCTGTTCCCGGCGACGACCGAGGCGACGGGGATCTCGCGGATTTCCTTGAGGGAGAGCGTCCCGTACCGGGAGAGCCGCCTGTGCTCGGGCGCCACCTTGCCCGTGCGGTTGGCGAACTGCCACGGGGGGTCGGCGAGCACGGTCCCGAAGCCGAGCGCTTCGACGGATTCCGCGAAGTCCTGTGCAGCGGTCAAGGCTTCGTCAATCCACGAAGTGCTCGTTCAGCCACTGGATCGTCTCGGGCAGGCGGTCGGCCACCTTGTTCCAGTCGATCCGGTCGTTGAAGTTCTTGATTTTCGAGATGTCCATGACGTACTGCTTCAGATCCGGCGTCTCCACGTCCGAGCGGACGGGGATCTGCACCGACTTGCCGAAGGCGAGCTTCTTCTCCGTTTCCTTGCTGAGCAGGAAGTCGATGAACTTCTTGCCGAGCTCCGGATGGGGCGCGTCCTTGATCAGCGCCACGGAGTGGGGGATGAGCAGCGTGCCCCTGCCGTCCTGGTCGGGGTAGACCACCTTCACGGGCTTGCCCTCGTCCAGGGCCACCTTGCAGTCGTTGGTGTCCGTCCATCCCCAGTGGAGCTCGCCGGCCGCGACCTGGCGCATCACCTGTCCGTTGCCCTTGCAGATCACCACGCCGTTGTCCTTCATGGCGGTATAGAACTTTTTCGCCTTCTCCTCGCCCCACAGCTCGAACAGCGCCGCGGCGTGCGTGGCCGTCGTCCCCCCGAGCGGCTCGGAGATCCCGCACTTCCCGCTCCACTTCGGGTCGAGGAAGTCCTCGTAGGTGTCCGGCTCCTCGCCCTCGGGGACCTTCTCGGTGTTCACGATGAAGACGCGCGCCCGGGCGCCGAACGCCGTCCAGTATCCCTCGGGATCGAACCAGGGCTCGGGGATGTCCTGGGCGGAGGAGGACTTGTACTGCGCCAGGCATCCCTCCTTCTTGAGCAGGATCGTGTTGACCAGCTCGTTGTTCCAGTAGACGTCGGCGCGGGGGTCGTCCTTCTCCTGGACGATCTTCTTCCTGAGCGCCACCCCCCGGCTGGTCTCGGTGTCGTGCGCCGTCTTGATCTCGATGCCGTGCTCCTCGGCGAAGGCGTCGTAGATCGTCTTGTTGAAGATGCTGTCGCCGGCGACGTAGAGGACCAGCACCTTGCTGTCGCCTTCCCCTTCCGTCCCCCCGTTCTTGCCCTTGGAGCATCCGAGAAAGAATCCCAGGGCCGCCGCCAGGGCGACCGCGCAGAACAGCGTGTGCCGTTTCATCGCTCCCTCCTTCGTCTCGCGTCTTGCTTTCCGCTACGATTCACGCGCCCCCATTTTAGCGGGAGATCCCGCAGGATCAAAGCGAACCCCGTTAAAGACATTCATGTTGCCACCGATCTCTGGTTCATCCCTACAGCGGGGTCGTGATGCACGAAGCGTAGCGGAGTGCCGCAAGCCCTTTTGCTTGCAGTGCTGCGCCACTCCACTGCGTTCCGTGGCTCACGACGAACGTCAGTCCGTCCCCAACCGAAAAACGGAACCAGCACGAGTGGCGCCGCGCTGGCGCTGAAATCTCCAATCGAAAATCTGCTCCGAAAATGCGGGAAAAACCATGATCGACGACCGCCTTGGAGGGCGAGCCTCCCGGCGAGCCACATCTTTGGGCTCGGGAGGACCCTCGCCCTCCAAGTTTTCATGGTTTCCGGGAGAGGCGAAGGCTCATGGCCGACTGAAATCCCTGCATCGGCTTCGCCGATTCAGAACGGGTGCCCCACCGAGAAGTGGAGCGCCCACGGCGACTCGTCGGGCAGGGGCCAGGGGTTGACCCCGAGGTCGAGGCGCAGGGGGCCGATGGGGGTGTTGGCGCGAAGCCCCAGCCCGGCGGCGTAGCGGAAGCGGTCCTGTTCCGGGATCTCGCGCCGCCCGAGGTGCAGCCACCAGGCCGCGTTCCGCTTGAGCGACCCGCCCTCGAAGAAGAGCGCCGCCCCCAGGAACTTGTAGAACGGGATGCGCGCCTCCACGTTGAACTGCAGGTAGGCCTCCCCGCCCCGCGGCGAGCCGGAAGCGCTCTTCGGCCCCAGCTCGTCGTAGTAGAAGGACCGCACGGTGGCGTCGCCCCCCCGGAACAGGCGGAGCGAGAGGGGGATGGATTCCGTGCCCCGCTTCGGGTCGATGACCGCGCCCTGCCCGCCCAGAACGAGCGTGAACAGGTCCCCGGCGGGCGAGAGGTAGACATACCCCCGGAGCCGCGAGCGGTCGAAATCCACGGTCCCCCCCAGCGCCCGCCCGGCGAAGGTGTGGGACAGGGACAGGTAGGTCCCCCACCGCGGGTTGAACCGGTCGTCCCGCCCGTCGCGGGACAGCATGATTCTCACCGCGCTCACCGAGACGTCCTGCTTTCCCGGGTCCACGCCCGGTTCCACGTCGAAGACGCGCGCGAACTCGTACGCGTAGGACAGGGTCAGCCGGACCTTCTCCACGACGTCCACCGAGAAGGGCAGGTCCAGCCCTCCGCGCTTGACGTTGTAGGACACCTCCGTGCGCTGCTCGATGTAGGCCTCGAACGTCCCTTCCACCGGCGAGCCGAGGATCCACGGATCCCGCGCCACCGCCTCCAGGCGCCCGGACCGGAAGACGGTCCAGTCCCGGGGCGATACTTCCTCCTCCTGCTCCTCGAGCCGCCCCTGGGCGTTCTTGAACAGCTTCGGCATGTCGCCGATCGAAAGGCTTCCCGCGACCCACGCCGAGCGCCCCGTCCCCAGGACGTTGCGGTTGCGGATCTGCAGCTCCGTCACGAAGACCTGGTATTCCCCCGATCCGACGGAAGCCGTGAAGACGAAATCGTCCGCTTCCGAGACGTTCACGCCCAGATCCACGGTGTGGGGGTCGTCCTCGCGGGCGATCGTCTCGATCTCCACCGCGCGGAACAGGCCCGAGCGCATCAGGTCGGCGTAGGCCCGCCTCAGCGCGTCGGAGCGGTACAGATCCCCCTTCCCGAAGTCGGCCAGGAACCGCACGACCCCGTCGCGCGTGATCGCGTTCCCCCGCGGGCGAACCTCGCCGATCCGGACCCGGTTCCCCGGCTCGATCTCCACGGCCAGCGAGACCGCGGCCGCATCCCTGTCGATCGAGGGTTCCACGCGCACCCGGGCGAAGGGGTGACCGCGGTTCGCGTAGAAGTCCAGAAGGACGTTGCGGGCGGTCAGGGGCATCGAGGGCGAGAAGGGCTTTCCCACCGGTTTCCCGATCCGGGAGAGGATCTCCTTCTCGGGCACGTCCGCGCCCTCCACCTCGACCCCCCGCACGATGGCCTGCTTTCCCTCCTCGATGTCCACGATGGCCCGGGCCACGTCGTTCTCGTCCGACCAGGTCACCGCCCGGAGCTTCGCCTCCGCCCAGAGGTACCCGGCGTTCCGGTACAGGGCCTGCACGTCCGAGACGCCGTCCTCCACCCACCGGCGCACGAAGGGCCTCTTCTCGAACTCGATGGGCAGGACCTTCTCCGCCTCGAAGAACGGGGCCAGGTCGCTCTCGTCGAAGACCGTGTTGCCCACGAAACGCACCCGCCTCAGCTCGACCCAGGGCCCGGCGTCGACGCGGCACACCGCGGTCCTCTCCCCGTCGCGGGGCTCGAGGCGCACGCGGACGTCGGCGTAGTGGTAGCCGTTTCGCACCAGAAGGTTCTTCAGGCGCCAGGCCGCGTCCTGCAGGTAGCTCTCCCGCTCGCCGAACTTCGCGTAGCGCCGGAAATCCTCCTGGACGGCCGCTTCCATCGCCGATGTCGACAGCGGCGTGTCGCCCTCGAAGACCACGGGAAAGGGGATGGGCTTCTCCTCGGCCGTCTCCCCCTCGGCCATCGCGGGAAGGTCCAGGGCCTTTTCCTCCGGGCGCCTGGATTTCAGCCCCACCCGCGCCTTCAGCCGGCCGGAAAAACGTTCAAAGGGATCCCGCTCGCCCACCAGCCACAGCCAGTCGAGAAGGCGGTACTCGGCACGATAGAGGGGCGCCTCGCCCGCCTCCTTC
>CAZDSO010000035.1:0-30718 GCA_964508045.1 uncultured Planctomycetia bacterium | reverse complement strand
GTAGAGCGCGTCCTTGGTAAGGACGAGGTCACGGGTTCAAATCCCGTCAGCAGCTTCGAACAACACACGGCCGGGACGGTGGATCGTCCAATCCGACGAACCCATTTTCGGAGGAACAGGAGGCATGGCTAAGGAAAAATTCGTCAGGGACAAGCCTCACGTGAACGTGGGGACCATCGGGCATGTGGACCACGGGAAGACCACGTTGACCGCCGTCATGACCGCCTACCTCGCCACGAAGGGGATGGCGACGGAAAAAACGTTCGACGAGATCGACAAGGCGCCGGAGGAGAAGGAGCGGGGGATCACGATCCAGACGGCGCACGTGGAATACTCGACGTCGAAGCGCCATTACGCCCACGTGGACTGTCCCGGCCACGCGGACTACATCAAGAACATGATCACGGGTGCGGCCCAGATGGACGGCTCCATCCTGGTGGTGAGCGCGGCGGACGGCCCCATGCCGCAGACCCGCGAGCACATTCTTCTCGCCAGGCAGGTGAACGTTCCGGCCATCGTGGTGTACCTGAACAAGACGGACCAGGTGGACGACCCGGAGCTTCTGGAGCTGGTGGAGCTGGAACTCAGGGAGCTGCTCACGGAGTACGAGTTCCCGGGGGACGAGATTCCGATCGTCAAGGGTTCGGCGCTGAAGGCCACGGAGGATTTCAAGGCCGGCAAGTCGCCCGAGGAGAGCGAGGATCTCAAATCCATTCTGGATCTCCTGGACGCGCTGGACAGCTACATCCCGGAACCGGTGCGGGACGTGGACAAGCCGTTTCTGATGCCGGTGGAGGACGTGTTCAGCATCAAGGGCCGGGGCACGGTCGGCACCGGCCGGGTCGATCGGGGCATCGTGAAGGTGGGCAACGAGATCGAGATTCTGGGGTTCAGCACCGAGATCCGGAAGACGACGGTGACCGGGGTGGAGATGTTCAACAAGACGCTGGACGAGGGGCAGGCCGGGGACAACATCGGGGTCCTGCTTCGCGGTGTGAAGAAGACGGATCTCCGGCGGGGCCACGTTCTGGCGAAACCGGGGACCATCACGCCGCACACGAAGTTCGAGGGCGAGGTCTACGTGCTGACCAAGGAGGAGGGCGGCCGCCACACGCCGTTCTTCAACAATTACCGGCCCCAGTTCTACTTCCGGACGACGGACGTGACGGGGACGGTGAAGCTCCTCGGCGGCGCCGAGATGGTGATGCCCGGCGACAACGTCCGGATGGAAGTGACCTTGCTGACGCCGATCGCGATGGAGGAGGAACTCCGTTTCGCGATCCGGGAAGGCGGCCGTACGGTGGGCGCCGGGGTGGTGACGAAGATCCTCGAATAGACCGGAACGGGAGCTTTCATGGCCAAGAAGGGGAAAAAAGCGCGGGAGTACGTCTTCCTGGAATGCCCGACCTGCAAGAATCGGAATTACCGTACGCCGAGATCGATGCGTCCGGGCGCCAAGAAGCTCTCGCTGAAGAAATATTGTTCCTCCTGCCGCCAGCACACGGAGCACAAGGAAAAGAAACGGTAGCCGGCGGTTTGGGCCGGCGCCATGCGGATTCAGCGGGGTCGAGGGCAGTAGCTCTAATTGGCAGAGCAGCGGATTCCAAATCCGCGGGTTGGGGGTTCGAATCCCTCCTGCCCTGCCAGCGGTAGCGGGTTAGCGGCTCGAAGCGGTGCGCCATGGATATCTACAAACGGGGCCAGGGGGTCTGGGCCCGGGGTTTCGCCCTGCTCGTCTTCTTGCTCTTCGCCGGGTGGGGCGTCTGGCAGATCTACCGGATTCCGGCGGCGCTGAACGTCATCGTGGGACCCGATGACGTCCTCTGGCGGTCGAACGCCGAGCGCCTGCTGGAAAACGGGAAGACGCGAATCCGGGTGAAGGGGCTGGCGAACCAGCCCGTGGGGGACAATCTTCTCGAGCCCGGCCTCAAACCCGGGCGGCGCATCGAGCCCCCCCATTCGGATCAGGCGATCCTGCTGGAAGACGAGGATTTCGACCGGAGTCGGATCCAGGATCTCGAGGATGCGGGCATCACCCATGTTCCCGTCCTGAAGGACGGGAAGATCGTCGACAGCGTCGAGATCGACGACTGGCTGGTGGGCCGGACGCTGGCCGAGGACGTGGTCGTCAAGAACCAGGTCGTTTTCGAGGATCTTGCCACCGACGCCCCGCTGGGCGAAGAAGGCGTGACGCGGATCCGGGAGGCGTTGGAGGATCATCCGGCATCGCGCGTCGGGCCCCTGTACCGGTCGGTAGAGGCGAAGGCGGAGGGCGCGAGGCCCACCTTCGTGACGACGGACGGTCTCGAGCCCGGTATGGTTCCGGCGGGGACGCTCTCGATTCCCGTGCAGGAGGTGATCGCCAAGACGGGGACGAAGGTGGACCGCGACCTGTTCCGCCGGATCCGGGAACAGAAGGAGAATCTGATCTCCCCGAAGGTCCGGATCGAGGACGAGGGGGATCTCGTTCTCGATCCCGATGATCTCGACGAGATCGAGGGGCGGTACCTTCGCGCGAAGAGAAGCGTGAACGTGCAGACGTGGTGGAGTCAGGTCCTCTTCACGGTTCCGCTGGCGAAGATCGAAATCACGTACGGCATCCTGATCTGCGTGGTCCTGTTCGTGGTTCTCGCGCTCGCGTTGCTCGCGACCTGGAACCTGCGGGGTTGGAACGATCTTCTGATCGACACGCAGACGGAGATGAAGAAGGTATCCTGGCCCAAACGGGACGAGTTGATCGGTTCGTCGGTGGTGGTCATCGTGACGGTCGTCGTCCTGGGCGCGTACCTGTACCTCGTGGATTTCCTGCTGACGGCGGTGGCCCGGGAATCGGGCCTGCTGGGGTAAATCAAAGGACGAAGGCATGGCCAGAGAATGGTATGTTCTCCGGGTCCAGAGCGGACGGGAGGAAATGGTTCGCGAGAACCTCGAGAAGCGGGTCAAGGCGAACAACCTCGACGACCGGATTTTCCAGGTTCTGGTCCCGACCGAGAAGGTCACGGAGATCAAGGGGGGACGGAAACGGGTGCGGGAGCGGAGGCTCTATCCCGGGTACATCATGGTGGAGATGGAGTTCGACGAGGACACGTGGTACCTGATCCGGGAAACGCCGGGGATCGGTGATTTCGTGGGCTCCCGTTCCCGTCCCGCGCCCATGGCCCCGCACGAGGCGGAACGCATCCTCCACGAGATGGAGCAGGAGGAGGAGAAGCCCAAGGTCAGCATCACGTTCAACCAGGGAGACAACGTCAAGATCAAGGAAGGCCCCTTCGAGAACTTCGAGGGGGTGATCGAGGAGGTCATGGAGGGCAAGGGACTGGTCAAGGTGGTGGTGACGATCTTTGGCCGACCCACGCCCGTGGAACTCGAGTACTGGCAGATCCAATCGATCTGAAATCGCATAAGGGACAGCGCGATGGCGAAGGAACTTCTGGCGGTCGTGAAATTGCAGGTTCCCGGCGGACAGGCCACGCCGGCCCCTCCCGTGGGCCCGGCCCTGGGGCAGCACGGTGTGAACATCGGTCAGTTCGTGAGCCAGTTCAACGAGCGGACCAAGGAGGCCATGGGGGTCATCATTCCGGTGGAGATCAAGGTTTTCGGCGACCGCACCTTCACCTTCGAGACGAAATCGCCCCCCGCCGCCGTGCTTCTCAAACGGGCGGCGGGCGTGGCCAAGGGAGCGTCCAACCCCCTGACCGACAAGGTGGGTTCGGTGACGCGGGCCCAGGTGGAGGAGATCGCGAAGACGAAACTGGAGGATCTGAACGCCCGGAACCTCGAGGCCGCCGTGCGGATCATCGAGGGGACGGCCAGATCCATCGGCATCGAAGTCGAAGCGTGACCCCGGAGAAGGACCGATCATGAAACGGAGCAAGCGGTATCAGGAAGCCCAGGCGACGGTGGAGCGTACGGGGCCTTTCGAGGTGGAAGAAGGCGTCGACCTCCTGAAGAAGATGCCGGCGGCGAAATTCGACGAGACGGTGGAGATCGTCCTCCGCCTGGGGATCGATCCCCGGAAATCCGATCAGATGGTCCGGGGCTCCTTCTCCCTGCCCAACGGCATCGGGAAGAGCCGGACGGTCATCGTGTTCGCCGAGGGCGAGGATGCGGAAACCGCCCGGCAGGCGGGGGCGGACGAGGTGGGAGGCCCGGATCTGGCGAAGAAAATCCAGGACGGCTGGATGGACTTCGACGTCGCCGTGGCCAAGCCCTCGATGATGCGGCACGTGGGGAAACTGGGGAAGATCCTGGGGCCCCAGGGAAAGATGCCGAGCCCCAAGGCCGGGACGGTGACGGACAACCTGTCCGAGGCGGTCAAGGAGTTCAAGGCGGGGAAGATCGAGTTTCGCGCCGACCCCGCGGGCAATCTCCATGCGCCCATGGGCAAGCGATCCTTCGAGACGAAAGCCCTGGGCGAGAACGTCCGGGCCTTCCTCGACCATATCCGCGCGGTCCGTCCGGCGGCGGTGAAGGGGGCGTACATCCTGAAGGGAACGCTGAGTACGAGCATGAGCCCGGGTGTGCAGATCGTCGTGTGACGGGGCTCGGGGATCGAAGCGGGCGATGCGAAGGGGAAAAAGCCATGCCCAGTGAATTGAAACGGTTGCTGACGCGCGAGATGGCCCGGGAAATCGAGGGCCTGGACGATCTGTTGTTGGTGGACGCGTCGAAGCTTCCGGCGAGAGAGAACGGGGACCTCCGGGGAAAGATGGAAGCGTCCGGGATGCAGATGCTGGTGGTGAAGAACCACCTCCTGTCCCTGGCGGCCAGGACCGCGGACCTTCCGTCCCTGGATGCCCTGCTGGAGGGACCGGTCGCCGTCGTGAAAGGCGGCGAGGGAGCGGCGGACATCGCGAGGCTGATCGCGGAATGGAACAGGTCGCATACGGCCGTCCAGATCAAGGGCGGCTTGATCGAAGGCAGGGTGGGGAACGCCGAGGAGGCGGACTCGTGGGCGTCCCTCCCCTCCAGGAACGATCTCCTCGCCCAGCTGCTGGGCGATATCCTGTCCCCCGCCAGCGGACTCGCGGCGGCGTTTCACGCGACACAGGCGCAGTTTGCGGGCCTCGTAGCGGCCCATATCGATTCGTTAAAAGAGGAATAGATTCAGCAAGGAGGCTTCAGATGGCCGAGGAAGCTGCGACAACGGAAGCAGAATCCAAGACGGTTTCGGAAAAGGTCCAGAAGGTCATCGATTTGTTGAAGGACTTCACGCTTCTCGAGCTCAAGGAACTCAAGGACGTCTACGAGGAGACGTTCGGGGTCCAGGCCGCCGGCGTTCCCATGGGCATGATGCCCATGGGCGCCCCGGGGGGGGCCGGGGCGGAAGCCGCGGCGGAAGAGCCGACGAGTTTCCACGTGGTCCTCAAGGAGATCGGACCCAAGAAGATCCAGGTGATCAAGTCGGTTCGGGAACTCACCTCCCTGGGCCTCAAGGAGGCCAAGGAACTCGTCGACAGCGTGAACCAGGGCCCCGCCAAGATCAAGGAGAACGTGGACAAGGACGAAGGCGAGGCAGCGGTGAAGAAGGTCGAGGAGGCGGGAGGCGTCGTGGAACTCGAACCCGCCTAGGCGGGCGCCGGGCGGGGAACGCCCGCACGACGAGCGTGACGAACCAGAATCCGAAACCGCCGGTCCCTGCGCAGGAGGATCTCCATGCAGCCAATCCGGAGATACGGGCTCTCCAAGGATGTCCTGGACATTCCCGATCTCGTCCAACTGCAGACGGCATCGTACGAGAAATTCCTGCAGAAAGACATCCGCCCCACGGAACGGAAGAGCATCGGGCTCCAGGCGATCCTGGAGGAAATCTTCCCCATCAAGAGCATGGACGGGTCCATGTCGCTCGAGTTCCTGTGGTACGAGCTCGGCCGACCCCGGTACACCCCCGAGGAATGCTGGCAGCTGAGACTCACCTACGGGTACCCCTTCAAGATCCGGGTCCGTCTCGACAAGGAAGAGCCCATCGAGGAGGAGGTCTATCTGGGGGAGGTCCCGATCATGATCGGCGGGGGAGAATTCATCATCAACGGCGCCGAACGCGTGATCGTCTCCCAGCTGCACCGCTCGCCCGGCATCGACTTCGGCGAGGAGATCCACCCCGGTGACCGCAAGCTCCACCAGTGCTGGATCATCCCCGAGAGGGGCTCCTGGATCGAGCTCACCGTTTCCAAACGGGAGACCATCAGCATCAAGATCGATCAGAGCGGGAAGTTCTCCGCGCTGACCTTCCTGCGGGCCGTGTCGCCCGAGTTCGGCACGAATGCGCAGATCCTCAGCCTCTTCTACGAGACCGAGACCGTGGACGTCTCCGGACGGGGAGGCCTGAAGAAGGTTCTGGGGCGCCATCTCGTGGGGGATCTCGTGAACCCGGAAACGGGGGAGGTCCTGGCCGAGACCGGCGAGATCCTCACCGAGAAGCACCTCGACGCCATCCGGGACGCCGGGATCGAGGAGGCGACCATCATCCCCCAGGTGGACGACCCCCTCATCTTGAACTCCCTGGCCGAGGACACCTCCTCCACCCACGAGGAAGCCCTCCTCAAGATCTACGGCCGCCTCCGGCCGGGGAACCCCCCGCAGCTGGAAAGGGCCAAGGATCTCTTCCGGGAAAAATTCTTCGAACCCAACCGCTACCGCCTCGGTCGCGTGGGGCGGTTCCGCCTCAACCGCAAGTTCGGGTCGCACGTCTCCGGCGAGGTGATGACCCTCGACCAGACGGACATCCTCAACGCCATCCGGTACCTCTTGAAACTGCGCCACCGCGAAGGCCACGTCGACGACATCGATCACCTGGGGAACCGCCGGGTGAGAACGATCGACGAGCTGGCCTCCGACGAGATCCGGAAGGGCTTTCTGAAACTGAAACGGATGGTCCAGGAGAGGATGAACCTGAACAACCGGGAAACGCTCTCCCCCCGGTCCCTGATCAACTCGAAAACCATCTCCTCGGCCATCGACTATTTCTTCGGACGGGGCGAACTTTCCCAGGTCGTCGACCAGACCAATCCCCTGGCCCAGCTGACGCACGAGCGGCGGCTCTCAGCCCTGGGGCCCGGCGGCCTGAACCGGAAACGCGCCGGCTTCGAGGTCCGCGACGTCCACACGTCCCACTACGGGCGCATCTGCCCCATCGAGACTCCCGAGGGAACCAACATCGGCCTCATCTCCTCCTTGAGCATCTACGCGAAGGTGGACGAGTACGGCTTCCTGACCACGCCCTACCGCGTCGTGAAAAAGGGCAAGGTCGTCGATGAGGTCGTGTTCCTCCGGGCCGACGAAGAGGCGGAAGCCGTCCTCGTGCCCGCCGACACGCCCCTGGGGCGCAACGGGAAGATCATCGGCGACAAGGTCCTGGCGAGGATCGGGGGGGATTCTGCGCAGGTCAAGCCGACCGACGTCCAGTACATGGACGTTTCTCCCAAGCAGCTGGTGGGCGTCTCGGCTTCCCTCATCCCGTTTCTGGAGCACAACGACGCGAACCGCGCGCTGATGGGCTCCAACATGCAGCGCCAGGCCGTGCCCATCCTCACCACGGAACCCCCCGTCGTCGGCACGGGCATGGAAGGCGCGGTGGCCCGGAATTCGGGCATGGTGGTCGTGGCCGATACCGACGGCACGGTCAACCGCGTCTCGGCCGACGAGATCGTGATCGACGACAGGAAATACCGGCTCCGCAAGTTCGTCGGACTCAACGACCGGACCTGCCTGAACCAGCGACCCATCGTGGCGGAGGGACAGCGGGTCAAGGGCGGCCAGGTGATCGCGGACGGAGCCTCCACGAGCCAGGGGGACCTGGCGCTCGGCAAGAACGTCCTCGTGGCCTTCATGTCCTGGGAGGGGCACAATTTCGAGGACGCCATCATCGTCAGCGAGGAACTCGTCCGCAACGACACCTACACCTCGATCCATATCGACGAGTTCGAGATCGAGATCCGGGAGACGCGGCTGGGCCGCGAAGAGTTCACGCGGGACATCCCCAACGTGTCCGAAAAAGCCCTGAAGAACCTCAACGAGGACGGCATCGTCCGGATCGGGACGAAGGTGGGGCCGGGGGACATCCTGGTGGGCAAGGTGGCGCCCAAGTCCAAATCCGAGCTCTCGCCGGAGGAGAAACTCCTGCACGCCATCTTCGGAAGGGCGGGGGAGGACGTCAAGAACGACTCCCTGGATGTGCCCTCCGGGGTGGAAGGGATCGTCATTGACACGCAGAAATTCTCCAGGAAAGTGAACCTTTCCGAGGAGGAGAGGGCCCAGAACCGGATGGAAATCAAGAAGGCTGAAAAGGACTTCCACCGGCGGTTCTCGCGGGCCGTACGGGACATGATGGTCAAGCTGGAGGAGGCCCTGGAAGGCCCCGTGACCGAGAAGGGGACGGGACGGGTCATCGAGTACCGGCCGGGGCTGTCGCTGAACGAGCTCCAGGAGCTGAAGGAGAGCGTCCACATCAACAACCTCCGCGTGAGGGGGGAGGGGAAGAAGAAGGCCGCCATCAAGGTGATCCGGGAGTACGCCGACCGGATCGAGGCCGCCGAGGACGAGAAAAACCGCGTCATCGGCAAGCTCACGCGCGGCGACGAGCTGCCCACCGGCGTTCTCGAGATGGTCAAGGTCTACGTGGCGACCAAGCGGATCCTGTCCGTGGGCGACAAGATGGCTGGACGGCACGGGAACAAGGGGGTGATCTCCAAGATCCTCCCCATCGAGGACATGCCCTTCCTGGAAAACGGGACGCCCGTCCAGATCCTCTTGAACCCCCTGGGCGTTCCCTCCCGGATGAACCTGGGGCAGATTCTCGAGACGCACCTGGGATGGGCGGCGAAGGAACTCGGCTTCCGGGCCGAGACGCCCATCTTCGACGGGTGTACGGAATCGGAGATCGAGCTGGCGCTGGAGGAGGCCGACCTCCCCGTGGACGGGAAGACCACCCTCTACGACGGGAGGACGGGGGAGGCGTTCGATCAGAGAGTCACGGTGGGGTACATCTACATGATGAAGCTCCACCATCTGGTGGACGACAAGGTCCACGCCCGCGCCACCGGCCCCTATTCGCTCATCACGCAACAGCCGCTGGGCGGCAAGGCGCGGTTCGGCGGGCAGCGGTTCGGCGAGATGGAGGTCTGGGCCCTGGAAGCCTACGGGGCCGCCCACATTCTCCAGGAGCTGCTGACGGTGAAGAGCGACGACGTGGACGGGCGTACGAAGATCTACGAGGCCATGGTCAAGGGAGAGAACACCCTGGAGCCGGGTACCCCGGTTTCGTTCGACGTGCTCACCAACGAGATCAAGGGGCTGGCGTTGAACATGATCCTGGAGAAGAAAAAAGTCTGACGAGATTGGATCGCGGATGTTCGATTGCGGATCCGGCCGGGGGCCGGGGGCCCTCGGGGATCGTGGAACGCAACGGATGTGAAGCGGCAGGAGGATGCATGGAATCGTTCTACGACAAGATCAATGACTACGGTTCCGTGAAGATCCGACTGGCCTCCCCGGAGGACATCCGGAGCTGGTCGTACGGGGAAGTCAAGAAACCGGAGACCATCAACTACCGGACGTACCGGGCCGAAAAGGACGGCCTGTTCTGCGAGAAGATCTTCGGTCCCGAGCGGGACTGGGAATGTTTCTGCGGGAAGTACAAGGGGATCAAGCACAAGGGGGTGATCTGCGACCGTTGCGGCGTGACCGTGACCCACTCCCGGGTCCGCCGGAAGAGGATGGGCCACATCAACCTCGCCGCGCCCGTGGGGCATATCTGGTTCTTCAAGGCCATGCCCTCGAGAATCGGGACGCTGCTGGGCATGAAGACGTCGGATCTCGAGCGGGTGATCTATTTCCAGGATTATCTGGTGGTCGATCCGGGTTCCACGCCCCTGAAGGACAAGCAACTGCTGACGGAGGACGAGTATCGTTCCCTGCGCCGGGAATACGGCGACGCGTTCCAAGCGGGCATGGGTGCGGAGGCGTTGCGCGAGGTGATTCGCGGGACGGACTTCGATACGCTTTCCCAGGATCTCCGGGAGGCTCTCGCCAAAACGAATTCCAAGCAGCGGCAAAGGGATATCATCAAGCGTCTGAAGCTGGTGGAAGCGCTACGGGACTCGGAGAACAAGGCCGAATGGATGATCCTCGATGTCATCCCCGTGATCCCGCCCGATCTGAGGCCGCTGGTGCTCCTGGAGAGCGGGAACTTCGCCACCTCCGATCTCAACGACCTGTACCGGCGGCTGATCAATCGGAACAACCGGTTGAAGAAACTGCTGGACCTCAACGCGCCGGAGGTCATCATCCGGAACGAAAAGAGGATGCTCCAGCAGTCCGTGGACGCCCTCTTCGACAACGGGCGGTGCCGCCGCCCGGTGCTGGGCTCGGCGAACCGTCCCCTGAAGTCGCTGACCGACATGATCAAGGGGAAGCAGGGCCGGTTCCGGGAGAACCTCCTCGGCAAGCGGGTGGATTATTCGGCGCGGTCGGTCATCGTGGTGGGGCCGGAACTCAAGCTCCATCAGTGCGGCCTCCCCAAGAAGATCGCCCTGGAGCTCTTCCAGCCTTTCATCATCCGGCGCCTGAAGGAACTCGGACACGCCGACACCATCAAGAGCGCGAAGAAGATGCTCGAGCGGAAGGACGAGGAGGTGTGGGACATCCTCGACGACGTCATCCAGAACCACCCCGTGCTGCTCAACCGGGCGCCGACCCTGCACCGCATGGGGATCCAGGCTTTCGAACCGATCCTCGTCGAGGGAAACGCCATCAAGATCCATCCGCTCGTCTGCGCGGGATTCAACGCCGATTTCGACGGCGACCAGATGGCGGTCCACCTCCCCCTCTCGCTGGAGGCGCAGGTGGAGGCGTCCACGCTCATGCTGTCCACCCACAACATCTTCTCCCCGGCGCACGGCGCACCCCTCATCGCGCCCTCCCAGGACATCGTCCTGGGCTGCTACTACCTCACGGTCGATTTGCCCGACTTGAAGGGCGAGGGGATGCGGTTCGCCGGCCCCCAGGAGGCGCACCTGGCCTACGCCCAGCACCGGGTGAGCCTGCACGCCCGCGTCAAGATCCAGCTGCCGCCGGAAAAGACCGTGGTGATCGAGGGGTTCAAGGCCGCGACGGCGGAAGGGTTGGTGGAGACCACGGTGGGGCGGATCTTCTTCAACGACATCATTCCCGACGAGATGCCCTTCTACAACCTGCTGTTGAAGAAGAAGGAGATCAACCGGATCATCTCCCAGTGCCATGAGACGGTGGGACCCAGCGGACGCTCGAACTCCTCGACGACCTCAAGGGATTGGGGTTCAAGCAGGCCACGCTCGGAGGCATTTCCTTCTCCAAGAACGACCTGCGCATGCCCAGGAACAAGGAAAAAATCCTGCAGATCTCCCAGACGGCGGTGGACCGGATCATCCGTAGCTACGAGATGGGCGCCATCACCGAGGGGGAGAGGCACAACCAGATCGTGGACGTGTGGACCCATGCGCGCGAGCGCGTCGGGGTCGAGATGATGGAGGAGTTGAGAACCGACACGCGTAGCGGGAAGCGGTACCTGAATCCCATCTACATGATGGCGGATTCGGGGGCGCGGGGCTCGCTCGAGCAGATCCGCCAGCTGGCCGGTATGCGCGGCCTGATGGCCAAGCCTTCCGGGAACATCATCGAGACGCCCATCAAGGCCAACTTCCGCGAGGGCTTGAAGGTGCTGGAATACTTCTCCTCCACGCACGGCGCCCGCAAGGGGCTGGCGGACACCGCCCTCAAGACGGCCGATTCCGGCTACCTCACCCGGAAGCTGGCCGACGTGGCCCAGAACGTCGTGATCAACGAGAGTGATTGCGGGACCCTCAACGGCATCACCAAGACCACGATCTTCCGCGGCGAAAAGGTCGAGGTCTCCCTGGCCGAGCAGATCAAGGGCCGGGTTGCGCTGGAGACCGTCGTGGACCGGAAGTCGGGCGAGGTGGTCGTGGAGGGAGGGGAGATCATCAGCGAGGAGTCCGCCGAACGCATCCAGACCCTCGGCTACGATCGGATCCGGGTCCGCTCGCCCCTGACGTGCGAAACGCCGCTGGGGCTCTGCGCGAAATGTTACGGCATGGACCTTTCCAAGGGGAACGTCGTCGAGGATGGCCTGGCGGTGGGGATCATCGCGGCGCAATCCATCGGCGAGCCCGGCACCCAGCTGACCATGCGCACCTTCCACATCGGAGGCACGGCCCACCGTCTCATCGAAGAGTCCGAGTTCCGTTCCCGCACCGCTGGCAAGGTGAAATTGAACAACGTGTCCACGGCCGTCAACGAGAAGGGAGAAAGGGTCGTCCTGAAACGGGACGGCGAGATCATCCTGTTCGACCCCAAGAAAGGCGACCGGGAAGTCGAGCGGCACACCATCCCCCTCGGCGCCGTCATCGAGGTCGACGAGGGCGAGACCGTGTCGCTGCGCAAGGTCCTCGTGCGGTGGGACCCGTTCAACATTCCCATCCTGGCCGAGCAGAGCGGCCGCGTCCGGTACGAGGACATCGTGCCCGGCGTGACCATGAAGGAGGAGTTCGAGGGGGAGGGCGAGAAGAAGGTCCGACGCCGGGAGATCATCGAACACAAGGGGGACCTGCATCCCCAGATCATCATCGAGGGGGACAAGGACGCGATTCTCGGGGCGTATCACATTCCCGAGAAGGCGAACATCGAGGTGGAGGAAGGCCAGAAGATCGTGTCCGGGACCCTGCTCGCCAAGACGGCCCGGGAAATCACGGGAACCCAGGACATCACGGGCGGGCTGCCCCGCGTGACCGAGCTGTTCGAGGCGCGGCGGCCGAAGAACCCCGCCGTGATCTCCGAGATCGACGGCGTGGTGGACATCGGGGAAAAGCGCCGCGGCAAGCGGACGATCATCGTCCGCAGCGAGACAGGGATGGAAAAGGACCACCTGGTTCCCCAGGGCAAGCACCTCCGCGTCCACAAGGGGACGCGCGTGAAAGCCGGCGATCCCCTGGTGGACGGGCCCCTGGTGCTTCACGACATCCTGCGCATCAACGGGGAGGAATCCCTGCAGCAGTACCTGCTGAAGGAGATCCAGAACGTCTACCGGTCCCAGAACGTGAAGATCAACGACAAGCACATCGAGATCATCATCGCGCAGATGATGCGGAAGGTTCGCGTCAACAACGCCGGAGACACCGAATTCCTTCCCGGTTCGGTGGTGGACAAGTTCATCCTGAAAAGCGAGAATCGCAAGGTTCAGGAGAAAGGCGGGCGGCCCGCCTCGTTCGCCCCGCTCCTGCTGGGGATCACGAAGGCGTCCCTCCAGTCCTCGAGCTTCATCTCGGCGGCGTCGTTCCAGGAGACCACCAAGGTGCTCACCGAGGCCGCCCTGGCGGGGAAGGTGGACGAGCTGCTGGGTCTGAAGGAGAACGTGATCCTCGGACACATGATTCCGGCGGGAACCGGTTTCAAGGCCCACTACAAGACGATGGTGAAGAAGCACGTCGGCGATGAAGAGCTGAAGGAATTGCTGGAGAGGGCGGAGATGGAGGAGGAAGCCCGGCTGGAAGCCGAGGAGCAGACGTTGTTCTGAGGAGATGCCCCGATGCCCACGATCAACCAGATCGTCCGGAAAGGCCGGAAGAGAGTGTTGAAGAAGAAGAAGACGCCCGTGCTGGGGGAATGCCCCCAGAAGCGCGGCGTCTGCTTGCAGGTGAAGACCCAGACGCCCAAGAAGCCCAACTCGGCGCTCCGGAAGATCGCGCGGGTGAGGCTGTCCAACGGCAAGGAAGTGACGGCGTACATTCCCGGCGAAGGACACAACCTCCAGGAGCACTCCATCGTCCTGGTTCGCGGAGGACGCGTGAGGGACCTTCCGGGGGTGAGATATCACGTCATCCGGGGCGTGTTGGACACGCAAGGCGTGGATGACCGGAAGCAGTCCCGGTCGAAGTACGGGCAGAAGATGCCCGGGTAGCCGGACGGACCGGGAAACGCGGATTTCGGAAGTGGAGCGGACGAAAGCATGCCCAGAAAATTCAAGAGTCTCGAGCAACTGCTGAAGCCGGACCCCCGGTACAACTCCAAGCTCGTCTCGAAATTCATCAACTACCTGATGCTGGACGGCAAGAAATCCGTGGCCCAGGACGTCTTCTACGACGCCATGGACCTCCTCTCGAAGAAGGCCCGCGACGCCGATCCCCTCGACATCTTCACGGCCGCCATCAACAACGTGAAACCACAGATCGAGGTCCGCTCCAAGCGCGTGGGCGGCGCCACCTATCAGGTCCCCATGGAAGTGAACCGGAAACGGCAGCAATCGCTGGCGTTCCGCTGGATCCTGGATGCGACCCGCAAGAAACGGGGCCGCCCCATGGCCCAGCGACTGGCCGAGGAACTGGCGGATGCCTTTAACAGGGAAGGCGCCGCCTTCAAGCAAAAGGAGAACGTCCACCGGATGGCGGAGGCGAACAAGGCGTTCGCCCATTTCGCCTGGTAATCCCGATCCCGATCCGAGCCCTGCTTCACGGGGCTCTTTCTCTGTCGGCGCTTACCGCCCTCCCCGGATTCCGGCGCCGTGGACACGCCTCACCATGGCTGAACCTTCTAGCAAGACGCGGAACATCGGCATCATTGCCCACATCGATGCGGGAAAGACGACCCTCACCGAACGGATGCTCTTTCTCAGCGGCCATGTCCACGTCCCCGGCGAGGTCGACGAAGGAACCACCGTCACGGACTGGATGCCCGACGAGCAGGAAAGAGGCATCACCATCACGTCCGCCGCCGTCACCTTCCCGTGGAAGGCGTACCGCATCAACCTCATCGATACGCCGGGCCACGTCGACTTCACCGCCGAGGTCGAGCGGTCCCTCCGCGTACTGGACGGGGCCGTCGGTGTTTTCGACGGCGTGGCCGGCGTCGAGGCCCAGTCCGAGACGGTCTGGCGGCAGGCCCAGCGCTATCGCATCCCCCGGATCGCCTTCATCAACAAGCTCGACCGCGTGGGATCCGATTTCTACCGGGCCGTCAAGTCGCTGAAGAACCGCCTGCAGGCCGATACCCTCATCCTTCAGATTCCCATGGGAAGCGAAGGTGGATTCCGGGGCGTCGTCGACCTCCTCACCATGAAGGCCCTCACCTTCAGCGAGAAGCAGTACGGCGCCGAGGTCGCGGTGGGCGACGTGCCCGACGACTTCGCCGAGGAAGCCCAGGCCGCCCGGGAAATCCTCGTGGAACGCGTTCTCGAGACGGCCGGCGGCGAAGAGGCCGACCGGATCCTGGAGAGGTGGGACCGGGGCGAGACGATCGCGTCCGAGGATCTCAAGTCTCTCATCCGGGCCGCGTGCCTCCGCTCCGCGTGTACGCCCGTGCTCTGCGGATCCGCCCTCAAGAACAAGGGCGTCCAGCCCCTTCTGGACGCCATCGGGGACTACCTCCCCGCCCCCGAGGACCTGCCTCCCGTCAAGGGCTTCCACCCCAAAACCGGCAAGGCCGTCAAGCGCCGGCCCGATCCGAAAGAACATTTCTCCGCCCTCGTCTTCAAGACCGCCTTCGAGCAGTGGGGGGAAATCTCCTTCCTCCGCGTCTATTCGGGCACGATGAAGCGCGGGCAGACGGTCTTCAATCCCGCCAAGAACAAGAGCGAGCGGATCCAGCGCATCTGGTCGATCCAGGCCAACCGGCGCACCGAGATCCCCGAGCTCAAGGCCGGTGAGATCGGCACCACCGGTGGCCTCCGGTTCACCAGCACCGGCGAAACCCTGTGCGATCGGAAACACCTCATCCTCTTCGAGAGCATGGTGTTCCCCTCGCCCGTGGTTTCCATGGCCGTGGAACCAAGAAGCTCTTCCGAAAAGGACAAACTCTTCGACGTGCTGAAGAAACTCGCGCACGAGGATCCCACCTTCACCTGGAAGACGGACGAGGACACGGGACAGATCCTCCTTTCCGGCATGGGAGAGCTTCACCTCGAAGTCCTCAAGAACAGGATGATCCGGGATTTCAAGATCGATGCACGCGTGGGGAAACCGCGCGTGTCCTACCGGGAGGGGGTGGTCCGGAAAGCGCGCGGCGAGGGACGGTTCCAGCGTACCTCCCCGTCGGGCCGGAATCAGTTCGCCGAGGTGCGCCTGGAAATCGAACCCATCCAGGAGGCGGAGGTTCGCTTCGTCAACGACGCCTCGCCGGACGAAGTGCCTCCGGCGTTCGTGGACGCCGTGAAGGAGGGCGCGGTGGGCGCCGCGTGGAGCGGGCCGGTGATGGGCTACCCCATGAGCCGTCTCCTCATCCGGTTGACGGGCGGGACCTTCCATCAGACCGATTCCACGGAACCGGCGTTCGCGGCCGCCGCCCGCCTTGCGTTCGAGGACGCCCTCGGCCGGGCGCAAGCCCGCCTCCTCGAGCCCGTGATGAAATTCGAGGCGCACGTGCCCGAGTCCTTCCGGGGGAGCGTGATTCACGATCTCCAGGGGCGCCGGGCGGAGATCCATGACGTGGAGAGGGAGAGCGGGATGGATATCCTGCGCGGCACGGTGCCGCTGGCGGGCATGTTCGGATACACGGGCGATCTGCGTTCCCTGACCCAGGGACGGGGGACGTGTTCTCTCGAGCCCTACGAGTACGCCCCCTTGCCGGAGACCGTCCGGAAATCCTTGTTTGGCTGAATTTCCGCCCGGGGAAGAAGTTTTCATCTTGACAGACGCAGGGTTGCCCGCTACCGTAACAAATTTCCCCCGTCGAGGGGCGATTCCGGAGTTATCCGATGTCCGAGAAGATCAAAATCCGGATGGAAGCCTACGATCACGAGATCCTCGATCAGTCCGCCCATGAAATCGTGAAGGAAGCCAAGCGGACCGGGGCGCTCGTCTCCGGCCCCGTCCCTCTTCCCACGCGCGTGGAACGATACACCGTTCTCCGGTCGCCCCACATCGACAAGAAATCCAGGGAACAATTCGAGATCCGGACCCACAAGCGCCTGATCTATATCCAGGAACCCACGGCGCAGACCGTCGAGGCGCTGAAAAAACTCAACATGCCGGCCGGTGTCGACATTCGCATCAAGGTGTGATCATGGCCAGAGTTCCCCTGTACAACACGAGCGGCGGGTACGTCAAAACGGTGGACGTCGCCGTCGACGAACTCGCTCCGGCGGTGAATCTGGATCTCCTCCGCCGCGCCGTCCTGGCCTACGAGGCCGCTCGTCGGCAGGGAAACGCCGACACGAAGGAACGGTCGGAAATCGCGGGGTCTTCCAAGAAGCCCTGGCGACAGAAGGGGACGGGTCACGCCCGGGCCGGCACCAAGCGTTCCCCCCTCTGGCGGACGGGCGGGACGATCTTCGGCCCCCGCCCGCGGAGCTACCGGCATCGCCTGCCTCTCAAGGCGCGCCGGCGAGCCTGCGCCGGAGCCCTGCGCGCCAAGATCGAAGACGGGGAGGTGGCGTTCCTCGAGGCGATCGAGATCGAGCCGCCCAAGACGAAGACGATTGCCCGGATCCTCGAGACCATGGGGGCGGGCGACAAGGTTCTCATCGCCACCGACGCCCACGATCCCGTGGTGGTCCGGTGCGGCCGGAACCTACCGGGCGTATCGATCCTTCCCGTCGACCAGGTGAATGCCTACCACCTCGTCCGGGGCGGGAAGATCGTGATGACCCAAGGGGGCTTCGAGCGGATCCAGAAGCGGGTGGGCGCTCCGGGCAAGGAGGTGGCGTCATGAGGCAGTACGCCGACGTGGTCGTCAGGCCTCTCCTTTCCGAGAAGGGCATGCACGGCATCGAGACGCGGAACACCTATCCTTTCGAGGTGCGGCCGGATGCGAACAAGATCCAGATTCGCCAGGCCATCGAGGAGAAGTTCGGCGTCCGCGTCGTGTCCGTGCGCACCATGAGAATGCCGGGGAAGAGCCGGCGTCAGCGGTACTACCAGGTGGGGTCCACGGGCGTGTGGAAGAAGGCCCTGGTCGTGCTCAAGGAAGGGGACCGGATCGAGTTCATCTAACGGGAAACGGGCGCGCGCTGAAAGCGAGACAGCGTCATGTTGAAGAACTACAAGCCGACGAGTCCGGGAAGACGGAAGGCCTCCGTGCTGGACGTTTCCGACCTCACGAAGAAGAAGCCCGAGAAGGGCCTTTGCGCGCCCCGGAAAGTGACGGGAGGGCGAAACGCGCGTGGACGGATCACGTTGCGCCATCGCGGAGGGGGGCACAAGCGGAAGCTGAGAACGCTCGATTTCAAGCGCAAGAAGGTGGATGTGCCGGCCCGCGTGGCCGCGCTGGAGTACGACCCCAACCGGTCCAGCCGGATCGCCCTTCTGCACTACGCCGACGGGGAAAAGGCCTACATCCTGGCGCCGGTGGGGCTGAAGGTGGGCGACCGGGTCGTCAGCGGGGAGAAGGTGGAACCCGAGACGGGCAACTGCATGCCCCTGAAGAACATCCCGCTGGGGACGCCGGTCCACAACGTGGAACTCAAGGCCGGACGCGGGGGGCAGCTGGCCCGCAGCGCCGGGGCCGTGGCCCAGCTGCAGGCGCGCGAAGGCGGCTACGCCCAGCTCGTTCTGCCCTCGGGGGAGATCCGGCGGGTCCGGGAGGAATGCCGCGCCACGGTGGGCCAGATCGGCAACCTCGACCACATCAACGTGCGGCTGGGCAAGGCGGGCCGCAAGCGGCACATGGGAATCCGTCCCCACGTTCGCGGGGTGGCGATGAACCCGGTGGCGCATCCCCTGGGGGGCGGCGAAGGGCGCTCGGCGGGGGGGCGGCACCCCTGTTCGCCCTGGGGCCAGCTGGCCAAGGGGGGCAAGACGCGCAAGAGGAACAAGCCCGGAAGCGATTTGATCGTTCGCCGGCGGAAGAAGAAGCGATGAGGCCTCCCGGGGGCATTCCGGATTTCGGATGGCGGAAGTCATGAGCAGATCATCGAAAAAAGGCCCGGCCGTGGTGCCGAAGTTGCTCCGGAAGGTGATGCGCCAGAAGGATACGGGCAGTCACGATCCGATCAAGACCTGGGCCAGGGCGTGCACGATCGTGCCGGAGTTCGTGGACCATACGTTCCTCGTGCACAACGGGAAGTCCTTTCTGAAGGTGTACGTGGTCGAGGACATGGTGGGGCACAAGCTGGGCGAGTTCGCGATGACGCGGCGTATCGGAGGCCACGGGGGAAGGAAGGACCGTCGCAAGCGGTAGGTTCCGCTTGCGGGTGTCATGCGGCGTCCGCCCGGCCCTCCCGGGGGACGGGCGGAAGATTCGGGTGACGGAGCCATGGATTTCAAGGCGGCCCATAGATTTGCGCGGATCTCGCCGTTCAAGGTGAGGCCGGTGACGGACCGTGTCCGGGGGCGGGAGGTCAACGAGGCCCTGGTGGGCCTCTCGACGATTCGGCGGCGCGGGGCGGGGATGGTGAAGAAGGTGATCGAGTCGGCGCTGGCGGGGGCGCGCCAGGCCATCGCCGAGAAGCGTCTCGACCTCGACGCGAACGACCTCGTGGTGGCGGAAGCCCGGGTCGACGAGGGGCCGACGATGAAGCGGTGGAGGCCACGGGCCCGTGGGATGGCTTCCCCGCGGATGAAGCGCACGTGCCACATTCGCATCGTGCTGAAACCGCCCTGGGAGATGTAAGGCGAGGAAGGCGGCTATGGGACAGAAAGTGCAGCCGACGGGATTCAGGACGGGGATCAAGATCCGGGGGATCATCCACCGGACGACCTCCGGAACGCCGACGTCCAACGTGATCAACTGGCAGTCCCGGTGGTACGCGCCGAAGAGGACCTTCGGCTCCCTGCTGATCGAGGACCACCGGATCCGCGAACACGTCAAGAAGGAATTCCATCTGGCGGGGATCCCCAAGATCGAGATCGAGCGTTCGATGGGCATGGTGGTGGTGTACATCCATGCCGCGAGACCGGGCATCATCATCGGGCGCAAGGGGGCGAAGGTGGACCGGCTGAAAGAGGATCTGGAGATCATCACGGGCAAGAAGGTGGACCCGAAGATCATCGAGGTGCCCAAGCCCGAGTTGGAAGCGCAGCTGGTGGCCGAGAGCGTGGCGGAACAGCTCCGCAAGCGCGCTTCGTTCCGCCGGGCGATCAAGAAGACGGCGGAGATCACGATGCAAGCCGGCGCCAAGGGCGTGAAGCTTCAGGTTTCGGGGCGGCTCGGCGGGGCGGAAATGTCGAGGACGGAACATACCCATCGGGGAAGCATTCCCTTGCAGACGCTGAAGGCGGACATCTCCTACGGGCTCGCGGAAGCGAAGGCCTCCTTCGGGGTCATCGGCGTGAAGTGCTGGATCTACCGGGGGGACCTGGTCGTGGACAGGGAGGATTTCTGATGGCGTTGATGCCCAAGCGCGTCAAGTTCAGGAAGGCCCAGCGCCGCCGGATCCGGGGGACCGCGTCGAAGGGGAATACGGTTTCCTTCGGCGTGGCGGGACTGCAGTCCGCGGGCCAGGGCCTGATTTCGGCCCAGCAGATCGAGGCGGGGCGGGTGGCCGCGACGCGTTTCCTGCAGCACGAGGGGAAGGTGTACATTCGCATCTTTCCCTACAAGCCGGTGACGGGAACGCCGGCGGAGACGCGGATGGGGAAGGGAAAGGGGGAGATCGACTTCTGGGCCGCGCCGGTGAGAGCGGGGACCATCCTGTACGAGATCGCGGGCGTTCCGCTGGACGTGGCCAAGCAGGCGCTGGCGCGGGTGGCGCACAAGATGCCCGTGAAATCCCGGCTGGCCGTGAGGAGGTTCGAACCGTGAAGGCATCGGAGCTGCGCGGCAAGACGGTCGAAGAACTCGTCGAGGCGTACCGGAAGACGGCCGATGCGGTCTTCCACAAGCGCTTCCAGACCGAGGTGGAGCAGATCGAGAACCCTTCGGAAGTCCGCCGGATGAAGCGGGACATCGCGCGGATCAAGACGATTTTGCGCGAAAAAGGAGTCCGTCTCTGAAGGCAGGAGGGGACGAAAGAGCAGGAGGTGCCCCGTGCGCGGGATGCGAAAGACGATCGTCGGGAAAGTGAGCGGTGACAAGATGGACCGGACGATCTCGGTGCGCGTCGAGCGGAGGGTGTCCCACCCGATCTACGACAAGATCCAGCGTCGCTGGACGAACCTGCAGGTGCATGACGAGAAGAACGAGGGGCGGGTCGGCGATCTCGTGGAAATCATGGAGACCCGGCCGCTCAGCAAGACGAAGCGGTGGCGGCTTGTCAAGGTCGTGAAGCGGACCGCCGAGGTCTCCTGATCAGTAGAGGCTCGCGATGATCCAGATGCAGACGCGATTGGACGTGGCCGACAATACCGGCGCCAAAAGCGTCCAGTGCATCCAGGTCCTGGGCAAGGGAAACAAGCGGCACGCCGAGATCGGAGACGTGGTGGTGGGTTCGGTGAAGAAGGCCCTGCCGGGAGCGGATCTGAAACCGGGCACCGTGGTGAAGGGCGTGATCGTGCGTACGCGCCGGCATCAACGACGGGAGGACGGCTCCTACGTCCGGTTTGACAGCAACGCGGTGGTGATCCTCGCCGACGACAAGAACCCCAAGGGAACGCGGATCTTCGGGGCCGTGGCGAGAGAGCTTCGTCAGAAAGGATACACGAAAATCGTATCCCTGGCGAGCGAGGTGATCTGATGCACGTGAAGGTCAACGACACGGTGGTCGTCAACGCCGGGGAGGACCGCGGGAAGAAGGGGAAGGTCCTGAAGGCCTTTCCGGCCAGGAAACGGGCCATCGTGGAAGGCGTCAACTACATCTGGGAGCACGTTCGCCGGACCCAGAAGACCCCGGCCGGCGGGCGGGTCCAGAAGGAGGCCCCCGTCCACGTGTCGAATTTGCTCCTCTTCTGCCCGCGATGCAACCGGGGCGTGCGGGTGGAGCATCGCATCGACAAGAGCGGCAAGAAGATCCGGGTCTGCAAGAAGTGCAAGGAAGGCGTCTGAGGAAACGATGGCCAGACTGCTCGACCGTTACATCGCGGAAATCCGGCCGTCCATGATGGAGTCCTTCGGCTACGGCAACATCATGGCCGTGCCCCGGATCGAGAAGATCATCGTGAGCATGGGCGTCGGCCGGGCCACCGAGAACCGCAAGATCCTCGACGCCGTCGCCAAGGACCTGGCCATGGTGACCGGGCAGAAGCCGTGCGTCACGCGGGCGAAGAAATCCGTTTCGGGCTTCAAGCTCCGCGAGGAGATGCCGATCGGCTGCAAGGTGACGCTCCGGGGCAAGAGGATGTACGAGTTCCTGGACCGTCTCGTCAGCATCGCCATCCCCCGGATCCGGGACTTCCGGGGGCTGGATCCCGACGCCTTCGATGGTCGCGGGAACTTCAACATGGGTCTGACGGAGCAGATCGTCTTTCCGGAGATCCACATCGACGACGTGGAATTCGTCCAGGGCATGAACGTGACGGTCGTGATCCGGGGCGGGTCGGACGAAGAATCCCTGGCGTTGCTCAGGATGTTCGGCATGCCCTTCAGGAGGTGAGAAGGTGGCCAGTCTCTGCCAGAAGTTGAAAGCGGCGAAACCGCCGAAATACAAGACGAGGAAGAAGAACCGGTGCCAGATCTGCGGGCGGCCCCGGGCCTACATGCGGAAATTCACCCTCTGCCGGTGCTGCTTCCGTATCATGGCCTCGCAGGGCCTGATCCCCGGCGTCCGGAAGGCTTCCTGGTAGGCGGAACGCCGTGTTGGAAACGGAGGAAGCGCCCCGATGATGACGGATCCTATCGCGGATGAACTCACGAGAGTTCGCAACGCCCTGGCCATCCGCCAGAAACACGTCGACGTGCCCCATTCCAGGATGAAACAGGGGGTCGCGGAAGCCCTGAAGCGGGAAGGCTACATCGACGGGCTGCAGGTGATCGACACGAAGCCGTTTCGGACCCTGCGCATCCGGTTGAAGTACGGGGCCGACCGGGAGGAGGTGATCCATCACCTGCAGCGGGTGAGCCGGCCCGGGCGGCGCATCTTCTCCGGCGTGGCCGACATGAAACCCGTCCATGAGGGGCTCGGCGTCTTCATCGTCTCCACCTCCAAGGGCATCCTCAGCGATCGGGAATGCAAGCAACGAAACCTCGGCGGGGAGATCCTCGCCGAGGTCTGGTGAGGGAGACCGAACCATGTCGAGAATCGGGAAAATCCCCGTGGCCGTCCCCGATCCGGTCGACGTTTCCACGGCGGGAAACCGCCTCACGGTGAAGGGGCCGAAGGGCGAGCTGACCTTCGATCTGCCGGCAGGCATCTCGGTGGAGGTGCAGGCCGGCAAGGCCGTCGTCAAGCGGTCCTCCGATCTCCGCCCCCAGCGGGCCCTCCACGGGATGACGCGAAGCATCCTCAACAACATGGTGGAAGGCGTGTCCCGGGGGTTCGAGAAACGTCTCAACATCGTCGGCGTGGGGTACACGGGACGGGTGGAAAACGGCAAGGTGATCCTCAACGTCGGCTACTGTCAGCCCCAGGTGCTCGAGATCCCCTCCGGGGTCGAGGTCGAGATGCCGCCCCGGACCACGATCATGATCGTTCGAGGAGCCGACAAGCAGAAGGTCGGCCAGTTCGCCGCCGATATCCGCGCGGTCCGCCCTCCCGAACCCTACAAGGGCAAGGGCATCCGCTACGAGAAGGAGCAGGTCCGGCGGAAGGCCGGCAAGTCGGTGGTCAGCGGAACCAAGTAATCCGCGGACCGCGAAGGAAACGGACGGAACCATGGATCCGACGAAACGAAAACGAAGAAAACGCCGGCGCCTGAGGACCCGGAAGACGTTGCGCGGTTCCGAGGAAAGGCCCAGGCTCGCCGTCTTTCGGAGCCTGAAACACATCTACGCCCAGGTGATCGACGACGAGAATGGGCGCACGCTCGTCGCCTGTTCCACGCTCAGCGCGGACGTCCGCAAGGCCCTGAAGAACACGGGCAACGCGTCCGCGGCGGAGGCCGTGGGCAAGGCGCTGGGGCGGAAGGCGAAGGAAACGGGCATCCGGAAGGTGGCTTTCGACCGCGCCGGATTCAAGTTCCATGGACGCGTCAAGGCCCTCGCCGAGGGCGCCCGGAGCGAAGGACTGGATTTCTGAGGGGAGTTCATGCGGTTCAAGACGAAGGGCAGGGAAGTCCATCTTCCCGACACGACCGAACTCGAGACCACCGTGGTGAAGATCAACCGGTGCGCGACCGTCGTCAAGGGCGGGCGCCGGTTCAGCTTCAGCGCCGTGGTGGTCGTCGGCGACAAGAACGGCACGGTGGGCTTCGGCTTCGGAAAGGCCAACGAGGTCCCCCCCTCGGTGGAGAAGGCCGAGAAGGACGCCCGGAAGCGACTCCATCGCATCTCCCTCAAGGGGGACACGATTCCGCACGAGGTGGTGGGACGGTTCGGAGCCGCGCGCGTCATGATGCGACCCGCCTCGGCGGGAACCGGCGTCATCGCAGGCGCCTCCGTGCGCGCCATGGTGGAACTCGCGGGCATCAAGAACATCCTCACCAAGTCCTTCGGGACGAACAACCCCGTGAATCTGGTCAAGGCCACGATCGACGGGCTTCTCCAGCTTCGGACCCGGGAAGAAATCGAGGCGATCCGGGGCGTCACCCTGGACGAGATGGGTCGTCGGGAAGAGAAGGAAACGCCGAGCGAAGCGGCTTCCTGATCCCCGCACGACGAAACGGGAGAGACCACCATGGATCTGAAATCCCTGAAGGCCGGCGCGGCGAACGCACGCCGTCGGCGTCGGGTGGGGCGCGGAACCGGTTCCGGCCGCGGAAAGACCTGCGGCCGCGGCCACAAGGGTCAGAAAGCCCGTTCCGGATACACCTGGCACCCCTATTTCGAGGGCGGCCAGATGCCCCTCTTCCGCCGCCTGCCCAAGAAAGGGTTCCGTAACGGGCGGTTCCGGAAACGGTACGTCCTCCTCAACGTGGAGGACCTGAATCGCTTCGAGAAGGACCGTGAAGTGGATCCCGAGGCGGTGCAAAAGGCCGGGCTGGTCAAGAACCTCCATGACGGCCTCAAGATCCTGGGGAAGGGCGAAGTCCGGGCGTCCCTCAAGGTCAAGGCCCACGGCTTCAGCGAGGCGGCGGTGAAGAAGATCGAAGCCGCGGGCGGATCCATCGAAATCATCGTCAAGAGGAAAGGGAAGGGAAAAAGGCGGAAGCGATGATCCAATCTTTCCTCGAGACCTTGCAGAACATCTTCAAGGTGCCCGAACTCCGCAAGAAGATCGGGTTCACCTTCCTGTTGCTCATCGTCTACCGCCTCGGCTTCAAGATTCCCCTCCCCGGCGTGGATCCCGAGCGGCTCGGTGAACTGGCCGAGAAGATGGGCGGATCCGGACTCGGCGCCCTGTTCAAACTGGCCGATCTCGTCAGCGGCGGAGGCTTCCTCTCCTTCACCCTTTTCTCCCTCGGGATCATGCCCTACATCAGCGCGGCCATCATCTTCCAGCTCCTTACCAAGGTGATTCCCAAACTGGAGGAGATCTCGAAGGAAGGCGCCACCGGACGGCAGAAGATCGAGCAGTACACGAAGTACGCCACCATCCTCATCTGCCTCATCCAGGGCACCATGGTCGTGCAGCACCTCGCCGGCCAGACGCGGCTGGGCCTGGTGCCGAACCCCACCATCGGCTTCCACATCCTGGCCGTGCTGAGCCTGACGACCGGGGCCATGTTCCTCATCTGGCTTGGCAAGCTCATCGACGACCACGGCATCGGGAACGGCATCTCCATCATCATCATGGCCGGCATCATCGCCCGTCTTCCCCAGAGTCTCGGCGAGGTCATCGAGAAGGTCCGCGTCGGCGAGCTTCACTACACCGCCGTGGTCATCCTCCTGGCCGCCTTCGTCCTCACGGTGGTCGGCGTCGTGTTCATCCAGCAGGGGCAACGCAGGATCCCCGTGCAGCAGGCCAAGCAGACGCGCGGTCGGCGCGTCTACGGCGGACAGCGCCACTTCATGCCGTTGCGCGTGAACATGGCCGGCGTGATCCCCATCATCTTCGCGTCCTCCCTGCTCATCTTTCCACGGATGATCACCCCGATGCTGGGCCGGAACAACCCACTCGACCAGATGTTCCAGCTCGGCGGCTACTTCCATGTCCTCTTCTACGTGGCCCTGACCTTCTTCTTCTGCTTCTTCTGGAATTCGCTGATCTTCAATCCCGCCGAAATGGCCAACAACATGAAGGAATACGGATCCTTCATCCCCGGCATCCGGCCCGGAAAGAAAACCGCGAACTACCTCGAGAGGATCATCACGCGCATCACGCTGGCGGGGGCCGCCTTCCTGGCCTTCATCGCCGTGTTTCCCGAGGTGCTGTTTTCCCTGGCCCAGCTCGGCTTCGTGTTCTTCCTGGGCGGGACGTCTCTTCTGATCGTCGTGGGGGTCGCCCTCGACGTCGTCCAGAAAGTGGAATCCCATCTGCTCATGAGGCATTACAAGGGATTCATGGGCAGCGGGTCCGGCATTCGGGGGAGACGCACATGAAGAAGATCCGAACCCTCAGGGGCGTCTTTCTGGGGCCCCCCGGCGCCGGCAAGGGAACGCAGGCGAAGGTCTTCTGCGAGCGCCGCAACCTCGTTCATGTCTCCACGGGCGATCTCTTGCGCCGGGAAGTGAAGAACGAAACCCCCCTGGGGGCCAAGGCCTCCGAAATCATGACCCGCGGAGACCTCGTCCCGGACTCCCTCGTGCTGGAGATCACCAAGAAGCGCCTTTCCGCCGAGGACTGCCGGACCCGCGGCTTCGTGCTGGACGGCTACCCTCGGAATTGCGCCCAGGCCATGGACCTCGATACGACCCTCAAATCCATGGCTCTCCCCCTCGACGTCGTGGTCTACTTCGAGGTGAGCCGCGCTTCCCTGATCGAACGGCTCTCCGGACGACGCGTCTGCCCCAAGTGCGCGGCCAACTACCACGTCCGGGAAGCGCCTCCGAAAGACGACAGGCGATGCGACCATTGCGGGGCCGAACTCGTCCAGCGCGAGGACGACCGGCCGCAGGCCATCGAGAACCGGTTGATGGTCTACAAGGACCAGACGAGAGAATTGGTCGATTACTACACCGAGCGGAATCTCCTCGTTCCCATCGACGCTTCCGGGAATATCGATGAAGTCGCCCGGCGGGTATTCGAAAAACTGAAGGATATTCCCTGAAGAATCGCGGGGGCGGCCGGATGCGAAGGACCCGGCGCACGGGCTTGCGCTTCCCTCTCCGGCGAGCCGCCTTCGCAGCGAGGCTGATGATGACCCGACCCGAAATCAAATCGAAACGGGAGATCGAACTGATGCGTGACGCCGGCCGCGTGGTCGGCCACGCCCTCAAGCGGATCTCGGAGACCGTCGCCCCGGGCGTCACGACGGCGCAACTGGACGCGGTCGCCGAACAGGTCATCCGCGAGGCGGGCGCCGTCTCGGCCTTCAAGGGGTATTACCCGCCGCAGTCCCCCTATCCGTTTCCGGCCGTGGCCTGCGTCTCGGTGAACGAGGAAGTCGTCCACGGCATCCCCTCGACGCGTGTGCTCCAGGAGGGGGATCTGGTGACCGTGGACATCGGCGCCCGCCTCAAGAACTACCATGGGGATGCCGCCCGCACCTTCGCCGTGGGGACGCTCGCACCGGACGTGGCGAGGCTCTTCGAGGTGGGGCGGAAGGCGCTCGAGGTGGCGCAGGGACGGGTCCGGCCGGGGATCAAGCTCCGGGAGGTCTCGGGCGCCATCCAGCAATTCGTCGAGGGGGAGGGGTTCGAGGTGGTGAAGCAGTTCGTGGGCCACGGTATCGGACGCGAGCTCCACGAGCCCCCCCAGATTCCCAACTACGTCACCAACGCGCTGGACATGGGGCTGGTCCTTAGGCCGGGCATGGCCCTGGCCTTCGAGCCGATGGTGACCGAGGGGTCGGGGGAGGTCGTGAACCCGAACGGGGACTGGCCCGTGGTGACGCGGGATCGGAAACGAAGCGTTCACTTCGAGAACACCGTCCTGGTCACCGAGGAAGGGGCGGAGGTGTTGACCGCGTTGAATTGACGCCGGGGAACAACCCCCGGGGCGCGCCGGGAAACGTGAAGGCAAGGAGCGGACATGGCGAAGGAAGAGCCGATACGGGTCGAGGCCCTTGTGAAGGAGGCTTTGCCCAACGGCGTATTCAGGGTGGAATTGGAGAATGGACACCAGGTCCTTGCCCACGTGAGCGGGAAAATCCGGATGCATTTCATCCGGATCCTGCCCGGAGACAAGGTCACCCTCGAGATGTCCCCGTACGACCTGGAAAAGGGGAGAATCGTGTACAGGCAATAGGGGAGTGTCAAGAAACAACGGACGCATCGCGGGGCTAGCGGCGGGGCGGCATCCGCGGGCGTGGAGGACCGCCGGTCGTGGTCTGTGGGAAAAATGGAAAGTCGGTCTCGACAACCCGGAAAAAAACAGGTACACTTCCGGTTTGTCCCCGTTTCCGGGTCGTGGGCGGTCTCCGGCAAGCGGCGTGATCCGTCAGGAGCGTCACGATGAAGGTAAAGACTTCCGTCAAGAGAATTTGCGAAAACTGCAAGATCATCCGGCGCAAGGGCGTGGTCCGCGTGATCTGCAAGGCCAATCCGCGTCACAAGCAGAGGCAAGGATGACGAACGCGGTTTCAGGCTCCCGGCGGGCGGATGCCCGGCATTCCGGGACCGGCGACCCGCCCGCGAGCGTTTGCAAGGTGAAGGAGGTGACACGTGCCGCGCATCGTCGGCGTTGACGTTCCGGCGGACAAGCCCATTGCCGTGGGGTTGACCTACATCTTCGGCATCGGACCGCCGACGTCCAGGAAGATCGTGAAGGCGCTGGAGATCGACGGGACGACCCGGTCCAAGAACCTCACGGAAGATCAGCTCTCCAAGATCGGTTCCCACATCGAGAAGAACCACATGATCGAGGGGGCGTTGCGCCACCAGATCGGGCAGAAGGTTTCCCGGCTCAAGGAGATCCGCTGTTACCGGGGGATGCGGCACCGGATGGGGCTGCCCGTCCGGGGCCAGAAGACCCAGTCGAACGCCCGCACGCGGAAGGGGCCCCGGAAGACCGTGGCGGGAAAGCGAAGCGTCAAGGCCCTGGGGCATTGATCCTGAAGATCGGAATCCAGAGATGGCAAAGAAGAAGAAGATCAAACGAAACGTTCCCCGCGGCATCGCCTTCATCAAGGCGACGTTCAACAACACGCTCGTGACCGTCACCGATCCCAACGGGGAGGTGCTCTGCTGGGACTCCGCCGGCACGATCGGGTACAAGGGCTCCAGGAAAAGCACGCCCTTCGCCGCCCAGCGGGCCGCGGAGTCCTGCGCGAACAAGGCCAAGAAGATGGGCGTGCGGGAGGTGGAGGTGAGGGTGAAGGGGCCGGGCGCGGGCCGGGAGTCGGCGATCCGGGCCCTCCAGGCCAGCGGCCTGGACATCCGGGCCATCGAGGACACCACCCCCCTTCCCCACGACGGGTGCCGGGCGAGGAAGAAACGGCGGGTTTGAAGCCGAAGGCGGGAGTTGTGTAAACGAGGGAGGTCGTTGCATGGGCAGATACGCGGGACCGAAGTGCCGTCTGTGCCGCCGGGAAGGCGTCAAGCTGTTTCTCAAGGGAACGCGTTGCGAGACGGCGAAGTGCGGCGTCAGCCGCCGGGACCAGGCGCCCGGCATCAACACGTGGCGCCGCCCCAAGTTCTCGGAATACGGGCGGCAGCTTCGAGAGAAGCAGAAGGTCAAGCGGTTCTACGGGTTGATGGACAACCAGTTCAAGCTCGCCTTCCGTCGGGCGGAGAAGGCCAAGGGCAACACGGGGGCGAACCTCCTGGTCCTGCTGGAACGCCGCCTCGACAACATCGTGTTCCGGGGCGGGTTCGCGCTCTCCCGGGCCCAGGGCCGCCAGCTGATCAACCACGGCCACATCACCGTCAACGGAAAGAAGGTGGACGTCGCCTCCTACTCGCTCAAGACGGGGGACGTGGTCCGTCCCCGGGACGGGGACAAGGCGCGCAAGCTCGTCCAGGAAAACCTGGAAATCGCCAAATCCCGTGAAACGCCTTCCTGGTTGACGGTGAACGCGTCGCCGCCCGAGATCGCGATCGTGCAGCTGCCGACGCGGGAAGAGGTTTCCATCCCCATCGAAGAGCAACTGGTGGTCGAGATTCTGTCGAGATAGCCCGTGCGCCGGCCCGATGCCGGATCGGCGAAGCCCCGAGGCAAGCAGAGGAGGATGATCCATGCGAATCCGGTGGCGTAATCTCGAGATTCCCTCTCGCGTGGTCTGCGAGAAGGAGACACGCACCGAGAACTACGGTTCCTTCATCGCCGAACCCTTCGAGCGCGGATTCGGGGTCACGGTGGGCAATTCCCTTCGACGCGTTCTTCTCTCCTCCATCGAGGGAACGGCCGTGACGGCCGTCCGGATCGAGGGCGTGAAACACGAATTCTCCACCATTCCCGGCGTGAAGGAGGATGTGACCGAAATCATCCTGAACGTGAAGAAACTGCTGGTCCGCCTTCATGTGGACAAGCCCAAGACCCTCCGCCTCGAGACGAAGAAGAAAGGCGTCGTCACCGCCGCGAGCGTCACGCCGGACGCCGACGTGGAAATCGTGAATCCCGACCTGGCGCTGTGCACGCTGACGGATGCCCAGGATTTCAAGATTGAAATGGACGTCCGGCGGGGCCGGGGATACATCACGGCCGAGGAAAACCAGGCCGAAGAACAGGAAATCGGCACCATCCCCGTCGATTCCATCTTCTCCCCCGTTCTTAGGGTCCGGTACT
>CAZDSO010000034.1:0-31938 GCA_964508045.1 uncultured Planctomycetia bacterium | reverse complement strand
GTGAGCTACGAAAAGGAAGGGAGGGACATGACCTACGTACACCGCGAAACGCTCATGCCGCGGCGCGCTTGACGCGGTGGGGCGTCTCGATCATCATGCTGGAACCCGTCGCCGGTGACGCGCGCGGTGCGCAATGGTTGCGGGCCGCGAGGACCGGGGGCGACGGGCGAGATCCGGAGGTTGTCTTGGAAATACGAAAGACGCAGCTCATCCAGCGGGGCGCGGAGAAGACGATCTACAAGTTCCACGTCGAGCCCCGCCTGCCCGACGAACTCTCGTTCCTGAACACCCTGGCCTACAACCTCTGGTACGTGTGGGACCGGGACGCCGTCGACCTCATCCGGCGGATCGACCGGGATCTGTGGGACGAGGTGGGGCACAACGCCGTGGCGTTTCTGGGCGCGCTCCAGCCCGAGAAGCTGGAGGCGCTGGCCCGGGACGAGAGTTTCCTGGCCAACATGCACCGCGTGAAGGAGCATCTCGAGAACTACCTCTCGGGCGGGACCTGGTTCCAGAAGGCGGCGGCGGAGAGGAAGGATCTCCGCATCGCGTACTTCTCCGCCGAGTTCGGCCTGAACGAGTGCATCCGGATCTACTCGGGGGGCCTGGGCATGCTCGCGGGGGATCACCTGAAATCGGCCTCCGACCTCGGCCTCCCCCTGGTGGGCGTGGGCCTTCTCTACCGGGAGGGCTACTTCCAGCAGTACCTGAACATCGACGGCTGGCAGCAGGAGACCTATCCGGACAACGACTTCGTGAACATGCCCGTGAGCCCGGTCAAGGGGGAGGGCGGGGGAACGCTGAAGATCACGGTGACGCTTCCCGGGCGGGAAGTCTTCGCCGAGGTCTGGCAGGTGAACGTGGGCCGGATCCATCTCTACCTCCTCAACGCGAACATCGAGGAGAACACCGAGGACGACCGCGAGATCACCGCCCAGCTCTACGGCGGGGATCTCCACATGCGGATCAAGCAGGAGATCCTCCTGGGCATCGGGGGCACGCGGGCGCTTCACGCGCTGGGCATCCCCCCCACCGTGGTCCACATGAACGAGGGGCACGCCGCCTTCCAGTCCCTGGAGCGCATCCGTTGCCTGATGGAATGCGAAGGGCTCGCCTTCCAGGAAGCCCGGGAAGCCATGGCGCCCTCCAACGTCTTCACCACGCACACGCCCGTGCCGGCCGGCAACGACGAGTTCCCCCCCGACATGATCTGGCCCTACTTCGAGTCGTACGTCACCGAGCACCTCGGCCTCACGCGGGAGGAGTTCCTCAGCCTGGGCCGGAAGAACCCCTTCGATCCCAGCGAGAACTTCGGGATGACCGTGCTCGCCCTCCGGCTTTCCCTCCACGCCAACGGCGTGTCCGAGCTGCACGGCCAGGTCTCCCGGCGGATGTGGAAGGCCATCTGGCCCGAGGTGCCGGAGGAGGAGATCCCCATCCGCCACAACACCAACGGCGTGCACCACGCCTCCTGGATCTCCTGGGACATGTCGACGCTGCTCGACCGCTACCTGGGCCCCCGGTGGCTCCAGAACCCCGACGATCCCGCGGTCTGGGAGCGCGTCGCCCAGATCCCCTACTCGGAGATCTGGCGCACCCACGAGAGGCGCCGCGAGCGGCTGATGGCCTTCTCCCGCATCTCGCTGCACAAGCAGCTGATCGCCCGCGGCGCCACCATGTCCGAGCAGGACCGGGCCTGGGAGGTGCTCGATCCCCAGGCGCTCACCATCGGCTTCGCCCGCCGGTTCGCCACCTACAAGCGGGCCACGCTCCTGTTGCGGGATCCGGAGCGCCTCGGCGCGATGCTGAACGATCCCAAGCGCCCCGTCCAGTTCATCTTCGCCGGCAAGGCCCACCCCCACGACAACGAGGGCAAGGATCTGATCCGCAAGATCATCTCGTTGAGCCGGCGCCCCGCATTCCGCCGCCGCATCGTCTTCCTCGAAAACTACGACATGAACACCGCCCGCTATCTCGTCCAGGGCGTGGACGTGTGGCTCAACACGCCCCGCCGGCCGCTGGAGGCCAGCGGGACCTCGGGGATGAAGGCCACGTTCAACGGCGCGCTCAACCTCTCCGTCCTCGACGGCTGGTGGTGCGAGGGCTTCACCCCCGACAACGGCTGGGCCATCGGGGGGTACGAGGACTACGAGGACCAGGCCTACCAGGACGAGGTGGAAAGCAAGGCGCTCTACCAGATCCTCGAAAGCGAGGTCGTCCCCCTCTTCTACGACCGCGGCGTGGACGGCCTGCCGAGGAAATGGATCGACAAGATGCGAAACGCCTTCCGGAACCTCTGCCCCGTCTTCAACACGCACCGGATGGTGAAGGAGTACGCCGAGCGCTTCTACTTCTCCGCCTACGACCTGGAACAGGCCTTCGCTCCCGACGGCTACGCCCGGGGAAAGGAACAGGCAGCCTGGAAGAAGAACCTCTACCAGCGCTGGCCGGGCGTGATGGTCGGCAAGGTGGAGGGACCCGTCGGCAAGGGATTCGAAATGGGCGACTCGTTCCCCGTCCACGTCCCCGTGGCCCTCGGCAAGCTGGAACCGGATGACGTCACCGTCGAACTCTACTGGGGACCCCTCGACGTCGAGGGCCACCTCCACCAGGGACGCACCATGGAACTGCAGTTCACCGGGGAGAAGCGGGGATCCGCCCACGTCTTCCACAGCGAAGTCCCCTGCCCCCGGGCGGGCCAGTACGGCTTCGCCGTGCGCGTCCTGCCCGACACGAATCGGATGAAGCGGAAGTTCGAGCCCGGACTCATCAAATGGGGCTAGCAGGGCGTCGAGGATGCAAGGACCGAAGAGGGATGCCAGATTTCAGATTGGAGATTTCAGCGTAGAGCGGCCGCGACGAAAAAACGGCTGAAATCTGGAATCCGCACCCCACGCTTTCCGTCTCGCAAGTCGACTAGAATTTCGTCGCCCGCTCCAGAAACGTCTCGTCCTCCAGCGCCGCCGCGAGAAGCCTCCCCGCGTTCAGCACGTCCGAGGCGTCGATCAGGCCCCGCGGGCCGTGATAGAAGGCCATCGGCAGGATGATCCCCAGCGCCGGCAAACCGCCGGATTTCTTCTGGAGCACCGAAAGGTCCGCGCCCCGCCCCGCCGCCGCGAAATGCTGGACCGGAATCTCACGCTCGCTCGCGAGCGTCTCGAAGCGGCGGATCAACCCACGGCTCGCCGTCGGGCCGTCGTGGAGAATGGGGCCCCGCCCCAGGATCGGGCGCCGGTCCGGCTCCGGGAGGCCGTAGACCTCGCCGCCGCAGATGTCCACGATGATCACCGCCCCCGGCTTCTCCGGGAATTCCACGGCGCCCGCCCCGTGACCGCCGATCTCCTCCTGCACCGAACCGAGCAGCAGGGGACGCTGCTTCCGCTTCCCGCGCGAGAACGCCAACGCCTTCAAGATCGCCGCAAGGCCCGAGCGGTCGTCGAACGCCTTGGCGCACAGGACCGAGCCCGCGAGACGGCGGAAACCCGGATCGAAGACCACCGGATCCCCCGTCCCCACGCCCAGCGCCTCCGCCGACGCCCGGTCGCACACCCCGAGATCCAGACGCAACGTGTCGGGGACCATGCTGGCGTAGTCGCGGGGCATGTTCGTCTGCTGGCCCATGTACACGAAGGCGTCCACCGGCCCGCCCTCCGTCCAGACCTGCACCACCTCCGAGGCCAGCGTCCTGAGGTCCAGGCGCTCGTGCCCCACCACGGAAAGGCGGCCGTCCGCCTCGATGCGCTTGACGCGGAAACCCACCTCGTCCATGTGCGCGCAGAAAACCACCGGCGGCACGTCCGGCCCCTCCCCCAGCACCCACGCGTTGCCGCTCGCGTCCGTCCACCGCTTCGCGGGTTCCGCCTCACCGCACTTCATCAGGAAGTCCACGACCTTCTCTTCCCGCCCCGGGATGCCCGGAAGCGCCGTCAGCGTCCGGAGGAGCTCGACCACCGTTTCCATCCAGTCGTCCTCATGCGTCCACGATTTCCGGATCAAACGAAGACCCATGATACGGATCCCGGACGCGAAGTGCACGCGAAGTGCGGAGTGCTGCCAGCGACCCGGGCCGCCGGCTTCGTTCCCACGCCGCTAGAACGACACGCCCAGGCCCGCCAGAAGTCCCGTGATGTCGAACTTCAGGCGGCTCTCGCCCGTGTAGGTCTCGTCGGCGCGGCCGGCGAACTGCTCGTAGCGGTAGGCGAGAAAGGCGCAGAAGCCCCGGAACTGACCCCGGACGCCGACCTCGAAGTCCGTGCCCTTGAAGAACCCCTTGCCCCCCGTGTCCTCCCACGTCCCCCAGAACAGGTAGAACCGGACCGGGGGGAAACCCGGGCTGCCCTCCAGATAGAAACCGATGCCGGGACCCCAGAGGTTGACGTCCGGAGAGGACCGGGCGGATGCGGACTTGAAGGACCCCGACAGCTGGAAGCCCGACCAGAAGAGGGAGAGACCCCCGCCGAAAAAATACTTGTCCGAGAAGAACCCGAGATCCACGCCGATCCGCTCCCGGCCGATGCGAAGGTCCGCCTTCACGTCCTCGGGGCCCGTGAAGACGACGCCGTCCACACCGGCCGTCTCCCCCGAGCGGACCTCGTCGGTGTCCGTGACCGCGCGGAAGGTGTACTCGGCCTGCAGCCTCATCAAGAAGCCCCCGCCCGGCGTGCGGACGAAGAACTCGCGGTCCTCCGCCTCCTGCGTGCCGGGCGCGGCGGGAAGATCCCATCCCTGGCCGAAGTGGTAGCGGAAGTCGGCGTTCACCCGCGCGGCGGGGATGACGGCGCTCTCCTCCTTGTAGCGAAGCGTCTGGTGGTGCGTGCAGCCGGCGACGAGCGCCAGAAAACTGGCCGCGGAAATCCAGCGCAGATGCATGGCATCCTCCTGTCGAAAGATTCGCCTTGTGGGCCGAACAGGGAAGCGTAGCAGTCAGCGGGGATCTTCACAATACGGTGGTGCCCCCAACAGCGGCAAACCGCCACGAATGACGAAAGCCGGAAAAGGCAAGTCATTCGACCCTGATCGACATGATTTCCATTCTGATCTACATGATCTTGACGGGGGGCCATCCCTTTACGGAAAGAATCATGTTAATCAGAAGAAGATCATGTGAATCGGGCTCGAGAACATATTCTTGGATTGCCGTTTGTGGGAGGCGTGTGTCCCGGGCCACTGGGGCTTTCGGTCCGGGACCACGGCGATCCCGCGGCCGCAGATCGCCGAACCTCCAGCTTCCCCGGAGGATTCGCCTCCCACAACCCTTCCTTCTTTGCGCCTTTGCGTCCTTCGTGTCCTTTGCGTTTCCCTCGTATACCGTCGTGCCTTGGTGTCTTGGTGCCTTTGTGTTGAAGGCGCTTTGGCTGCGTCTTGGCTGCTTTGGGGTTTAGGCCTAGCGGCCTTCGTCCCGCGCGTCTTCGAGGGCGGGAAAGACGCCCACGTGCGTGCAGAGGTGGTAGCGCTTGCCTCCGACGCTCTCATGGTCGAGCGCGCCGTAGAAGGCCACGTACCCCTGGCCGGGGAGGGGCTCCCGGTGGACCCAGACGCCCTCCTCCTCCATCTCGGACGCCTGGGAGGTCCAGGTCTCGTCGCGGAAGTCCCGGTCGTCGGAAACGGCGCGGAAGATCTCGACGCTTGCGCCCGGCGCGTATGACTTCAAGGTCAAAACCGCCTCTACCTCCCCCGTCTCGAACGACCACGAGAGACGAGGCATGGTTCTTCCGGCGATCACGTCCTGGTAGAAGCCCGTGAGGGTGTTCACCACGGAAAGGTCGAGACCGTGCCCGACGTTGGGAACGTAATGGAGGTATTTCGGTCCGGGCAAATCGAAGAAGTAGAACCGGGCCGCGTCGACGGGCCAGTAGTCGTCGTTCGTTCCGAGGATCACGAGCTTGGGCATCGTGAGGCGCTCGCGGTGCGCGTAGGGGTCCACGGCCTCCAGCAGGCTCCGGGCCTCCGGGCCGGCGAGCTTCTCCTGGAGCCCCAGCTTCGTGTACTCGCTGATGCTCGGCGAGTAGGCCCCCCAGGCGTCGAGCTGGTGCTTCATCTGGCGGGGGATGTTGAGCACGTCGATGACCATCGGCGCGATGGCCTGCACCCGCCCGTCCACCGCCCCCGTGAGCCACGTCGTCCACCCCCGCTTGGACCCCCCCGTCACGACGAACCGCTCGATCTTCCGCTTCCGCTCCGCCTCGAGAAACGCCTGGACCGCGTCCATGGCCCGCACGGCGCTCTTGGTCATGGGCAAGAGCAGCGGCCAGGTGGGGTCCTCGTTCTCCATGAACTTCTGGAAGGTGTACGCGATGGCGTCGTCCTCGTAAAGGTCCCCGAACAGGGGCTGGTTGGGAACCTGCTGGAGAACGGCCACGGGCGTGCCCGCCGCGCCGGCCGCGATCGCCACCAAGTGGGCCTCGCCGGGCAGCGTCTCGAAGTCGATCTTCCGGTTGCTGCCCCCCGTGATCAGCAGCAGGCAGACGCCGGAAACGCGGATCTTGTCCGGAACGACGACCACGAGCTTGTGGACCCAAGGTTTCCCCTGCCAGGTCTGCGACACCAGCTCCAGCACGTGCGCCTGCGATCCGGGAAGCGGGAGGGTCTTCTTGCGCTCGAAGGAGAAACTGTCGTCGGGCGCCTCCACGTACGACCGCAACGCGTCCGTTGCGGACGCCTCGGAAGGGGCCAGGAGCGAAACCGCGAGGACCCCCGCGGCCGCCACGCAGAACAGGTTGCGGTTCATGGAAACCTCCAGCCGTATACGAAAGCTTCTCACCTTTCCATTGTTCCAGACATCCCGGAATCCGGCAAACACCTCAGCTTCAGGAAATGGGAAGGTAGGGATTTCAGATTGGAGTCAGCCATGAGCCTTCGGCTCTCCCGGAAACCATGAAAACTTGGAGGGCGAGGGTCCTCCCGAGCCCACCGATGTGGCTCGCCAGCCCGTACGACGCCGATCGGCTCTTGCAAGGGCTACGTAGGGTCCTCCGTAGCTCTCGCAACCACCTGCAAGCGAAGGAGGAGAGGCTCGCCCTCCAAGACGGTCACCGATCATGGTTTTTCCCGAATTTTCGGAACAGACGTCCGTGGCAGGGTGGGCCGGTGTGCTGTTTGTGGTAGGCGCTTTGGTTGCGGCTCTGCTGCTTTGGGCTTTGGACCTGGGACCTGGGACTCCCGCTCGGGAAGAAGAAAAGGGGCGACCCCCGCAGGGGTCGCCCCGATCGTCTTTTGAACCCGGTCCGCTCATTTCATGAGGAAGGTGTCGATGAGGCCGGCGCGCTCGCCGGCCGGGAGGTCGTCCAGGAAGCCGCGGTCGAAGCTGCCGCCGCTGGCCGCCGTGGTGCCCGTCTTCAGCTCCTGGAAGAGGTGGTCGCTCTCTTCCTGCATCCATTCCAGGGCCGTTTCGCCCCAGAGCAGCTTCTTCAAGCCCACCTGGAGGCGCTTGGAGGGCTCCAGCATGTAGACCCACCCCTCCTCGTACGGGTGGAGGTCCGAAATCGCGTCCGTGTTCCGGTAGAGGGGGTTCACGGCGATCACCGTGCCGTCCAGGGGCGTCCGGACATTGAACTGGCGCCCCCCCGCCCTCACCGCGAAGGCTTCCTTGTTCATCTCCATCTTCTGCCCCATCCGCGGAAGGTTCACCTCGCGCTTGCGGCCGAGCATCTGCGTCCCGAAGTCGTCGAACCCGACCCGGATCATGCCGCCGTACTCCACGCGCGCCCAGAGGTGCGCCGGGTGGTAGTGGAACCCATCCGCCACCTCGAACCCCGCCACGCGATGAAGCTTCGATTCGTCGACCCCCTCGTACCCCAGACGGTCCTGCACCATCTGGTCGTACTCGCAGGTGCCGCAGTTGTAGTTGTTCGGGCACACCTTGTACGTCACCAGCCCCTGGATCATGTGCCGGCACCACCGCTCGGTCCCCGGCAGGCGGCGGAGCATGTCCTCCCACCCCTTCCGGTACCGGGACCCGGCCCGGGCCACGCCCTTCTCGCGGATCGCCTTGTCGAACAGGCAGTGATAGCAGCCGTAGTTGTGGGGGCAGAGCTTGTAGTTCACCACCCCCGCCCGCATCCAGATGCACTGGGGTTCCCCCTTGGGTACCGTGCGCAGCTTCTCCGAAAGATATTCCTCCGACATCGTTCCTCCTCGCGTGTCTCACGCTCGCTTCATTATGGGTCCACAATCCGTCATCGGTCGTGATTTCCTAGGCATAGTCCTCGATCCGCTGGGCGAAGGCGCAACGCTCGCAGTGGCCTCCCAGCGGGCAGATGCGGTAGGAGATCTCACCCGTGTCCATGTACTTGCACCGGTGTCTCACCGTCCCGGCTTCGACCCGGGGACGCGGCCGGGCGCCGTCCGAGAGGACCTTGCGGGTCTTCGTCGCTGTCGCTCTCATGGTTCACCTCCTTGTCGAGATTTTCCCCGTTTTCCCGTCCTTTCCTCTTTCCGCACTCTAGATAATCAAATGCCGTGCCCGAGCCCCGGCGGAAAGGAGGCGAAACCGGGCATCGTCCGTAACCGTAGTGTATGCTATAAGTTAAGAGATCTCGTTTTGGCGGAATTCGTTCCGGCAGGGCCATGTCCGCCTCGGGCGAGCGGAAAATCGCCGAAGTTTTCAACGGCGGGCGTTGAAGGCTTCAACGGTATGATTTGAAGCCATGCACATCGGGCCCCGCGCCTCGGAATGTCGTTTTCGCGAGAATCTTTCCGGTGCTGTGGTGCTTTCTCGAGCCTGATTCACAGGATCGTTTTCTGATCAAGCGGATTCCAGCGCAGGAGCCCCCCTTTCGATTGACTTCCGCATCTCGTCGCCGTAGCTTGATCCCGGCAGGAGGACGCATGCCGGACGAGCTCGTGGCGATCGCCGTGGCGGAACACGAGGCCCAGGGGGCCCTGTTCAAGGACATCCTGAAGAACGCGGGGATCGAGGCCGTGGTGTCCTCGGACAACGCGCTGGGATTCGTGTTCGGCATCGCGGTGATGGTGAACCGGGAGGACGAGGAGAGGGCGAAGGAGATCCTGAAGACGGCCGGCACGCGGCAGGACGAGGCGAGCCTCTCGTCCGCCGCAGGCGTGACGGTGAAGTGCGGGAAGTGCAAGAAGCTCGTGACCTTCGACGCGCGCAAGAAGGGAACGGTGCAGAGCTGCCCCCACTGCTTCGAGTATCTCGACGTCCCCGAGGAATGAAAAGGCCGTGATCCGGGACACGGATCCCTTGTAGATCACCGTTCTCAGGGTCGAATGACTTGCCGACTCCGGTGCTGCGTTGTCCTTTCGAGAGAGGAAGAGAGCCATGGACGGAAGCGAGATCCGGCCGCTGGACGACCGGGACGGCGCGTGGGTGAAACGTTTCTGCGAGGCGCACTGGGGTGCGTCGTACGTGGTGACCCACGGGCGGACGCACGAGCTCGTCGGCCTTCCGGGTTTCGTCGCCCTGGCGGGAAGCGAGCGGGTGGGTTTCGCCGCCTTCCGGCTCGAGAAGGACGTCTGCGAGCTGGTGGCGCTGGGCGCCGGGCGGAGGGGCACGGGCGTGGGCACGGCCTTGCTCAGGACGGTCCTGGACCACGCCCGTGAACAGGGGCGCGATCGGATCCGCGTGATCACGACGAACGACAACATGGAGGCCTTGCGTTTCTTCCAGAAGCGCGGCTTCGCGCTGGCCGACATCCGCCGGAACGCGCTGGAGGAGAGCCGGAAGTTCAAGCCGGAGATCCCCCTGCTGGGCAAGGACGGCATCCCGTTGCGGGACGAGATCGTGCTCGAGAGGACCTTGTAAGCGCGAAGGCGGGGTCGAACGGGCCGCACAGGCGAGCCGATCCTAAATCCCAAATTTCAAATCTCAATGGGTAGCGCCGTTTGGAGGCGGGCCGACGTTCGTAGTTAGCCACGCAATCCCGAACCGTAGATGAAGACACGGTTCGGGATGGAGTGGCGCAGCAGAGCGGACAACGCGAGTAGAAGTGGTTGCGGCACTACGCCTCTTCGACCGTTCGACCCGGCTCACGGTCCATCCTGAGCCTGTCGAAGGGTGGGATTTCAGGTTTCCGCATCGCGGCCATGCCGCCCGTTGCACGATTTCATAGGCTGCTCGTCGCAGTGGACGGTTCGATGCCGAAGTCGAGGAACTCCGCCTTTCCGGCGCGGTCGATGCGGACGGCCAGCGACGCATTCGGGGCGAAGTCGAGCTGAAGCGGGATGTCGCGGCCGTCGAGCCGCACTCGCACGTTCCGCGAGATGGTTTTCCGGCAAGCGGACTGGCCGTACTTCATGGGATACCGGATCCCGCGGGATTTCGGGTGCGCGAAGAAGAAAACGGTATCCTCGCCGTCCCGGCGGCACCAGAATTCCGGCAGGTCCTTTCCCTCCACGAGCGGGTTCCGGGGGATCCTCGCGAGCGCGTCCATGACGCCCGGCTGTTCGACCAGGCGAGCGAGGTCCTTCTCGAAGCTTCCGCTTTTTCCACGGCCGGGCCGTGCGGGTTTTCGTTTCAGGCAGACCGGAAGCCCGGCTTGCGCCAGGCGGCGGATCTCCGCCACGGCTTCGGGGGAGAGCCACGTCGCGTCCACGTAGAGGAAGGGGAACCGCGTTTCCCCGCACAGGAGTTCCCCGTCTTCCACGCGGGCCTTCCTGAGGAAGGGAAGCGTCACCCACAGGGGACGGTACGGCTCGGTTTCCGGCGGCAAGCGCCGCTCGTGGAGCTCCCAGTGGTAGCGTCCGCTGGGACGGCGGAGCGCCCGGGGCAATTCGTGCTTCATCCGCTCGTCTTCCAGGGGCAGGTAGACGGCCGCGCGCGGAAGGGGGAAGCCGCGCCGGAGGATCCCGGAGACGCGCGCCAGGTAGCCGTTGAAGGCGGGCAGGTCCCTTGCCAGAGCTCCGTCGGGGCCGACGTGGACGGAGGCGTAGAACCGGTTTCCGCTTCCGGGAGGGTTGAAGGGCATGCCGTGCCACACGATGAAGTTGACGCCGTTCGCGAAAAGCGCGTCGGCGAGCAGTTTCAGGTCGGCAATCTGCTCCTCGCCCTGGTGCGGCGAGGGTCCGGGGTAGGGCGTCCACCCGTAGAGGCAGGTGAAGGTCTCGGCGGAGACCAGGGGCTTGCCGGCCAGGGCCGCGGCGGAAGCGGCGAGGAGGGAGAAGGGGGGATCGAAGAGGACGGCCTCGCTCTCGGGCACGTCCGGGCAGGCGTAGGCGTCGAGGAGATCGCACGGGGCCCCGTGGCACTGCACGCGGGAGACCGCCCCGCGCTTCCGGCAGATCTCGTGGAGCGGGCGGTAGAACTCCTCGATCACGGTATCCGAGAGTAGCGTCCGGTAGTCGTACCGGACGTCCGGGTGCTCATCGATGCGGTCCATGTACGGGAGGAGGTCGTAGCCGAATCGCTCCCGGAAGGCGTCGCCGAATCCCTCGGTCCAGATTCCTTCCGTGCCCACTTCCCAGGAATCGCAGAACAGAGCGGAGGTCTTCCCGGCAAGGGCCGGCCCGAAGGCCGGGGCGAGGGCTTCCGCGTAGCGCGCGAGGGCTTTCCGGTCCAGGTGGTTCAGGATGTAGCCCGGGGGCGCATGGGGTTCTTCCCAGGATTTCCGGAGCCGCTGGTCCGAGAGACCGCGATAGGTGCGGGAAGCGTCCTCCTCCGTCACAGAGGACCCGCCGAAGGGCCACAAGGACCCGAAGGTGAAATCGCACCCGAGGCCGAGCTCTTGGGCCGTATGCTTGGTGAAGGCGACGCGTTCCGTCCATTCCTCCGACAGCCAGCGAGGGCCCGGTTTGGCGGCGGGGAGAGGATAGATCCAGGCGATTTCCACGCCGCCGAAGCCCGTCTTCTCGAGCCAGGCGAGCTGGGCGCGGATATCCTCCTTTCGAAGCTCCCCGGAGAACCACCACCAGCGCGTGAAGGGCCGCGCGTCGGGGTACGCATTCGCAAGCAAGGCATCGGGGGGCGTCATGGGCCTGCAACGTTATCTGGACAGGGATGCCCTTGCAAGAAATCACAAATCTGAAATCTGAAATCCCTACCTATGCTTTTCACTCCACCTCGAACTTCCACACCAGCGGCCGGTCGTTCTGGTGCATCAGGACGACCTCGCGCTTCTCCTTGCGCTCCCGCGGCGTCCCCTCCCACAGGATGATCCATACCTCCGCCACGGTCACCGCCCCCTCCTCGGGCCCGTAGTAGTGGATGTACACCTCGTAGGTCCCGGGCACGGCGCCTGCCAGCGTGAAGGTCTCGGGACCGAAGCCGTCCGTCACGTCGATGTCCAGCTTCCCCCCGATCTTCGTCTTCTTGTGGTTGTACATGCACACCTCGCCCTCGGGGTCCTTCACGTGCAGGTCCATGTCCGTGCCGTCGGTGTCCCAGTTCACCGTGATCTTCAGATCCCGCTCGGGCACCTCGGCGTAGAACGTCACCGCGTCCGACGCCGTCCGCCCTTCCGCGTCCTGCACCAGCACCCGGATCGTGTTCTCGCCCGGCGAGACCACCTCCTTGAACGCGAACCGCCCCTCCTTCACCGCCACCTTCTTGTCCGCCCCGTTGATCACCACCACCGCCCGCCTCACCCCCGCCCCCTGCGCTTCCCCCGTGATCGTCACGATCCGCTCCAGCGTCCATCCCCCCCGCGGCGAAAGGATGCTCACCTGCGGTCCCGCCTCGTCTCCCGCGCCCCCCGGCGACGGGAACAGCGCAACCCATAAAACCGCCGCGAACAATACGCCCGGAACCTTCCTGCTCGCCATCTCGCTCTCCTCGAAAAAAATCTGGCGGCTCACCGGCTATGGTTCGTAGGGAAACACGGTGCAGAGCGGTTCGATGGTTCGGCCTGGCTCACCATCACCCTGAGTAACGTCGATCCATTCGACAGGCTCAGGTGACCAGTGACCAATGACCCCGCCGCGCCCCTACTTCACCTCCAGCACCCGCTCGTCCGAGATTCCCCGAACATGCGGGAAGTACATCAGCTCCGCCTGCGCCGGCATTGCGTGGAAGCGCCCCTTCACCGTCGTGCGGAAGAGCGTCGAAAAACGAAGCGTCCGCCCGCCCGGCAGATCCGCCAGGAAATAGAGCACCGCCTCGTCGTGGATCTCCCGCGTCGCTTCCGGACCTTCCGGACGATCGGGGATCCGGAAACTCTCGTCCCGCCGTTCCACCTGCGCCGTGGCGGGCAAGGCGTCGCTCACCATGACGCAGTCCCGGTCTTCCGGCGACGAGACCTCCACCACCGACAGCAGGAGCGTTCCGCTCTCCACCGCCTCGCCGTTTTCCACCGGCCGGGCCGTCCAGACCTTCTTCCCCTCCCTCTCCCCGGACGCCAGCGCGTAGTACGAGCGGCGGACCTTCAGCCCCGCCTCCGAGGCCTTCACCCCCGCCTCCTCGGAGAACCACACCGCCATGAGCGAGTAGAAGGCGGGGGGGCCCGATACGTGCCGCAACACGAGCTCGTTCTCCCCGTCCACGAGATCCCCGCCGCCCACCACGCGAAGGAAGCCCTCGGCCGAGGCGCTCGACACCGTCTCCGTCGCGAGAGGCGCGCCGTTCAGCGACGCCGAGACCTTCAAAAGCCCCTCCCCGACGCCCCGGGCCTCCAGGTACCGGCACATGGCCAAGACCGCCGTTGCCGTGTCCCGCGTCGATTTCCACCGGTCGCCCCGGCGCTTCACCATCAGCCAGGCCAGCGCCTTCTCCACCGCGGGATGGTCCGCGTCGAAGGTCATCAGCGCCGTCGCCACCCACGCCGTCGTCTCCACCGGGTCGGCCGACCACTTCGGCATCCCTTCCCGCCCCCACCAGAGACGACCCGAATCCTCCTGCGCTTCCCGCACCAGCGCCTCCGCCAGCGCCTTCGCTTCCGCCTTGCGCGTCTCGAGCCGCGAGAAGACCGTGAGCAAAAGCGCCTTCGTGTAGGGGCCGGCTTCCGCCCGCTGGACCGTGTCGAAGATCCGGTCCCCCTCCGCCGTCACGTCCTCCCCCGCCTCCGAGAGCGCCAGGAGCATCCACGCCCGCTCCGTGAAATCGATCCCGCCCTCCTCGAGCCACGCCTTCACGCGCTTCACCCCCGCCTCGAGCACCTCGTCGGGCACGGCAAGATCCAGCGCGCGGCACCGCGCCAGCCCGTACACCGCCAGCGCCGTCATGAAGGCCATGTCCCGGTCCCGCTTCCACCATCCCCACCCGCCGGATTCGTGCTGGTAGTTCACCAGGCGCGCGATCCCCTTCTTCAGCTCCCGCTTGAACTCGCCCGGCGGCACCGGCGGATCGAATCCCAGGTTCTGGAACGTCTCGTGCGCCACCAGATTGGGCAACAGCCGGTCCAGCGTCTGTTCCGTGCACCCGTAGGGGTACGCCAGCAGGTATTTCGAGCCGTCCTTCACCGCCTGCGCGAACCCCGACGTCACCCGGACCTCCAGCCGCGCCGACGCGCGGTCGTAGCCCTCGGGCAGGCGGAAACCGTACGAGACCTCCCCCCCGCTGAACAGCCCGCTGTCCACGTCGAAGAGCTCCACACCGTGGGGAAGCACCGGAAGCTTCACCTCCACCGCGTCCGCCCCCGCCGCCGTGCGGAACGATCCCCGGAAGACCGCCTCGCCGGCCTTGCCGGGCCGCGCCGTCCACGTGCCGGACAGGGAGCCCCCCCCCGCCACCGCGCCCTCGATCTTCCCGGGCCCTTCCAGCGCCAGCCCCTCCGCGCTCGCCTCGAGCCGCGACGGCGAGCGCGAGGCGTCGAGGTTGTGGCCGAGGACCGGGATCTCCGCGACGTCCCGCGCGCGCAGAAAGCGCGGGATCGACACGCGCACCACGGCCGCGCGCCGCGTGAGAACGGCATTGCGTCCCGACCCGACGCGCGTGGAGGCGGTGACGGCCAGGGCGCGGATGCGCCACCGGGTCAGGTCGTCCTTGAACGCGACGGACGCCCGGGCCTTGCCGTTTTTGTCCGTCTTCAGGTGCGGGACCCAGAGGACGGCGGAGGCGAAGTCCTTGCGTTCCGGCGCGGCGTCGGCGAGGGATTTCGCCTTTTCTTTGGTTTCGAGCCTCGCCCCGGTGCCGCTGCTGGGAGGCGGCGTCGGGGTGGGGGTGGGGGTGGGGGTGGGCGTCGGCGTCGGCGTCGGCGTCGGCGCCGGCGCCTCGTCCTCTTCCGCGCCGCTTTCCGCCGGCTCCTCGAAGGCGGGGGCGCGCGCCCCTCCGTTTCCCTTCAGGGCCTTCTTCCCGCCCCGCACGGGGGCTCGGGGCGCTTCCGCGAGCAGGCGCCGGGCCAGGTCCAGCGCCCGGGCGACGCGCTCGTCTCCTCCCGCTGCGGACGCGTGTTCCAGCTTCTCGATCCGGCGCTCCAGGAAAGCCTTGTGAAAGTGGACGCGGGATCCGAACACGCCCGAGATCAGGCCCGTCTTCTTCTCGTAGGCCGCCAGGGAGGCGTAGATCTTCCCGTCGGCCGGGGCGGTCGTCTCTTCGAGCCCGACCAGGGCTTCCAGGAGCGCCTTGGCGTCGTGGGGGGAGATCACGAGGGCGGGTTTCCTCTTCGGATCCGTCACGAACTCGCGAAAGGAGAGAAACGACGCGGAATCCCCCCGTCGCACGGCGTTCCGCCGCAGGCTGTGGAAGAATTTTTCCAGAGGCGGGTTCTGCTCGGGCTTGAGGGCGTAAAGGGCCTCGTCCACCACGGCGAGCGAGAGCTCGGCTTCGACGGGCTCGCCGTCGAGATCGGTCACGACGAGCTCGATCGTCCCCTTCTCGCCGGGCCCGAACGCCTTCTTCGAGGGGGTCGCCGTCACCCGGAGGAAGGAGGAGCGGGGCGGCACCACCAGCGCCGTCACCGCCTCGTGGGTCAAACCGTCCCAGACGGAGGTCATCCGGAGGAACACGTTGGGGGCGAAGTCCTTTTCGACCTCGATCTCGATCACGGCGCAGTCGGCGCCGGCCCGGCGCACCTCGTGATGGAGGATCCCGGACGCCTCGACCGTGAGAAGGAGGTGGGCCTTCTCGCGCGGGAGGAGGGCCAGGACGCGGGCGGTCTGACCCGGCCGGTATTCCTTCCGGTCGGGCATCAGGGCGGGTTTCTTCCGGTCGTGGCCCAGCGGCTGCCCGGGTTCCACGACCCAGAACGTCCGGGTCGCTCTCACCCGCCGGCCGGACGCGTCGCGCCCGGAGACGGAGAGGATCATGCGTCCGGCGCCGGGCGCCTCGAGGGCGCCGGCCCCCTCGCCGGAGGCGTCGGTGGTGACCGTGGTCTCGACGGCGTTCCGCGGATCGCCGGCGGGGCGGAGTCTTGCGGTGAAGGAAGCGTCGCCGATCGGGGCGCCGTCGAAGCCTTCGGCGCGGATGCAAAAGGGCGCCTTCTCGCCGGCCAGGACGAAGGCCTTTTCCGGCTCCACGTCGACGGTGAAGTCGGCCAGCGTCACCTTCACGGATCCCGAGCCCGTGGCGAAGCGCCGGGACGCGTCGGCGACATCCGCCTCGAGGGTGATGCGGACGTTCCTTTCCGCCGCGCCCGGGTCGTAGGAGACGCGAAGGCGCCCCGTCTCGTCGAGCGTTCCCTCGCCGGTCTTGACCAGCGCGCGCTCGAAGGCCTTCTTCTCTTCCGGGAAGTAGAAGGCGAATTCCCCCGGCGGGAAGAGGTCGCGCTCGAAGGGGATCTCGTAGATCCGGTACTTCACCAGGGCCCCGCGGGCCTCGCCTCCGAAGTAGTAGCGTCCCCGGATGTCGAACGTCACCGTCTCACCCGCGGCGAAGCGGCTGCGGGCGGGGGCGACGTCGACCTCGAGCTCGGGCCGGCGGAATTTCTCCACGTGGAAGGACGCGTTGAACGGCTTGCCGGCGCACTTCGCCACCACGTCCCACCGCCCGAGCCGTGCCCCCGCGGGGACCTCGAAGGAGGCGGAGAAGGTGCCGAGCTCCGTGGTCTCGCACGCGGCCGTTCCGATCTCCTTGCCGTCCGGGTCGAGAAGGGAGATCTCTACGGACCCGGTTTCGGGCAGCGCGTAGCCCCGCTCCTGGAACGCCCGGAGGATCCCCTTCACGGAGACGGTTTCCCCGGGCCGGTAGAGGGGGCGGTCGGTGTAGAGGTAGGCGGTGAGCCCCGCGGGGACGGAGGGATAGAGCGTGGGATCGTCGGACGCGCACCCGCGGGGCGAATCGGCCGCGACGACGAGCCGGGGCGCGTAGGGGACCTCGGCGCGGACCGTGCCGTCCTTCCCCGTGCGGCCGCGCCAGACCTCCTTGCCGCGGATGCCCGCAACGACGGTCGCGCCCTCGACGGGGGCGCCCGTCTCGGCGTCCGCGCAGAAGGCCAGGCATTCCTTCTCGGCCCGCAGCACCAGAAGGATCAATCGTCCCGTTTCCACCACGGCGTGGGCCACGCGGTCGCCGCAGGCGGCTTCGACGAGGTAGGCGCCCGGCGTCTCGGCGCCGAGAGGGAGCTCGGTCTCGCCCCCCTCTTCTCCGAGGCTCACGCGTTCGATGCGCTCCAGGCCGAGCCGGAAGGGGTTGTCCGCCGCCTCCGCCGCGCCGGGAACGCCCGCGCCCCCGGGGCGGGACGCGGCGGCGGCCTTCAGGCTTTCGCGCAGGCCGGGGGCGTCGAGGGAGACGCGTTTCAGGTCGGGCTGGGCGAGGGCGAAGGCGAGGGGGTCGCCGATCCTGTAGACCGCGATGTCGAGGGCGGGGACGCCGCGCGCGTTCAGGGTGAAGGTGGCGGAAGCGGGGTCGATCCCGCGGCGCCCTCCGGCGAGAACCAGGGCCTTGTCGGGAAGCGGTCCGGGCACGACCATCGGGTCGCCGGGACCGCCGGCGCGGGCGGACGGGGCCGGAAGGGCCCAGCCGAGCAGCACGGCGGTGAAGAGCAGCGCGGCGACGCCGGCGCAACGCGCGGACGGCGCGGGGAGTGCGGGCGGGGTCCTCATGGAGTCCTCTCTTTCTTCCAGCGAAGCGGATCGCGATCTCTGTCGGGTGCGGCCCGGACGCCGGGCGTTGGTATTTTTGGGGCGTACTTCCGGGCCGTCCGGAAGACGCCATCAGTTCACCTGGAACGGCACGGGCTCGTGGTTGGCGATGTACCAGGCGTTGTTCGAGGAGACGATCTCGTCGATCTCTCCCGGCATGATGTCGAAGGTGAAGTCGTCGAAGTCGAGCCCGCTCGTGGCCGCCGAGCCCACCTGGATATCGTATTCGGTGCCGGCGGCGAGGTCGAATTCCGTCCGGAGGTCTGCGGGCAGGACGGGCGGCATGAACTGCTGCGTGGAGCCGCGGACCAGGACGTTCCAGACCACGACGCCGTCCCCGTCGGCGATCTTGAGGGTGTGGACCCCTTCGGTGGCGACGGCGGCGTCGCCGAGCCAGGCGAACAGGAGGGAGGCGCGGGGGACGGTCTCCGATTCCAGGGGGGCGAGGACGGCGGGGATGTCCAGGAGGTCGAGGGCGCTGGTCGGCCCCGGGTCGCTGGAGGGGTCCGCGAGGTTGCCGCGGATGTACATGCTCTCGGGCCGTTCGCCCTCGGGAAGGCCCTTTTCCTGGGCCAGGACGACCAGGAGGTAGGTGGAGACGCCGGTCACGCTCTTGAAGGGCAGGGGGTAGTCGAGCTGCCCGCCGGCTTCCGCCGCCTTGGTCATGTAGGGGACGGCCATGAACTCGCCGGCGAAGGCGCTGGAATCGAAGGGCCCCGTGAGCAGGGCCATGCCTTCCGTCGTCGAGATGCCGGCGGGCACGGGGGCCGTCATGTCCAGGATCTCGACGCCGGCGCCCGACAGATCGAAGTCGTGGGTCTGGTGCGAGGTGTAGTGGACGGAGTCGTCGAGCGCGGCGACGAACGTGCCCCCCTCGGAACTGACCTCCGCGAGTTCGATCACGCGCAGGTCCACGTCGCGGCCGTTCGGCACGCGGATGGCGTAGTCCGGAAAGGGGTTCTGCATGCCCAGGGTGGCGTGGAACCGGCCGTCGTACCGGGCCACGACGAAGAAGACGTCGGGGTAGGAGAGGGGATGGAGGAAATCGCCGGAGAGGGTCACCATGTCGAACGACATGTTCAGCGTGGTCGCTTCTCCGGCGGGGCCGGTGGATTTCGTGGTCTCCCAGGACTCCCGGGGAAGGTCCTCGCCCGGGGTGGAGTCTTCGGCGTAGGCCTCGACCACGATCTTCGCGTTGGCCAGGTTCGGGGGCAGCTGGAGCTGGATCACCCAGGGGTCCGCGGCCGTCGCCGGCGGCGACGTGCTGTAGGAGGGGTAGCGGAAATGGTCCGTCTCGTAGTAGGCGATGACCGTGTGGGCGTCGCTCCAGACGTCGTCGGCGTTCACGGTCAGCTCGTGCAGGCCGGCCCCGGCCCCCGTCAGGTCGATGTTGACTCCCGTCTGGTCGGTGAACCAGCCCGACGTCCCGCCGAGATCGTACTCGAGGCTTCTCTCCGTCCGTCCCGAACTGTCATGCACTTCGCGGACCAGCAGGGTGTCCACCGCGCCCGCCTTGAAGCGGAGCTCGAACGGCGTGTCGGGCGTCCCGTGATTTACGTCGGAGACGTAGCCGTACTTCGCCTCGCGTTTCCGGTCGATGGGGTCGTAGGTCTTGGTCATCAGTTCCAGCTTCACGTGGTGATTGGGCTGGACGTTCTTGACGGTTCCGGATACGAGCAGCAAGCGGCCTTCCATCGGCAGGACCACCGTGGCCGCGTTGACGTCGACCATCGTCTGGTTGACGTATCCCTGCTCGAGGGCGGTGACGGTCACCGCCCCGGGGGTGATGCCCGTGAATGCCGCCGTGCCGTCGGCATCCGTCTGCATCCTCTCCTCGTTGCCGCTTCCGTGGTAGAGGAGCACCTCGGCGCCCTGGATGCGGTCGCCGGTGACCTTGTCGAAGACGACGACGGTGCACGCGCCCATGTTGGGCCCGCCGCCGGTGCCGCCGTCGGCGTCGACAAGGGCCTGGATGTCCGCAGGCGGATAGGTGGGCGGTTCGGGTTCGGGGGTCTCGTCGTCTTCGGCGGGGCAGGCGGTGAGGAGGAGGCCGGCGAGGAGGAGGCCGGGGACCAGGAAGCGGAGCGAACGGTTCGAGCGCATCGGTGTTTCCTCCATCCGGGGGGGGAGCCGGAAGCGTCGGAGACGGCATTCTCCATCTTAGTCGATTTTCGTCGTGGCGCAACGTCCTTCCCTTTCGCCCTTCTGGCGCCTATCGTATAGGTTCGCACAGGTCATCGTATCCGACACGATGTCGAGGAGGTGTTTCATGGGCCGGGACCTATCGTTACGGGAGGCGGCGGTGACCATGGAGCGGCGGATGGCGTCGTTCTACCGGGCGTTGAAGGAGCGGGTGTCGGGGGAGGAGGCGAGGGGCCTTCTGGATTTTCTGGCGAAGGAGGAGGACGAGCACGCGGAGACGCTGTCGGCCTGGGCGGAGGAGCCGACGAACACGGCGTGCCTGAACGAGGCCATGGAGGACGCGGGGGACATCATGGGCTGGTTCATGGAGGGGGTGGAGGGCCTGGAGGAGGGCCTGGATCGCCGGAAGACGATGGAGGAGATCCTGAAGCTCGCGGGCCAGGCGGAGAAGGACAGCATCCTCTTCTACCACACGCTCGCCAAGCACGTGAAGCGGGACGATCTGGCTTCCCAGATCCTGGACCTGATCGAGTTCGAGTACGGCCACCTGCGCAAGATCGGCATCCTGCGCAACCTGGTGCAGCACGCGGGCTAGGAATCGCGGACAGGGAATCGGAAGACGCCCGTGCGTCTCCCGTGCGCTTGCCATCCAGACGCCGATGCGGGGGGAGTCTTTCGCGGTGTACGTAGGTCATGGCCCGCCATTCCTTTTCATAGCCCGCCTTCCTCGAAACACCCCAGGGGGGACCTCGAAACCGAAACAGACTCCAACACGAAGACACAAAGGCACGAAGGCATAAAAAAATCTGGAACGCAGGAACTCGGGAAGATGCTTTTGCTGTTTCAACCATCGATGCGCGCGGAGTGCTGTTTCGCAAGGAGGAAGGCGGGGTCGAAGGCGAGCGTCTCGGATTCCTGCAGGGTCAGGATGCCGATCACCAGCAGGACGTACGCCGGAAACATGACCAGCAGAGCCCCCGTATAGAACCCCCGGAAGAACGACGACCGGTCCTTCCTTCGTTTCACCCGGTGCGAGGACACGGCCCGCCCCACGCGGGCTTCCCGCGTGTTCGCGCGCCAGAAGTCCCAGATCTCGAGAAGGGCCTTTCGCGCGTCGTGGGGGCGTTGCTCTTCCGGGGCGAGAAAACGACGGAAGATCGGGGGCATCTCCTCCCGCCGAACGAGGGCTTCCCGGGCGGGGCGTCCCGTCAGGATCTGGAAGATGACGACGCCCGCCGAGAAGAGATCGTCCGCCGGTCCCGGGCGGTGTCCGGGTTCGCGCCGCTCGGGCGAGAGGTAGTCGAGCGTGCCTTCCACGTTCCGGGTCCGCGAGAAGCTGAGTTCGAGGGTCTCGAAATCCATCCCGCTGGCCAGTCCGAAATCGATCAGTTTGATGCGGAGGTCCTCGGGGTTCTCCGGATCGCCGAGGATCTCGATCATGAGGTTCGAGGGTTTCACGTCGCCGTGGACGATCGTTTGGTCGTGCAGCTCGCCCAAGGCGGACAGCAGCTCCTCGATCATCCGCCGCTTCATGGTTTCGTCGAGGGGTTTCTCGAGGAGATCCTCGAGGCTCATGGGGAGGAGCTCGAAGACGGCGAAGGTGTCGGTGGTTTTCTCGATCGACACGATCCGTTCGCCTTCGAGGCCCTGCTCGTGAAAGGTGCGCACCTTTTCCAGCTCGGCCCGATTCTCGTCGGAGAACGCCTTGAGGGCGAAACGGCGCCCGTCCCCTTCGCGCCGCACCTCGTAGACGGTCCCGAAGGCGCCGCGTCCGATCTCGCGGGAGACGGCGTAGAAGTCCTCGAGAGTGTCGAACGTCTTGTCCAAGGTCCACGCTTCCCTGGGTGAAGGGATTTCGCGCCGGCCGCGGTTTCACGAGCGGCAGGCCCTGTATTGTACCAGAAGGTCGGCGCCTCTCGCGGAGGAAGGGGATCGGGACGGCGCGCCGAAGGGGATCTCCCGGCGGAGGATGCCCATCGCGACGAGCCGGACGAGAGGGCGCCTCATGGAGGTGACGGGCTTGCCCGAAGGCGCCAGGTTGTCGATCTTGAAGGGTCTCCGCGATCCTTGCGTCTCGACGAGAGAAGATCTGCGGCGTGGCGGGACCCGCGCAAGCCGGCGCCGTTTGTGGAAGGCGCGCCAAGAAGTGAGAGCGCGAGGCGCGCTCTACTTCACGGCGTGTGTCCCGGGCCACGCAGGTTTTCGGCCCGGGACCACGGCGATGCTGCGGGCGCGGATCGCCGAACCTCCGGTTTCACCGAAGGAGGTGAGATCATTCCTCATCCGCCGATTCTTTGCCGAAGGCCGTTCTCGACCGACGCCCTCGTTTCGGACCGGAAGGGTCCATCCGATCTGATGGGCGGGAGACTGGAGGGTGTCTTTGAGAAATCAACGGGATGGCCGCAACCGCCAGGCCGGCCGCGAAGGCGGCGATCACGAGCCAGCGCAGCAGGTATCCGGCGCGGTTGTAGACCGTCCAGCCCGTTCCGAGCGGAACGGGGGCGGTCAACGCTTGCGCCCCCGGGCCGGCCGCCGCGAGCATCTCCCCGCGCGGGCCGATCAGGGACGCGGCGCCGTCGCCGTCCGCCAGGGCGAAGCCGACGTGATTCTCCGCCGCGCGCAGGCGCGCCGCCCGGACATGGAACAATCTGGCGTTGGCGGAACGCTGGGAACGCGTCGGCACGGCGATGAGCTGCGCCCCGCGCACGGCCAGCCGGCGGGCGATTTCCTCGTAATGCATGTCGTAGCAGATGAGGAGGCCGAACGCGCCCCAGGCGGCCCGGTACAGGGGCTCGGACGTGCCGGCAACGTTCTCCTCTCCCAGGCTCCCGGCCGGGTAATGCTTCTCGTACGCCTCGGCAAAGCCCCGTCCGGGGAAGACCGGGACGGCGAGGTTCTTCCTTCCCGCGTCGAAGGTGACGACCACCGGCACGCCGAGACGCGCGACGAACGCCTCGATCTCGCGCCGCCGTCTCCCGTCGGAAGACGGGTCCACCTCGAGGAGGGACTCCGGCCATACGATGAGACGTGCGCCCTTGCCGGCCCCTTCCCTCGAAAGGCCGATAGGCACGTCCTGGAGCGAGAGGGCTTCCTCTCCCCGCCGGGCCTTCCCCTCCGCGTCGCCGCAAGGGCCCGTCCGGTTCCCGCCGGGCTGCAGAACGGCCACCGGGATGGCGGGGCCGTCGCCACGCGGGACGTTGGAGGCTGCGAGGACCGCCGCCATGAGGATCCCCCCCACCGCAACGGTCTTGCATCGGTACGTCTTGCCCGCCGTCTCCAGGAGGAGAAGGGCAAGGATCCCGTTGGCCGTCAGGAGAAGGAAGGTGATGCACGAAAAGCCCAGGAGGCTGGCGGGGGCCATCAGCCACGGGTATCCGGCCTGGGTGCCTGCGGGGGAGATCACCGCCGCCATGGGCGTGAGGGAGAGGAGCATGTCCGCGGAGGTCAGGCCCGTCGCCGTCAGCGGGACGAACAGGCGGAGGGGGTTGCTCCTGGAGAGGGCCCACAGCAGCGAGAGGAGGAGGGAGGGCGCGAGGGGAACGAGGACGGCGACGGCCGCCATCCACGGCTGGAAGGCCAGCACGCCAAGGAAGCCGCCGACACCGATTTCCGCCGAGACGAGAGCGAAGAGAAAGGCGTGCCGCCACGCCGGGCTGAAGCGCAGAAGCGCGATCCAGAGGGGGACGAGGGCAACCCAGGCGATGAATCCGGCGTGGTCCAAGGCCATCGAGGCGAGCCAGAGCACGCCGGTAAGGGCGGCGAGGGCAAGCCCGATCCCGATCCTCTTGGCGTCCATGCTTTCCCGTCTTCTTTCTTCCGCTTTCCTTTCCGAGCGGGGCCGGCCCTTGCCACCGAAACGACGAATTTCCAGGGCTTGTATCGTTTCGTGTAGCAGGAAAACCTATCTCGAATAGAAACGGAAGAACGCATCGTGGTAGTGCGTGCCCGTGACCCCGCCGCCCAGGAAGCAGAACCGGTCTGTCTGGTCGTTGCCGCGGTGGTTCCAGGACCCGGTGGCCGAACAGCCGAACATGTCGCGGGCCGGATAGGGAAGTTCACGCGCCTCCACTCCGTAGCGGTCTGCCCAGTGATCGTACACGAGAATCTGACGGGTCAGGGTGGGACCGTCCAGGGCGTGATCGTATTCGCCGCCGAAGAGTTTGAGGTGGAAGCCTTCAAACAAGCAGAGAACGCCTTTGAGGCCTCTCGGCAATGTGTTGAGCGGATTGACGGCGTCTTCCGACGTCCTCCACGTGTCCGTGGCGGGTTCGTAGTATTCGACCGAATCCAGGTAGGCGCCCCCGGCCCCCTCGCCGCCGAATACATAGATTCGCTCCGTCTCCGGTTCCACGGCGTAGCCGAAATGGGAGCGCGGCGTGCCCATGGACGTGCCCGTGGACCATGCGGAAGTCGTGAAATCGTACATCTCCAGCGCGTCGGTCTTCGCGCCGGCCCCGTCGTCCCCGCCGAAAGCGTACAGCTTGTCGTCGATGACGACCACGCCGAGCCCGCCGCGCGCGTTCGGGAGCGAGGGAGAGAAGACGGTCCAGGCGTCGGCAGACGCGTCATAGGTCTCGATGGAGGCGAGCCCGTCGCCGGAGGCGTCGAAGCCGCCGACGGCATAGAGGAGGCCGCCGTGGCTTGCGAAACCAGCGCCATACCGCACGGTGTTCATGGCTGATTGGGCGGCCCAACGGGAGCGGATGGCGAAGGCCGCTGCATCGTCGGAGGGAATATCGCCCAGGAAATGGTATCCGGCGCAGTCGCCGAGGGCCGTGGAGCCGTCTTTCCCGCCCGACGCATGGATCATTCCCTGGAGGACCGAGATGCCGGCCGAGGAGCGCCCAGGACTCGGAGACGCCAACGGCCGGAACTCCGGATCGTTCGCCAGAAAAGCCTGCACCTCCACCGTGGGCACGGCAACGGGCATCGATCCCGCGAGCCCCCCGAGGACGTAGAATCGCCCGTCGAGCGCGACCATGGAGAATCCGTGCCGTGCTGACAGGATGGAGTTTCTCGTTGTCCATGTATCCGAAACAGGATCGTATTCTTCCACCGTTGCGAGATCAGCGCCGTTGTACCCCCCGATGGCATAGATGCGCCCGTTCATCGATGCGCAGGCCAGATCTTGCCGCCCCGTCGGCATGGGCGCTTTCGTGGCCCATGTGTCGAGGACAGGATCATATTCTTCGACCATGGCGTCGAAGGTCGTGGAGCTCGCGGATCCGCCGATGGCATAGATGCGCCCGCCAACCACGGCCGTCGACAGCTTGTGTCTCGCCGTGGGCAGGGGGGCCCTGGTGGCCCAGGCATCCAGCGCCGGGTCATACTCTTCGACCGTGGCCAGGTAGCCGGGGGTGCTGTTTTCCCCGCCGATGACATAAATCCGCCCATCGACCGCGGAACAGCCGAAGTCGTACCTTGCAGTCGGCATGGCGTTCTTCGTGGCCCAGGCGTCCGCCCCGGGATCGTATTCCTCCACCACGGCCAGCGCTCCGCCGGCAAATCCTCCCAGGGCGTAGAGATGGCCGCCGACCACGGCCGTGCCCGGGTTCTGCCTGGCGAACGACATGGGCGCTTTCGTCGACCACGCGTCCAGGCCGGGACTGTAGGCCTCCAGCCGGGTCAGGTCCGCGCTCTCGTAGCCCCCGATGGCGTAGAGGTTCCCCTGGAGCGGCGCGCTCGAGAAGGACTTCCTTGCCGTGGGCATGGAAGTCTTCACGGTCCAGCGATCCGGGACGGACTGATAGGCCTCGACCGTGTCAACGTACTGGAAGTTGCTGATCCTCCCGCCCACGGCATAGAGGCAATCATCGATCACGCCGCCTCCATGGTCAGCCCGCACCGTGGGCAGGGGGATTCCGGTGGTCCATGTGTCCGAGGCGGGATGGTACTCTTCCACGGACGAGAGGTATCCGCTGCTGTTGGCCCCCCCGACGACGATCACGCTTCCATTGACGCCGGCGCTGGCGAAGTTACCCCGCTCCGTGGGCATCGACGTCTTCGTGGTCCACGAATCCAAGGCTGGATCGTACTCCTCGACCGTGGAGAGGAATCCGCTGTCGAAGCCGCCGACGGCGTAGATGCGTCCCTGCACAGCGGAACAGCACAAAGCGGTCCTGGCCGCCGTCATCGACTTTTTCGAGACCCACGTGTCCGGTCCCGGATCGTACTCTTCCACCGTGGCCAGTTCCGCGGCACCCGTCCCCCCGACGGCATAGATGCGTCCGTCGGCCACGGCGCAGGACAGGGAATGCCTTGCGGTGGGCATGGGCGCTCTCGACGTCCACTGGTCCAAGGCCGGATCATAGGCTTCGACCGTGGCGCTGGGAGCGCCGGCCTTCCCCCCGATCGCATAGATGACCCCTCCGACCACGGCCGTGGCCAGCATTTCCCTGGTTGAATTCATGGACGCTTTCGATGCCCACGTGTCCGAAACGGGATCGTATGCCTCCACGTCATCGTGCAGCATCATCCCGGAAAACCCGCCGATGGCGTACAGGAGCCCGCCGGCCTCGGCGCAGGCCAGGCGGTATCGCGTTGTGGGCATGTGCGCTTTCGGACCCCAGGTCGGGCTCGCGTTGTTTCCGATCGCATAGAGCTGGGTCGCAGGGATCCCGGTCTTGTTGTCCTGGGACGCAGTGATCCGGACGGTGACATTCGTGCTCCGAACGCGGTCCTTGATCGTATCCCAGGCATAGACGCCGGAGACCCCGGCGGGCGTGGCCGTCAGAAAGGTCCCGGTCGTACCGGGACCGGCTGTGGCCATCCTCCAGGCGGGCGTGCCCGCCGCCCTGTACTCCACCAGGATCGTGACGTCGTCGGATTCCGCATCCTTGACGAGATAGGGGATGGTTACCACGCCCCTCTCCACCACCGTCGTCACGTCCCCGAACGTGACGACGGGCTCGCTGTCATTGCGGATGACGAACGTGTCCGACTCTTGCCATGGGGACCAATCGTCTCCGTCATCCGAAGCCCGCACCCGCACCCGGACGGTCGCATCCTCGCCGGGAAGGTCGAAGCGGGTCGCGCTGTCGTAGTCGGAATCCCAGGGATAGACGTGCGGCTCGCCGGAAGGCGACGACGAAAGGTTCACCGAGGAGGCTGACGATCCGGACGGATCCTCCGTGGTTGGATACCATGTCGTGTCCCCCGTGGTTCTGTGATATTCGACTTCGATCTCCGCGACGTCGGACTGCGTATCCTCGATCTCGAATGAAAGGGTCGCCGTGCCGGTCACCGGATTCGATGGAACCTCGAGGTTCGTGATGGTCGGCGGGACATTCCCCGCCACGAAGGGGGGCGTCTCGCCGGGCTCGCCCTGCGCCTCGCCGTCGTCGGGCGTGATGCGGACCCGCACGTCCGCTTCGGGGGCCGTCATGTCCGAGTCGAAGTCCCAGGTGAAGACGTGAAGAGCGCCGCCCTGCGATGCGGCCAGCCCTGCGGTCCCTTCGCCGCCGGCCGCCGGCGTGGCCGCCTGCCAGACGCCTCCGTCCATCGAGACTTCCACCGTCACCGAGCAGGAGTCTCCGTCGTCGTCGAAAAGCGTGTAGGCAATCGCGCCCGGCGAGGTCTTGAGGCGCTGGGGGTTTTCGATGGAAACGGCGGGTGCCGACTGTTCTTCCATCTTGTCGAGGTAGTACACCCCGGCGCCGACGCCGCCCAGAACGAACCATGCGCAGCCGGAGGTCGACAGGAGAACGAGGAAAGACAGGTACAGTACGGTCGCTGTTCGCCGCATGCGACCCTCCACGGCAGAAAGGACTCGAGACGTGCGAAAAGGCATTCTATCACAAGAGGCGCACAAGAGGCGGGTGCGGTTCGCGCTCGAGATCCAAGAAACAGCCCTCAGTCGATGCTGACCAGCTCGATCTCGAAGACCAGATCCCGTCCCGACAGGGGGTGATTGGCGTCCAGGGTGACCGTGCTGCCCGAGGTGTCCGTCACCTCCACCATGAGCACGCCCCCCCCGTCGGGGCGGGGCATCTGGAGCACCTGGCCCACCTGGGGGGCGAGATCCGGGGGCAGGTCGCTCCGTTCCACCACGGCAACCAGTTCGTCGCGCCGGGGACCATAGGCGTCGGGCTCGGCGATCTCCGTCTTCTTGCTCTCGCCCGGCGACATCCCGACCACGGCGTTCTCGAAGGCGGGAAGCACGGCGCCCTCCCCGATCGTGAACGAGAAGGGCTCCTGCCCCTGGGTGCTCTCGAAGACCTCCCCATCCTTCACCTTGCCCGTGTACTGGACCTTCACGGAATCGCCTGACTTGGCCTCGGCCATCGTTCCTCCTGAGCTGGCGTCGATCTCCACCCCCGGCGAACCGACCGCCGATCCACGTCGAGCATGAAGAAATCCTCGAAATCCATTGTAGGCAATCTCCGGCGAAACCCAGGCTTTTTCGAAAAAGACCGGGTGCAAAGGGGTCGACACGAGCCTCGTGGGGATTGGTGTGAGCGGGGATCATCTGGTCGATCAGGCCGATCAGCAAGATGCCGCCGAAGAAAGCGGCGACGTTGATCCATCGACCCGCCGCCTCGCCATGGCGTCTCGCGAGGGAGGCTGCGCCTTCGACAAAGAGCTCCACGAAGGAGACATAGAGCATGACGCCAGCCGAAAAGCCCGTGGCCACCGACAGGAAACGGTAGTGCGTCCGCCGGGCCAGAAAGGCGAGGGTGCTCCCGATGCCCGTCGCCAAGCCGGCGAAGGCGGTCATACCCAGCGCTATCCAGACCTCGGACAATCGGAGCCTCCGGCTCCCGCGCTTTCGCACGCGGTGCCGTTTCCCGTGGGATACGAAAATCCCGGGACGGACCCCCGCCGCTGATGTCACCGATCCCTAGCGACGCGCACGAAGCGGTAATAGGTCTCCAGCGTCAGGACGTTGATCGCCGTAGCATAGACGCGGCCGCCCGCCGCTCCCCACGCGCCGATGGGATCCCAGGAACCGTTCTCGCAGCCGTCGCGCTTCTGGTGCGGAACCAGGGCGTTCTTCAGGGATTCGTTCCAGCCGGACCACCGCTCCCCCCCCAGCTGGAACATGGCCAGGGTGCCGAAGTGCCAGAAGATCATGTCGATCGAGTAGGTCTCGGGATTCCAGCTCGGAGCGATCCGCTGAAGCAGGTCTCCCCCACCCGCGACCTCCGGCCTCTCGGCTTGCCCGGCTCCCCGGATGAGCATCCTGCAGAACACGGCTGCAGCGGTCGGCGTCTCCATGGGCGGGACCGGACCGCTCGCGACCTCGTGAATGACCATGCCCGTGTCCCTCTTGTCCGTGTAGCCCACCCTGTGATACGTCTCGTCGGTCACCCGGTCGAACCAGGCCAGCGCGCCCTCGAAGCACTCCGCCGGCACGTCGAGGCCGCAGAGATCGGCGGATTTCAAGGCCATCGCCGCCCACCCGGTCACCGAGGAGTCGTTGTCTCCGGGGCGCCGGCCGTACCGCCATCCGAGCCCGGGATTCCTGCAATCCGCAAGAAAATCGACGCTCTTCTGCGCCATGCCTTGAAGCAGGGGGCTCCAGTTGGACATCCCGTAGACCTCCGCCGCGGCCATCGTGCAGAGGGCATGGTTGTAGATCCAGCGGCCGTCGGCACATTCCGGCCCGAACCGGCCCTCGGGAGACTGGCACGCCTTCAGGGCCTGCAGTCCCTTCTTCACCGTGTTCTTGTACCTGCCGTGCTTGTGCGTTTGACCCGCTCCGAGGAAGGCCAGCAGCGCAAGACCGGTAACGCCGGTATCGTATCCGGCATCGGCGCCCGCGCCCGTGCAGGCCCCCTCCTTGCAGTTCGCCATGAACTCCTTGCACGACCAGGAGCCGTCGGGATCCTGGTGGTTCTTCAGCCAGACCAGGCCCCTGAGCACGGCCGACTCGGTTTCCCGGTCGCCGCTGGCGCGGCGCAGATTCCTACGCCCGCCGAAACGGCCCCCCAGGAAGCGGCCTGTCCCGTTGCCGATGCCGATGGCGGAGTTCCAATAGATCCCCTGGAAGGGCGGGCCGGATCCGGTTCCCGGCGCGCCTCCGGGGAGGGACGCCTTCGGGAAGAACTTGAAATACACAAGGGTCTTGCGGGCGCCGTCGAGGATCGCCGAACCTGCTGCGTCCTCCTGCCGGAGGTCGAACCGGATCATGCCGTCCCGGTTCGTTTCGGACGCTTCGCAACCGGCGAGAAGGCGGAATCCCTCGACCGCCGCTTGCCGCGCTGCTTTCGCGTCCACCGCCTTTTCCGGTTTCGAGGCGGCGGCGTCCACGACCAGCCCCTGGAACAGCCTCTCCCACATGCGCCGGAAATAGGCCGGAGAAACGAACACCTCCATGCCGCCGAACCCGCCGTCGACCACGGCCAGGATGCCGACGACATTCTTCCGTTTCGAGAGGTCCGTGCGGACCTTCCCGAGCCGCTTCGCCTTTTCCCGAAAAACCTCCGAATCGAAGTTGCCCTGGAACGAAGCGCTCCCTCCGATCCCGATGGCGGAGTTCCAGTGGCGGACGTTGCGCCAGACGGTTCCCTGGCTGTCTCCGAGGGCGGCGTTCGACTTGAGCCCGAAGCATGCGGAGTTCCAGTACCGCCCGAATCGGGCGCCGTCCACACCCTTCCTCCACCTCCCCTGCTCGACGCAGAACACGGGGATCTCCCTCTTCTCCCCCGGCGAGAGCACGGTCTCCTCCCGCACCATCCGGTCCTGCCGACCTCCGGTGAGAATCGCGCCGAAAGGGATGAAAACCGGCCAGGACGCCCTGGATTCAATCTCGAGCAAAGGCACGCTTCCCTGGTTTCCGACCTCCCTCACGACGACAAGCTTGTTGCGCAGGGCGTCGTCCAGGTCCATGTAATCCGTCTCGCTCCCGGTTCTCGGCGGCTCGAGGATCGGGATCACGGCGAGGTTCCCGGCGCAGACGGGTTCCCCGAGGGCGAGCGGAGAGAGCGCGGCGTCCAGCAGGGCAGGTCCGCACCGGATCGCCGATGCGGACGTGCCGGAGGCGGGGAGAACGGTCCTTTCCTCCTCTTGCGGGCTCGCCGGCCTTTCCTTGGGGCAGGTGGAAACGCGCCTGGCGCAGTCGGCGAGCAGAAGAAGCATCGCGAGGGCGGCGAAAAGACGGACGGAACGGTCTCCCATGGCCTCCTCCCAGGCGAAAGCGATCCGACGGCAATTCGGGAACGCTGAAGACGTACGTTCCCTTGCCGTGACAAACGATGATTTCGCAGAAGGGTTCGAACAATTTTGGACGTGGGGGAAGATTGAGAGGGGGAGAGCAAGTGGAAACGGAAACGGCGATCGGATTGCCGAATTCCCGCGTAGGGGCATGGCACGCCATGCCCCTACAGGATGCATCAAGCACAACAGGACGTGGACATGGCTGGGCATGATCACGTATTCGTCCAGAATCACGTTTTCCCGCGATTGACCGGTGCGCCGCCATGCCGTTCGGTCGTCCTGCCGCTTCCTTTCCCCTCGCGCCAGGCTCAGTCCCCCGTCGGGACGATGCCCTGGCGCTCGACCATCAGGACCACGGAACGCCCGGGGGAGCGGGGCCGGTGGACCACGCCGCGGGGCACGACGATTCCCTGGTGCGTCTCGAGCGTCACCGCGCCCTCGCCCTCGATATCGAGAAGCAGGCGCCCCTCGAGCACGAGAAACAGCTCGTCCTGATCGTCGTGCTTGTGGAAATGGAAATCCCCCTCGAAGATGCCGAGACGGACCACCGCGTCGTCGACCCTCGCGAGCGTCTGGTTGAACCAGTCCCGAAAAGGGGTCAAGTCGACGATTGACGGTTGCATGAGTCCCGAAAAGGGGTCAAGTCGACGATTGACGGTTGCATGAGAATGTGGTACCGTCCAGTCATGTCGAGACCGTTGAGAATCCTCTATCCGGACGCCTGGTACCACG
>CAZDSO010000033.1:0-32359 GCA_964508045.1 uncultured Planctomycetia bacterium | reverse complement strand
GTCAGCCATGAGCCTTCGGCTCTCCCAGAAACCATGAAAACTTGGAGGGCGAGCCCCTTCGACTTTGCTCAGGGTGGTGGTGAGCCTGTCGAACCACTCCTGGCGAGCCGGCTGTGTTTTGGCTCGGGAGGACCCTCGCCCTCCAAGGCGGTCGTCGATCATGGTTTTTCCCGAATTTTCGGAGCAGATCGCAGCAGCGCGGGCTGACGTTCGTAGTGAGCCACGCAGACGAAGTCGGAGTGGCGGAGCAGCGCAGCGAGAGGACTCTCACCGCCAACTCTCTCTGCGATCTCCGCGATCTCGGCGGTGGGATCCATACCCGCAGGATGCAATCCAACACCTGCAGACGATCCTGTGAACTGGGCGGGGGCAAGCTCCGCCCCTACACGTTGCTCCAATCTCCAATCCCAACCCTTCGACGGGCTCAGGGCGGACCGCCCCCTTGATCCCCGTCTCTTCCGGCCGGACAATCGCCTCGATGGATACGGACGACGCCCTGTTCGGCCCCGCTTTCGCCCGCCGCCTCGAGAGGCTGCAGTGGATCCTGCGCCGCCGTCTCGCCTCGGGCCAGGAGGGCGACGTGACGGGAAGGCGAAAGGGCGGGCTCATCGAGTTCGCCGACCACCGGGAGTACGTGCCGGGCGACGATCTGAAGTACGTGGACTGGAACGCCTACCTCCGCCTGAACACGCTCGCCATCAAGGAGTTCGCCAAGGAGGAGGAGGTCCCCCTCACGATCCTCGTGGACGTCTCCGCGTCCATGGGCGCAGGCTCGCCCGGCAAGTTCCGGCTCGCCCTCCAGAGCGCCGCGGGTCTCGGGTTCGTCTCCCTCGCCTCCGGCAACCCCGTCCGGCTCGTCGGCTTCCGCCGGGGCCGGCGCGAGGCCTCCCGGATCTTCCGGGGCAAGGACGCCCTCTTTCCCTTCCTGAAACGGCTGGAGGCCCTCTCCCCCGCCGGCCGAACCGATATCGAGGGCGCCCTGAAGGACGCCGCGGCCTCGATGCCCCCCCGGGGCCAGATGGTCCTCCTCTCCGATTTGATGGAGGAGAGCCGCTTTCTCGAACGGCTGGGGGCCCTGTCCGCCCGGAACACCGAGACCTTCGTGCTCCGCATCCTCGCCCCCCCCGAGATCTCCCCCCCCCTGGAGGGACGCGTCACGCTCGTGGACAGCGAAACGGGAGAGACCCTCGACCTCGATCTCGCCGGGGAGGACATCGCCCGGTTCCACCGCGACAGGACCGCGCGCGAGGAATCCCTCCGGCGGTTCCTGGAAGCACGCGGCATCCGCTTCGCCTCCGTCAAGAGCGACGCGCCCTTCGAGGACGTCGTCTTGAAGATCCTTCGCGAGGCGCGCTGGTTCCGCTTCAAGGGCTGAGAGGCCGGGGGACGGGCTGACGTTCGTCGTGAGCGCTGTACTTCAGGGCTTCGTGCTTCAATTTGACGGTTGCAATCGACTTTTCTTGGGCCGGATTTAGCTTGCGGCCCGGGGCAATATGCAGGATTCTGGAAGTGGAAAGACACTCTTTGAGGCGCGTCGAACGGGACGTCTCCCCTTCGCCCCGGGACCGCCGAGGAAGGATGGAGCCATGATCGCCCGAGCCCGCTTTCTCCTGCCCCTCGTTCTCCTGGCCGGCGCTCTTGTCGGATGCCGGCACCGCTACTACCGCTACTACGATTCGGAACCCTACTACGTCTACGACAACACGGCGCCGGACGGCACCTACGTGCCCGCCGCCCCCGCCGAGACGAATGCCTCCGTCCGCTACTACCGCTACGACTACGACGACGGGACGGTCTACTACGACAGCTACACCGGGCGCTACTACACCTGGGACGCGTCCACCGGCACCTACCGCTACCTGCCCGAAGGCTGGCGCCCCTCCTACGTCTATTCGGGGACGCCGAGGCGCACCTACACCTACGTCTACCCGCAGCGGAACTACACCTACTACCGACGCCACCACCCCCGCCGCAGCTACCATGTCACCTATGCGCCGCGGACGCACCGGACGCCGCGGACGCACCGGACGTACCGGACGTACAAAACGCCGAAGGTGACCTTCGATCGGGAGGAGAAGCACGATGACGGAAAGCGAACCGTCATCCGCATCCCCTCGCCGACCAAGCCCATCCGGGACCTGATCGACCTGGTGAAGGGGGACAAGTAGCCTCTCACCGGACGTCGTCTTTGCTCTCCGTGCCGTCGGGGCCGAGCGAGAAGAGATCGAAGCCGCTTCCGTCCCCCGAGGGGGCCACGTAGCGATAGGGATTCCCCCACGGGTCCTTCAGGTCCCCCTCCAGGTACGGCCCTCCCCAGTGGCGGGCGCGAAGGTCTTCCGGCCTTGCGAGAAGGGCGTCGAGCCCCTGGTCCGCGGTGGGGTAGGCCCCGGTTTCGATCTTGAAGACGTCCAGCGCCCGGCGGATGTCCTGGAGCTCCGCCCGGGTCGCGCCGCGCGACCGGCGGTTCACGACGGTCACCTCCTGGGGACCACCGAACGCCTCTTCCACGAACTTCTCCGGCGCCTCGCTTCCCACCTGCACGGCCGTGGGCTCCGTGCTGCTGTGTTCCTCCACCCGGGCCGTGAGGAACAGCACGCCCAGGATCGCCACGCCGACGAGAAGAGGGATGAGAAGCAGCTGGGCGTACCCGAGGAGGAGGCCCGTCACGGCCATGCCCCGGCCGCCCAGCGCCCCGTTGGACCGCCGGATCTCCGAAAGCGCCATGTGCCCGAGGACCACCGCCGCGATGGCCCCGATCACGGGAAAGAGAAACCAGCCCACGAGTCCCGCGATCAGGCTGTACGTCGCGTTGTCGCAGTTCCTCGCCGGCTCGGCGTAGGCTCCCTCGTAGTCGTACTCCGGCATGGTTCGTCTCCCTCCTTCGCTGGTGACGGCGAGGCGGGGCCTCACCGCACGTCGTCCTCGCTCTTCTTCCCGTCCGGTCCCCGGGAATGCACATCATACACCCATCCGCCTTCCGGCGCATGGGCGTAGGCGTACTCCCGGCCCCAGGGGTCGGCGGGAACCGATTCCAGGTAGGGGCCCCTCCACGTTCCCTCTTCGAGACCCCCGGGATTCTCCACGAGCGCCTGCAGGCCCTCCTCCGTGGAGGGGAAGCGGCCCGTGTCGTCGCGAAAGGCCTCGAGCGCTTCGCGGATCGAGGTCAGGGCCTCTTCGGCACGGCGGACGTCGCGCCCCCCGGTCTTCACGACCTCCCCGTCCTCGCGCACCTCGATCCGCTCTCCGCCTGTGGTCGTGACGACGACGCGCTCGCCCTCGACCTCCACGCGGCCGCCGGGGCCTTCCACCTTCACGCGGTCCGGTTCCCTCACCTCGATCCGGGCGCCGGCCGGCCCCGTGATCGTGACCTCCTCGCCGTCGACCTGGACGTCGGCGCCCCCGGCCGCGAGGAAGATCGCCGCGAGAACGACGAGGGCCGCTAGCAGGAAGGCGCCGAGGATCTGGACGTAGCCGAGCAGCAGGCCGGCGACGGCCAGGCCGCGGCCGCCCACCGCCCCGCCCGAGCGCCGGATCTCGCCGAGTGCCATGTGCCCCAGCACCACGGCCGCGACCGCCCCGACGAAGGGCAGGAAGACGTAGGCGAGGAGCCCGGCGATCAGGCTGAACAGGGCCGTGTCGCTGGTCCTGGACGGGCGGGCCTCCGCGTAGGTGTATTCGTGGCTCATGTGGGTCTCCTTGAAGGACGCGCGGGTAGAGTGCAAACCTCGTTCCAAAGCCGGCCCGGAAGGGGAGAAAGGGCGGGACGCCCGGCGGGATTCGCGCAACCTTCATGCAGGGCGGGAATTGCGAACGCCTTGGGGGAGAGGGGCGCCCGGGGCCAGAGCGCGGAGGCGCCTTGGCGGCTCGCGGTTGAAAGGATTTTTCACCGGCGATTGAAACGTTCAGGTGCTGCAGGTATCACTTGCCGGCTTTTTTCCGCAGGAGCGCCTTGACCTTCTCGCCCCCCCGCTTCCGCGCCAGGTCCAGGGGAGATTCATGCAGCTTGTTCTCGATCCGGGCATCTTGGAAGGGTGGAATTCCGGAAATCGATCAGGCGGCTTGCTGGACGGCATCGACGGTTGCCGGGTCGACGGACTTGCAGGCCGCCCGTTCGACGATCTCGTACGCCACCCGTTCGACAAGGTCATGAGCCGCTCGTTCGTGATCCTCATGCATGACAGAGGGTCTCCTTTGGCTGGGGTTGCGAACGCCCGCCCCGGAATGCCGAACCCGGGCGCTAGCTCGCGGCGAGCAGGAAGCTTTCCAGCTCGGTCTCCTGCCCCTCGGTCAGGTCCGAGAACGAGAGCCCCACCTGCTCGGGCTGCTTGAAGCGGAACCGCTCCACGTAGGCCACGTTCGTCTTGAATTCCCAGACCCGGTTCTTGCCGAGGAAGAGCTTCGCCAGCACTTCCATGTGCCGGCGGCCGTTCAGGAGCGCTTCGAGGCCGCGCTTCACCCGCGCCCGCGTCAGCGTCTCCACCTGCATTCCCCCCCGGCTCAGGTTGGTGGCCCGGCAGAAGATCGTCCGGCCGTCGGCGACCAGCTCCGCGGGAAGGTTCACGCTCCGCCGCGTGTGCGTGCGCCGGTTCTCCAGCGACGTCACCGTGTTCTTCACCCGGTCCATCATCTCGGAGACCTTCTTCACGCGAAGGGGCTTCTCCAGGCTGCAGAACGTGTCCACGCCCGGCACCAGGGTGTAGGTCCCCTGGTAGATGATCACGATGGGCAGGCCGGGCAGGAGGTCGTTGATCTCCCCGAGCAGCCCCGCGTTCTCGTCCTGGCCCGTGTCCATGTCGCACAGGACCGTGTCGAACAGGCCCGTCTCGACCTTCGCCCGGGTCTCGGGCGCGTTGAACGCCATCGACACGCCGTAGCCCATCGGCTGGAGGACGCTCTTGAGGAAGAACGCGCAGGCGTTGTTGTGATCCGCGATGAGAATGTTCACGCTTCCCATGATCCCTCCTTGTCCACCTTCACTCCACTCGCCCGGAACGCCGGCCCGGCTGGTCGGGGAGGCCGGACGACTCCCTATCCTGGTATCGGCGGGAACGGGACGGCGCTGAAGGGAAAAGCGGGATGGGCGAGGGGTGAGGGGCCTTGGAATCTTGGAAGGATGGAATTGGGAATGGAGGAATTCCGAATGGAGGGATGCGGCCCGAAGGGTTGGGATTGCAGATTGTGGATTTCAGATCGCCGCCTTGCTTTGCAACGCCCCTCCCCGGCGCCTCCCACAAGCAGCACGGCGGTCCGCTCTGCTGACCCTGGGTCAGCCCGGGCACCTTTCTTCGTGCCTTGGGGCCTTCGCGGTGTCTGTAACCGGTGACCCGTAACCCGTGTGGCTGTGCTTGACCAAGAGCCGTAGCCACCCACAGCCTAAGACGGGTTACCGGTTACAAACAATCCAGTGCTCGCCTGTACAACAGATGCGGATCCGGGGTTTTTCTGACGTCCTACGGGTCATCCCTCATCCCCCCGCGTGGACGAACTCGCCCGTCTCGGGAACCTGGCGGTAGCGCGGCGCGAGGTCCCGCCATTTCTTCGAGACGAAATCCACCGCCTCCAGAAGCACCCGGAAATCCTCCTCGGCGGTGACGGCGGAGAAGGAGAAGCGCACCCAGCCCGGCTTCGCGCCGATGTGCCCGCACCGCAGCTGCTCCCGGATCTGGTCGGAGACCAGCCGGTCGATGCCGAGCAGCTCGTGGCCGTAGGGCCCGGCGCACATGCATCCCGCGCGGGCCTGGACGCCGAAGCGGTCGTTCAGGATGGAGGTGATCAGGTTGTAGTGGGCGTCCCGGAAGACCACCGAGAGGATGCCCAGCCCCTCGAGGTCGCGGCGCCCGAGGATCGTGAGCGCGGGATCGTCCCTCCACCGCGCGAGCGCGCGCTCCATGTAGCCGCGCTCGATCTCCCTGATCCGCGGCACGCCGATCCGCGCCTTGAGGTCGAAGACCAGGCCCGCCTGGATGATCTGGAGGATGGGGGGCGTGCCGCCGCTCTCGCGGGCCTCGATGTCGGGGAGGTAGTGGTGGCTCCAGGGGGTGGTATAGAGGACGGTGCCGCCGCCGGGGACGGTGGGGACCTTGTTGGTGAAGAGGGCTTTCTTGGCGACGAGGATGCCGGGGGTGCGGGGCCCGCCGGGAAACTTGTGGGGCGAGAGGAAGACGCCGTCCTTGGAAGCGAGATGCGCCTCGGGGTCGCCGGGCCTTTGGGGGTTCATGTCGATGTCCACGTACGGCCCCGCGGCGGCGTAGTCGAAGAAGGCGAGGGCGCCGTGGCGGTGGAGGATCTTGGCGATCTCGTAGGTGTCGGAGGTGATGCCGGTGATGTTGGACCCGGCCGAGAAGCTCCCGATCTTGAAGGGCCTCCCGGCGTGGTCGCGCAGTTTCGTCTCGAGATCCTCGAGGCTGATGCGGCCGTCGGCGTCGAATCCCACGTAGACGGTATCCCCGATGGTCTCCCGCCAGGCGAGGTCGTTGGAGTGGTGTTCCATGAGGCTGGTGAAGACGACCGGTCTCGCCTCGTCGGGGACGTGGCTGGAGAGGGCGAACGTCTCCTCCAGCTGGTCGGGCAGGCGGAGGCCCAGCACGCGGATCATCTTGTTGACCGCCCCCGTGCAGCCGTACTCGGTGAAGATGACCGCGTCGTCCTCCCCGGCGCCCGTGTAGGAGGCGATGCGGCGCGCGGCCTGCTTGCAGAGCCGGGTCATGCGCTTGCCGGTGTAGGTGGCCTCGGTGTGCGTGTTCGCCATGAAGGGGAGGGCCTTCTCGTTGAGCTCGTCCTCGATGTCGGCGAACAGCCGTCCCGACGCCACGTAGTCGAAGTAGGCGATGCGCTTGCGCCCGAAGGGGGTGTCCATCTCCGCGTCCCGCCCGATCGTGCGCTCCTGGAGCCGGCGCCGGAACGCCCGCTCGTCCTCCTCGCTTCCCGCCTCGAAGGGTTCGGTGAGCACGATCTCGTCGCCGTCGTGCAGGTGGATCAGCCGCTCGTCTTTCGTCATGGGTCGGTTCCTTCCAGCAAGGGACTTCGTCGCCCGTATGCTACAATCTCTGCCGTCGACGGCAACCGGGAGTCTTCCGCCACGGACGCGAGGGGGGCGGAACGGAAAGGGAAGTTCAAGATCCCGGGCGCGTCGGAAAAACGCCTGTCCGAACAGAATGGCGGCCGCATCATGGATCCACGCATGAAAGACCCCCGCCGACGCGTCCTCCTCGCTTCCCTGATCGGCCTGGCTTCCCTGACCGCCCTCCTCCCCCCATCCGCCCGCGCCTCCGAAAAGGAGACCGGCGCCGCCTACCGCCCCCCGGAACCCCTCGAACGCGTCGAGTACCTCGTCGTCACCGGGCGCCACCTCTGCGAGGCCTTCGAACCCCTCGCCGACTGGAAGCGGAGCCAGGGCGTCCCCGCCGACGTCGTGGCCGTCGAGGACGTCCTGGACAACCCCCGCTACCGCGGCGCCGACGGACCCGAGACCCTCCGGAACTTCCTGAAGGACCTCTTCTGGAAATGGGGGCTCGCCTACGTGCTGCTCGGCGCGGACGTCAACATCGTCCCCACCCGCTTCATCCGCCTCATCGAACGGCAGGCCTGCGACGCCTACTTCGCCTGCCTCGAGGGAGACTGGAACGAGGACGGGGACGCCTGGTTCGGCTCCGCGTCCGACCGCGTCGTCCAGCAGGCCGACCTCTTCGTCGGACGCGTGCCCGCCGAGACTCCCGCCGAGGTCCACGCCTTCCTGAAGAAGTACTTCGCCTACGTCAGGCCCGAACACACCGACTACCAGGACCGCGTCCTGCTCGTGGGCGCCGTGCTCGGCGACGACCACCACTGGGACGCCGACGACCACTACGCCCACCTTGCCCGGACCTACCTCGAGCCCGCCGGACTCGACGTCGTCCACCTCGAGCAGACCGAGCGGCTCCGCGGCCGCTTCGTGCGCGACCCGGACACGAAGAAGTGCTCCGGCTTCCTCTTCGGCCCCCCGAACGGCCGGGACGGCCTCGCGGACCGGAAGCGGACCCTGCAGGAGATCAACCGCGGCTTCGGCTTCGTCAGCCACTACGCCCACTCGAACACCTACCTGATGGGCCTGCCCGGCGGCGGCATCCGGAATTCCGACGTCGATCGGATCGCCAACGCCGCCCGCCCCTCCGTCTTCTTCTCCAGCGGATGCCACGTCAACCAGTTCGACCAGGAATCCGTGTCCGAGGCGCTTTTGCTCCACGAAGGCGGCGGCGCCGTCGCCTTTATCGGCTGTACCGTCAACTCCTTCGCCTACCAGAACCTCTACGAACGCGATTTCTTCGAGGCGCTGCTCGATTTCGGGGAGACGCGGATCGGCCGCGCGCTCGAGGCCTCCAAGATCCGGCGAAGCGCCTCCAACGTCGCCGGCAAGAACCCGCTGACCGTGTTGAACCGCGGCCTCTCCCTGCTCGGCGACCCCCACATGCGCGTGTGGACGGGATCGCCCCGACCCCTCTCCGTCTCGGTGACGCCCCCCGCCCCCGGCGAGGCGGACATCGAGATCCGCGTCCAGGACGATCGCGGGAACGCCGTCGAGGGCGCCGTGGCAGCGTTGTGGAAGAAGGGGGCCTACCTCGCCCGGGCGCGGACCGGAAGCGACGGCCGGGCCGTCCTCCCGGCCCCCCGGCGCGGCTTCGAGACCGTCCGCCTCACCGCCACCGCACCCGGCTTCCTCCCCCGATCGCAGGCGATCCGCCTGGCGCCGGGGCCGAAGGTCCGCCCCCTCGAGGTGTCGCTGACCGCGGGACGCGACGACCGGCTCGACGCCGGCGAAACCGCCGAGATCCTCGTTGCCGTCCTCAACGAAGGCGACACCCCCGTCTCCGGCCTTCGCGGGCGCCTCTGGACCGAGGACCCCTACCTGAAGGCCGAACCCCTCGACGTCGCCTACGGCGATCTCGAGCCCGGCGACGCCTCGGTCCCCGACCGCGGCTTCGCCTTCGCGGTCGACGCGGACGCGCCCCCCCATCACGTCGCCTCGGTGCGCTTCCGGCTCGAAAGCGAGGGCCGGGTCCTCTGGGAGGGGCCGTTGCGCATGCCCCTCCACCGGCCCGTGCTCCGCCTGGCCGGCCAGCGGCTGCTCCGCGCCGGCCGCGAGACACCGGGGCCCCTGTTCGGCGACGACGCGGGACGCGACGCCTCCCTCGTCGTGGAGATCGCCAATCACGGCACGGGCGAGGCGAGAAACCTGACCGCCCGCCTCCTCAGCCCCGTCGAGGGCGTCACCGTCACGGATCCGGAACGCCGGATCGAGACGGTCGCGCCGGGCGCGCGGTGCGCGATCGATCCGCCCTTCGCCCTCGCCGTCGACCCCTCCTTCGAGGGCGGTCCCGCCGAGTTCATCCTGCGCCTGGTCCCCGGGGACGGCGCCCCGGAGGAGGAGGTCTTCGCCGTCCGGGAGCCGCCCGAGGTTCCCGGAGGCCTTTCGGCGAAGGCCGGGACCTCGTCGGTCCTTCTCACCTGGGAGCCGGTGGAAACCCCGCGGCTCGGGGGCTACCTGGTCTTCCGGGCCCCGGAAGGCGAGACCGCCTTCGTGCGGGTGACGCCGTCGCCGGTCCGCTCCTCGCGGTTCGAGGACCGGGGGCTCGCCTCGCAGGCGACGTACGGCTACCGGGTGGTCGCGGTGGACCGGGATCGGAACCGGAGCCGGCCGTCGCTTCCCGTCTGGGTCGCCACGACGCACCCGCTCCTCCAGGACTGGCCCAAGAAGGCGGGCGGGGGCCTGATGCACGTGACGGTCGCCGACGTGGATGGCGACGGGGACCTGGAGATCGCCACGGGCGACGACAAGGGGGGCGTCTGGATCTGGCATCACACGGGCCAGGAGCTGATCCACGGCGGTGATCCCTGGACGTTCGGGCTGTTCAAGGACCTGCCGCACGGGGCGCTGGCGCCGACGCTGGCCGACCTCGACGGCGACGGCAAGCGGGAGATCCTCACCGCCGGCACCTTCAAGGACCGCAAGGTCTACGCCTTCGATGCGGAGGGCGAGGCCCTGCCGGGATGGCCGAAGACGGCGAAGGGCCGGCTGATGACGCCTCCGCAGTGCGCGGATCTCGACGGCGACGGGAACGTCGAGATCGTCTTCCACGAGGGGTTCGGCAAGAACCTCTATGTCTGGCGCCGGGACGGGACGGCCTTCCACTGGGAGAAGAAGAAGGGGAAACCCGTTCCCCGGGAGATCGTCGCGAAGACCGATCCCTTCACCTACTTCGTCTCCACGCTGGTCGATGTGGACGGGGACGGCGTGCTCGACATCGCGGGGCTGGGGGGCCGGGGAAGCCTCTACGCCGTCCGGCCGGACGGGACCCCGCTCGAGGGCTTCCCCGTGACGTACGGCAAGGTGCTCGGCTCCACGGCGCCGGCGGGGGACGTCGACGGCGACGGGAAGCCGGAGCTCGTCTTCGTCTCGGACGGCGGGACGGCGCTCCACGCCGTCCGCGCCGACGGACGGGAGGTGCTGGGCTTCCCCCGGACGATCTGGAAGGAGAAGCCGAAGGAAGGCCGCAGCTTCCCCCTGCTCGCCGATCTCGACGGCGAGCAGGGGCTGGAGATCGTGGTGGGGGGGCGCGACGGCCAGCTCTTCGCCGTCTCGGGCGAGGGGAAGGACCTGCCCGGCTTCCCCGTCCGCCTGCCGAAGGAAGCGACGGGCTCGGCGGCGGGCGACGTGGACGGCGACGGGGCGGTGGACGTCGTTTGCGCCTGCATGGACGGAAACGTCTACGCCTTCGCGGCGGACGGAAGACCGCTCCGCGGCTTTCCGCTCGACACGGGCGGGCCCGTGCGCGGGTGCCCGGCGATCGCCGACGTGGACCGCGACGGGGACGTGGAGGTCCTCGCCGCGTCCGCCGACGGCTACGTCTATATCTGGGATCTCGCCACCCAGTACGATCCCGGCCGCATCGCATGGCCCATGTACGGCGGGAACCCGGAACGCACGGGATGCCCCGTCGCCCCGCCGCTTCCGCCGCGCGAGCTCCGCGTCCGCGGCGAAGAGGCTTCCCGCCTCACGTGGCGGGCGCCCAGGACCCCGCCGGGGATGCGCATCGCGGGCTACCACGTGTGGAGGCGCCGCGAAGGGGTCTTCCGGAAGATCACGGGCGCGCCCGTGGAGGGCACGCGGTATCGCGACGAGGAGGTCGTGCCGGGGGTGGGGTACGCCTACGCCGTCTCTGCGGTCGCGCCGGGCGGGCGCGAGAGCGCCCTCACCCAACCCGTCGCCTGGGGGGAGGAAGCGGTGACGAAGCTCTTCGAGGAGGCGCTCCGGGACGAGGAACGGCGCCGGTACCGCGCCGCGATCCGGAAGCTCGAGGACCTCCTGGAACGATTCCCGGCCTCGCGGTTCGCGGAGAAGGCCCGGGAGAAACGAAAGGCCCTGCAGGCCGACACGGGCGTGCAGCGGGCGCTCGAAAAGAAGAAGATCGAGAGCTGGTGCAAGGGGATGCTGGGCCTGGCCCGGACCTGGATCAAGAGCGACCGCCCGGAAAAGGCCCGCGAGTGCCTGCAGAACGTCGTCGAGAAGCACCCGGAGACGCAATGGGCCGAGGAAGCGAAAAAGGCGCTGGAGAAACTGGAGGGGCGGTAGTCACGGGTCCCGGGCGTATTCGTGGATGGGTCGAGGGTTGAACACAGAAAGTCCCAAGTCGAACGTTGAAAGTCACAGGTCGAAAGGCGTTGCCGGCCGCGCGCGTCCGCTGCTCGCGCTCCTGTCCGCGCTCGCCCTGGCCTTCCTGCCCGCCTGCGGGGGATCGGGCGACGCGCCGGCCAGGGGGAGCGAGGAGCCCGCCTCGCCGACGGCGACGCAGGAACAGGAGCCGGAAGCCGGACCCGGGGAAACGCCCGCCGGACCCGAACCCGGCGGGACGCCGGCGGAACCGGCGGAGGCGGAGGACGGCCCCGGCGGAAACGAGCCCGCCGGACCCGCGGACGCGGAACCGCCTCCGGTCGAGGCGCCGTCCGGGTACCGGCTGCGCTGCGCCTTTCCGAAGGGGCAGAGGATCGTCTACCAGGTCCGGTACGTCTTCGAGAGCGTCCGGGGGGAGGCGGTGCTCGAGAAGGTCCGGGTCGACGGCACGCGGTTCCTTCGCTGCACGGGGTCGCGGGGGGAGGGGTGGGGCGTGGTCCGGCTGGAACCCACGCCCGTGGAGAAGATCGTCGAGGGCGAAGCCGTGGAGAGAACGTCCGCGGACGAGGCCGAGTTCCTTCTCGTTTCCGCGGGGGGCGAGACGATCGCGGGGGGCCGGGGCGGGCGGGAGCGGCTGCTCGCCGGGCTGGAGGAGCCCGTCTTCCCGGCCGGCGAGGTGCGCGAGGGCGAGGCGTGGGAGCGGGAGCGCGATTTCCGGGAAGGGCGTTTCGTCTTCCGGTACGCGCTGGCCGGAAGCCGGGAGGTCGAGGGCGGCTCCGCCGTCGAGATCCGCGTCTCCGCCTCCGTGCCCGGCGGCGTCCCCGCCGGGTCCTTGCGCCTGGAAAAGGCCGCATCCACGATCCTCTTCGATCCCGAACGAGGCGTCGTCGTGAAGGCCGAAGGCGAGGCGGCCTTCGCGCGGGGGGAGGGCGAGCGGAAGGAAACGAGCCGGGGGTCCTTCGAGATCGCCCTCTTCGGCCGGGCGCCCATGGGGCGCGCGGAAGGCGCGGAGGCGTCCGCGGCCCTGGACACCTATTTCTCGGTATTCGAACTGATCGCGGAGAAGCGCTACAGCGAGGCGGAACGGAGGATCGACGCCTTCCTCGACAAGACGGACGAGGCCTCCTACGCCCTGCTCATCGACGCCCTGCGCAAGAAGATCCCCGACCCCCGGCAGGCGCGCCCCGTGGGGCTTCTGGAGAGGGAACGCTTCGACTTCGGGGGGCTTCCCTGGACGCGGCCGAAAGGTCCGCCCATCGTGCTCAAGGGCGAGGGGGAGATGGAACCGGGAAAGCCCCGGAAACTCGCGATCGCCGGAAAACCCTTTCCCGCCTTCTGGTGGGAGAAACTGCACCGGGGCGGCGCGTGGGAGGAGGTGCGCGGGACGCTCGAAGGGAAGGTCCTGCTGGTCCACGTCTGGGCCTCCTGGATCCCCCCCTGCGCGGCATCGGTGGAGCGCCTCTCGAAACTGGCCGGGGAACGGAAGGAGGACGGCGTCGCGATCCTCGGCATCACCCTCGATACGGAACGGAAGAACCTCGAGGCCTTTTTCAAGAAGCACCCGGTCGAGCATCCCACGGTGTGGGACGGGGACAACCGGGCCGTGGAGACGCTGGGCCTGCCCGGCGCCCCCGCCTTCTTCGTGGTGGATCGCACGGGGATCGTGCGCTTCGCCGAGATGGGCTGGTTCCAGGACACGCCGGACAGGATCGAGCGGGCGGTCTCCGAGGCGCTTCGCTGACCTTTTGGAATCCGCGAATCCGCAGGATCCCCTACCCCTCCTTGCCCTTCGCGCGCGCCGCCGCGAGGCAGAGGTAGAAGGCCGCCGCGAGCAGCGCCCAGCTCAGCAGCGAGCCGGGCCCGCCTCCGTGGACGCCTCCGCCGCACCGGCCGTCGTCGTCCGAGGGAGGCGCCGGCGTTCTCACCGTGAAATCGGCGCCCGAGACCGGCGCCCCCGAGACGGGGACGTCCAGCAGGGTCGTTGCGCCCCGCGCGTCCACGTCCGCGTCCGCAACCAGGGAAACGCCGTAGGTCTCGCCGTCGGAGGCCCCGCTGTCGAAGCTGTAGACGACGAAGTAGTTCCGCGCGGCCCCGGCGCTCACCGTCTGGGAGAGGGGGATCGACAGCGTGCCGTCGTCCGCGGAAAAAACCAAGGGGCCGAACAGGAGCGCGTCCAGGGCGCCGTCGAAGACGTCATCCCCGTCGTCGAGGTAGAGGAACACGCCCGAGATCCCCGCGGCGTCGTCGCCCGTCCCCGCCGCCGTGAGGTCCAGCGAAAGCACCTCGACGTCCTCGACGGAGGAGGCCACCAGTTTCAGCTGCAGCACGGGGACCCCGGTCTCGCCGGGTTCCACGTTCCGGCCGGGAGGATTCCCCGCCCCGGCGAGAACGGAGAGGGACCCCAGGTCCCCCGTCGTCTTCGTGGATCCCGTCACGGGACACCCGGTCACGCTCGGGGAGCCGGACACCGAACCCGTCACGGAGACGTCCGCGTCCTGGGCGATCGAGGCGACGAGGGTCTCTCCGTCCGGGGCGGAGGCGAGGAGATCGCAGGTGACGAGCCAGGTCGCCGAGGCGGAGGCGGGAAGCGCCTCCGCAAGCCCGGTGAAGGTGAAGGAGGTCCCGCCCGGCGAGGAGACCGTCGCGAGCAGCGCGTCCCCGGCGTCGAGAAGCCCGTCGCCGTTCACGTCCGCATGCAGCTGCGCCCGGTCGATCCCCGTCCCGAGCCCCAGCGTGCCGCTCCCGGTGATCGTCAGCGCCGTGACCGTGATCGTCTCCATCGCGTCCGTGACGAGGTCGATCTGCAACACGGGGACGCCCGTGTGTCCCGGAACCACCGTGCAGGAGAAGTTCTGGCTTCCCGCAGACAGCGTCAGCGTCCCCGGGATGGCGACCACGCAGGGGTTGCCGCCCGGGGCCCAGGCGCCCTGGTTGGCGGCGTTCACGCCGCGGACCCGGTAGTAGTAGCTGCCGTTCGTCCTGCCGGTCAGCGGGCACGAGAGGTCGGTCCCCTGATAGACGACCGTGGCGGTGGAGAAGTCGCTCCGGGTGTCTTCCTGGAGCTCGTACGAGGACGCGTTCGAGGCGGCGCCCCACGTCACCGTGTAGGTTCCCGTGGCGGACCCCGAGGGAACGGTGATGGACGACGGGAGGCCCACCGCGCCCAGGGTCACCGTGCAGGCGTTGCTGCCCGGGGTGTAGCTCCCCTGGTAGGCGGCGTTCACGCCGCGGACCCGGTAGTAGTAGGTCCCGTCGCCCTGCCCCGTCACGGTGAAGTCCTGCGCGGCCCCGCTGTAGATCTGCACGGCATTCGTGAAGGAGGAGGAGGTGTCCTCCTCGAGCTCGTAGGAGGCGGCGTTCGAGGAGGCGGTCCAGCTGATCTGGTAGCTTCCCGAAGAGGACGAGGACGGCACCGTGAGCGTGGAGATGGCGCCGGGCGTCAGCAGGTTCACCGAGCAGCCGTTCGAGCTGGCCGACCAGAGGGAATAGAGCGCGTAGCTTCCCACCGCGACCTGCGTGCGGACCCGGAAGAAATGCTCGCGCGTGTCGGCGCCCGTGAACGTGAAGGAACTGCCGGACACGGCGGACGCCACGATCGTGTACTGCGTCAGAAAATTCGGCGAAATGGGCGTGGTGCTGCGGTTCGCCTCCTGTACGTCGTAGACCGAAGCGCCGGAGACGGCGGTCCAGGAGACGGGGATCAACCCCGATCCGGAGGAAGACGGCACGGTCACGCTCGAGGGCGCGGACGGCACGGCCGGGCACGACGACAGCGTGGAATCCACCACGTGCGGGTGGTCACCGTCCAGCCAGGGGCCGTTGTTGCCGTAGGTGATGTTGACGCCGCGCACGCGGTAGTAGTAGGTCCCGTCGGCGCGCCCCGTCACGTTGTGGGTCTGGGCCGTGCCCTGGTAGATCGTCGTGGGAGAGGTGAAGGAGGCGTTCGTGTCCTCCTGGAGCTCGTAGGCTTCGGCGTACCACATCGCGGTGCCCCATTGCACGGTGTAGCTTCCCGTGTCGGAGACGCCGGGGACGTGGAGCCAGCCCACAGCGCCCACGGTGCCGGGAGGAGGAGGGCTCATGATGTGCATGGCGGAAAGGGGGGAGACCAGGAGGAGGAGAAGGGCAACCGAGACGGCGTACTTCATGGTTCGTCCTCGAAGAAGGCTGGCGAACGGTCTCCACCCCATGCAAATGGGGAACCAAGGTGGGCGGATCGCCGCCGACGGGGAAAAATATTGCAACGCACAGAAGGGAAAGACATTGCGGAAACCGGCATAAACATGTTCCTTCTCTTTTCTGCCCGGGATGTTACGACGAGGAAACATCGTTACGCCCGCGTAACAGCCCGGGCGCCTGAGACGCGCGAATCGCGCACGGTCCACGCGCCGAACCACGTCTCGATCCCCTCGCGTTGCGGCGCAAGCGGCTCGCCTGGCTCGTAGACCGGAAGCCACCACGCCTTCTCGAATCCGGCCCCGGCGAGCGCCCCTTCGAGCTCGGCGCGGGGCCGGTAGAGGCAGGAGTAGCGGGTCCCCAGCTTCTCGCTGACCTCGTCGATCTGCTCGATCCTCTCCCCGCTCGCCAGCGGCTCCTTGACCAGGAGCGTCCCGCCGTCTTTCAGGTGGCCGCGGAGGTTCGCATAGGCGTCGCGGAGGTTCTCGTCGTTCACGTAGAGCGTGACGCCGAAGCAGACGGCCAGGTCGAAATCCCTCTCAGGCAGGTCGAGACCCAGGAGGTCGGACATCTCGAAACGCACGTTCGAGACGCCGTTTGTTTCGGCTTCCTCGCGGTTGACCTCGACCAGTTCGGCCGCGAAGTCGAACGCGGTGAGCGCACCGCACCGCCCGGCGAGAAAAGCGGTCCAGCGGCCCGATCCGCATCCTGCCTCGAGGACCTTCTCGTGTCCCGTCAGCGAGACGCGCTCGTCGAAGAGGGCCTTCTCCCTCCGGTCGCGGAACGCCAGCGCCTCGGGGTCCTCGCAGAAGAAGGTGATCGACCGCGGGTCGATCTTTCCCTTCCTGGAAGCGCGCTCCCTCCAGAAGAAGCGCACCTTGTCGTAGTCGAGCCTGCGGTCCGTCATGGGCTCCTCCATCTCGCGCAAAGGCGGACGGCGAAAGGTCGAAGTCCAAAGTCCAAGGTCCAAGGTCCAAAGTCTAAAGAGTAAGGTCCAAAGTCCAAGGTGCTTTCGACGTTCGACTTGTGACTTTCGACTTTCGACCCTTCGCGCGGTGTCGATAATTCGCGCTTTCCCTGGTACCTTGGAATAGGGTTCCCGATCGACTTGTCTGGAGGCGCCATGGAACGGCCCAGGATCCGCAAGACCTTCCCCACCAACTCGCCGCCGGGCTCCGCGAAGCCCTTCTACCTCCAGGATCCCTTCCGCCTCACCGACACCCCGCTCGAGCTCAGCGAGAGGGAGCTGGAACTCGCACGCATGATGACCGGCGAATATACCGGATCCGAGCTGCGCGAAGCCTACCGAAAGCGCTTCCAGGAGGAGATCCTCCCCGAGGATATCGAGGCCTTCACGCGGAGGCTGGACGACCACCTCATCCTGGAAAACGAGAAGTTCCGGCGGGCCTACGAGAGCGCCCAGGAAGCCTTCCGCGAGGAGGCGGTCCGCCCCATGGGCCACATGGGCGAGGGGTATCCCGAAGACCCCGCCGAGTTCCGAAAAGCCCTCGAGGCCTGGCTCGCGCTTCCCGCCGGACCGGGCCCCGCGACCTTTCCAAGAGAAGCCCCCCGGACCCCCGCCGTCTTCGCCCCGCACATCGACATCCCGCTCGCCGGACACGCGTACGCCCACGCCTACAAGCCCGCCTGCGAGGACCCCGCCAACGAGCTCTTCGTGTGCCTCTGCACCGCCCACTACCGGGACGTGAACCCCTTCATCCTCACGGGCAAGGATTTCGAGACCCCCTTCGGCACCGTCGAGACGGACCGCGCCTTCGTCGCCGACCTGCACAAAGCCTTCGGCGCCGACCTCTTCGAGGACGAGCTCATCCAGAAGGTCGAGCACTCCGTGGAGTTCCAGGCCGTCTTCCTCGACGCGATGCTCCGGGGCCGGCGCCCCTTCCGGATCGTGCCCGTCCTGGTCTCCTCCTTCGCGGGAATGGTGGAGCCTCACGCCCGCCCCGCCGACAATCCCCTGATCTCCGACTTCCTCGCGGCCCTGGACGAGACCCTCGCCCCCCGCCGCGAGAAGACCTGCGTCGTCGCCGGCGTGGACCTCGCCCACGTGGGCCGGAAGTTCGGCGACGGCTTCGACCCCGACGCCGGGACCCTGAAGGACCTGGAAACGGCCGACCGCAAGAGCCTCGCCCGCGCCTGCGCGCTCGACGCCGACGGGTTCTGGGACGACGTCATGGCCGACGGCAACGCCCGCAAGATCTGCGGACTCGCACCCGTCTACGTCGCGCTGAAGGTCCTGAAAGACGCCCGGGGCGAGGTCAAGGCCTACGGAAGCGACTTCCGTCCCGACGAGAACTATGTCGTCACCTTCGCCGGCGTCGTCTTCCACCCTTCCTTCTGAACCAGAGCCGACCCGCCTCGGTTCAGGGCTTCGCCTTGCGCGTTTCGCGTCTCGGCGCTATGGCGGTTTCCCCACCGCGCCGCTATGATATCCGCCGATATCATCGGCCCCTCGACGACCACAGGAGGAGACCGCATGACCGCCGACCCCTTGCTGGGCAGGACCGTGGGCCCCTACCGGATCGAGACCAGGCTGGGCGAGGGCGGCATGGGCGCCGTCTACCTCGCCGTCCACGAGACGCTCCAGCAGAAGCGCGCCTTCAAGACCCTGCCCGCGTCCCTGGTCCGCGAGAATCCCGCCTTCGTGGGCCGCTTCCTCCGGGAAGCCCGCGCCGCCGCGGGCATCGACCACGCGAACGTGGTGAAGGTGCACGACGCGGGACAGTCGACGGCCGGAGAAGGCGGGTTCCCCGTGCACTTCATCGCCCAGGAGTACGTCCGCGGCGTCTCGCTGGCGCGCTTCCTCAAGGACCGGGACGTCCTGCCCGCCGTGGAAGCCGTCTCGCTCATCCTCCAGGCGGCGCGCGGCCTGTCCGCGGCCGAGGAGCAGAACGTCATCCACCGGGACATCAAGCCGGCCAACCTCATGATCACGGAGAAGGGCGTGGTCAAGGTGGCGGACTTCGGCCTCGCCAAGAACGTGGAGACGGACACGGTGCTCACGCAGTCGGGGCAGATCATGGGGACCCCCGCCTACATGAGCCCGGAGCAGGCCGACGGGCGGCCCGTCGACGCCCGGTCCGACATCTACTCGCTGGGGGTCACCTTCTACGAGCTCGTCACGGGCGTGAGGCCCTTCAACGCCCCCACCCCCATCGCGCTCCTGCGCAAGCACTGCGACGCCCCGGTCCCCGACCCGCGGCAGTTCCGCGCCTCCCTGGACGACGGGATCTGCACGATCCTCGACAAGATGCTGGCCAAGGATCCCGCGGATCGCTTCCCGGACCACGCCGCGCTCGTCGCCGCCCTCGAGACCTATCTCGACGAGCGCAAGGATTCCGGCGACGACCCCGAGGAGGGGCTGCAGGATTCCCTCATCGTCTACGTGGAGGAGACGCTTCCCGAGATGAAACGCGCTCCCGCACCGCCGGGCCCCCCGCCGGCCACGCCCCCGGCTCCCTCGGGGATTCCCGAGACGGCGCGACCGGCCGCCTTCCCGCGCTGGATCGTCCCGGTTCTGGCCGTCGGCCTGTTCCTGGTCCTCGGGGGGGTCGCGGTCGTCGCCGTTCTCGTGGCGCAAGGGCCGGGAACCGGCGGAACGGGCGCATCGGATACGGCGGGCGACACGGACGAGGAGGGGACGGGGGGCGAGACGGAAGCGAAGGCGGGCTTCGCCACGCCGGGGGCGATGGCGGAGGCGATCAGCGAGGCGATCCGGAACAAGGACATGAACGGTTTCGCCTCCGCCTGCACGGTGGATTTCTGGACGCGCGAGACGGACGGGGGCACGAGCCTCTACCGGGAGGCCTCGCGGGAGCCCTTCACGTTCCGCGTTTTCAACGTGCAGACCTCGGGCGACCGGGCCGTGGTCACGGCCCGTTGCGAGAGCGGGGGGGCGCTCGTCGGGGGGGACGAATTCCTCCTGGCGTCCCGTCACCCGGAGAAGGGCTGGCTTCTCGCCGGGATCACGGACGACAAGAAGCGAATCCGCTCGTTTTTGAACCTTCCGGTGGAGAAGACGGTCGCCCAGAGGCTGCGCGAGATGGTGGCGGAGATGGACCGGGCGATCCGGGAGAAGGACGAGGCGGCCTTCTCCCGCCGCTGCACGATGGACTTCTGGACGCGCGAGGAGGACGGCGGGCGGGCGTTCTACCGGGAGGCGGTGCGGGAGCGGTTCACGCTGCGCGCCGGCGCCGTGCACGAGGGGACCCTCAAGGCGGCGGTGGAGGCGGCGATCGTCATCGACGGGGCGACGGCGGACGCCGTCTACTTCCTCTGCGAGGAGGGGGGCGCCGGCGTCTGGGTCGCCGGCGCGGTGACCGAGAGCGAGGGCAGGCTCCGCGCCTTTCTGGGCCTGGACGCCGGGAAGAAATAGGCCCGAAGGGAACCTGCCATCCAGGCCATGAAGACCAAGCCGCGCTTCTATGACGGGCCCCGCATGTCGGATCTCGCGGCGGAAGCCGAAGCCGACTGGACGGCCTCCCGGCTCGCGGAAGACCGCGCCGCGGGCCGCACGGTTCTCGGCTTCCAGGGCTGGACCCACATGCCCTCGGCGCTCCTCGCCCGCGAGGCGCTTCTCGACGAACTCGGAGCGCTCGTGCAGGGAGGCTCGGCGGTCGCCCTGCAGGTCACGGTCACGGGACTGGGGGCGACCGTGGCGGAGCCGGGCATCCGCCCCGCCGCGGAGGAGATCGGGGCGCTGCAGGAGGTGATGTCGCGTCTCGGCGTGGGATGGGAAGCCGTCTGCGCGCGCATCGACCCCCTCCAGTCCTTCGTGCGCGAAGACGGGGAAGAGATCTCCAACCTCGGGACGGCGCCGGCCCTGATCCGCCGTCTCGCGACGCTCGGCGCGAGGCGCTTTCGGACCTCCGTGATCCAGCTCGCCCGCTACCGCTCAAAGATCGTGCCGCGCCTCGAGCGCCGGGGCCTGCGGCTCGAGGTCCCCGAAGGAGAGCGGCTCCGCTCGGCGGTCGCGTCGATGCGCCGGGAAGCCGAAAACGCCGGCGCGGAACTTCGATCCTGCGCCTTCGAGATGCCGGGACTCGCCCCCGGCGCCTGTTTCGATCCCGCGTGGTTTCGGACCCTCTGCCGCCGGGCGGAAAGGAACATCGATGCGCTCTGGCGGAAGGAGAAGGCGGTGGCGCCCCGCCGGGGATGCCTCTGCGCCCGTCCGGCGGACGCGCGCATGATGAAGATCCCGGCCCGGGGGCCTTGCCCGGGCCGGTGCGCGGCGTGCTACGCCCAGCGCTGACGCCGGCGTGGCAGCCTACCTGGAAAGCCCCTGCGCGATCCGCCTCGCCTCGGAAGCGACCTCAGGCCTGTCGTCCATGTGTTCGGCGAGCTGCCGGGCCGCTTCCGCCCCCGCGGGCGCGCCGATCCGCTCGAGCGCCTTCAGGGAAGCCATCGCCAGGCGCTTGCGGCTTCGCGCGGGATCGGGCTGGACCTCGCGGTCGTAGCGGACCTCGATGTCCGCGAGCAGCACCCCCTCGAAGACGGTCTTCTCCAGCGCGGAAGCGGTCTTGGCGTCGCCGATCGCGCCGGCCGCGCCGAGGTAGCGGATCCAGCACGCCACCTCGTTTTCCCAGACCACGGAGTCGGTCCGCCGGTCCCCTTCGAGGCGCGCGCGGAACCGGTCCAGCATGGTGCGGGCGCCGCGGGTGATCCATTCGACCGCCTTTCCGCCTCCGATCTTCGCGAGGGCCTCGGCGGCCTCGCTCCGGACGGCGGGTTCCGGGTCGTTCAGGGCCGCCCCCAGGTCCGGGACGATCTGTTCCCCTCCGACGGCGCCGAGCGTCCAGGCGCAGAGCCGGCGCACGTCCTCGTTTTCCGACCGGGCCAGAAGGGCGCGCAGGGCGGGGACGGCCTTGGCGGCGTCCTCGCGTTCCGCGATCGTCTTCGCGGCCTTTTCCGCGGCGCCGCCGCCGCCGGCCAGCCGGGCCGCCAGTCCCGCGATGCCGCCCGCTTCCCGCCCGGCGAGGTACTTCTTCTCGAGGGCGGAGGGGGGGAGCCGGAAGGAGGCATGGGGCCCCCAGCGTTTCGTCCGGACGCGGAAGAGGCCGGGTTTCCGCGCCGGGGAGAGGCGGTGGATGTCGAAGAAGTCGAAGACCTCGCGGACGATGTCCGGGGGGCAGGCGTGTCCGGAGCCGGGGAGTTCGGTGTAGCGGTAGTCGGCGCCCATCTTCTTGAGGGCGTGGGCCGCGGTGCGGGCGGAGGAGACGGGGCAACGGTCGTCGTTGTCGCCGTGGTAGATGTAGACGCCGGTGGAGGAGCGGTGGAGGGCGCTGAAGCCGCCGGAGCTGTAGGCGCTCAGGGGGGCGATGGACGCGAAGGTCTCCGCCCACTTGGGTCCGTAGTGCCAGGTGCCGCCGCCGCCCATGGAATGCCCGACGAGGTAGATGCGGTTGAGGTCGACGTTGTAGGTGAGGACGATCTCGTGGAGAAGAGCGGTGAGGAACTGCTCGTTCTCCCGGTTCGGCCAGGGGGCCGTGACGGCCGAGGGGCAGACCAGGAGGTAGCCGCGCGCCGCGGCCTCGCGGCGGTACTTCTTCAGGGCCTGGGAGCCGGATCCCACGACCTCCTTTCCCTTCTTCCCGGCGGCCCCGCCGCCGTGGAGGCCCAAAACGAGGGGCCAGGCACGCAGGGGGTCGTAGTCCTCGGGGACGAAGAGGGCGTAGACGGCGCCGGGGAATTCCTCGGCGCGGTAGACGATCTTCCGGTCGAGATGGCGTCCGCGGGGGGCGTTCTGCGACCGGGCCGCGCGCTGGAGCCAGATCTCGGGATGCGGGAAGCCGGAGGCCTTGAGGTCGCGGAAGATCCCGTCGCGGGCGTCGCCGTCGGGCGTGGCGAGGTAGGCCTCGAGGAGGGGAAGGATCTCGTCGCGGTACGCCTCGCGTTCCCGGAGGAACGTCCGCGCGGCGCTGCTTCCGAGGATCGTTTTCGCGGCCTTGTTTTCCGGATCGGCTGCGAGGGCGAGCTCGGCCTGCTCCTTCATCTGCGTGCGGAGCCGGTTCTCCTTGCACCACGTCGCCAGCGCGACGTGCTTGTCCGCCTCGCCGGCTTTCGCCGCGCGTTTCGCCTTCTCGAGGTAGACCTGGATCGCCGGCCGCTTGCGGACGATCTTGACGACCTGGCTTCGGGGGAGGGTCACGACCTCCCAGGTCATCTTCGGGTGGTCGGAGAAGTGGGGGTTGACGGTGACGCCGTCGGGCCCTTCCTTGACGACGCGTCCCTCGACGGGCCCGGTGCGCGTGTAGACGACGTCGGCGCCGGCGGGGGCGAGGACGAGGACGACCGCGAGCAGGGCGAGGCAAGCGAGAGACAACGGGCTTGAAAAGCGCATGGGGACCTCCCGGCATTCGAGGACGTTTCACCGATCGTACCGCATCCCCTACCAGCCTTCCTCGTCTCCCCCGTCGTCCTCCTCGCCGTCGCCCTCGTCCTTCTCCTCGTCCCCCTCCTCCTCCTGGCTCTTCTCCAGCGCTTCCCGGGCCTGCTTCGAGGCCATCGTGATCGTGGCGTTCACCGTCTCCGCGGGGATCATGAACACGCCCATGTTGCCGCCGCCACCGCCGAGCATGCCGAGCAGGCCGCCGCCTCCGCCGCTTTCCGCGCCGGAAGCGCCTTCCTGCATCGAGAGGATGCCGGCCACCTTGCCCTCGTTCGTGAAGAGGGGAAGGCCCTCGCCGCTGAAGTCGCCCCGGATCACGAACATGGGCCGGGGCTGCTTGACCTCCCCCGTCACCATGGCCCGGGCGAAGTAGGGCGCGTAGTCGAACCCCTTGCCCAGCCGGTTCACGCCCACCAGCGTCTGGCCGATCTCCGCCTTCGCCGCCTTCTCGAAGGACGCCCACCGGATCTCGCGCCCCTCCAGGTCCTTGATCTGCACAAAGGCCAGGTTCAGCTTCGAGTCCTTGGCGCCCAGGATGGCGTCGTATTCCTTGGTCTCTCCGGGAAAGATCACCTTGAAGTCCGACGGCTCCGTCTTGATGGACAGCTGGGGATTGCGACGCATCAAACCGCCCATCCCGCCCCCGAGAGTCGTGTTGGACATGAGCACCAGGCCCGTGGGATCCACCACGACCCCCGACACCTCCTTGGTGGACTCGTCGTTGCCCATGGAGCGGCCGCTCATCGAGATTTCCTGCTTGAGGACGAATTTCACGCTCACGAGAAGATCGGCCTTCTCCTCCAGAAGCGCCTTGTACGCCGACGCGTCCGCCTGCCCGGCTTCCGCCGCGCCGCTCGCCGCGAGGATCGTGGCCGCCGCGGCCAGAACCATCATGCGATTCATGCTGCCTCCTTCTTTGTTCCTTATTCCTTCCAGTCCGGTTCGATGAACACGAAGGCCGTCCGATGGCCACGCTTCACGAAGACCTTCACACGCGAGGGCTTCGTCTCCTCGATCGTCTCCACCGCCTTCTCGAACGCCTCCGCGTCCGCCACGGCCTCGTCGTCGATTCCGAGGATCAGGTCCCGGCCGCGAAGACCCCCCAGGCTCGCCCACCCCCCCGGCACCACGTTCGTGACGACCACCCCCCGCTGGTCCGCAGGCCATTTGTTCCGGATGCGGTCCATGAAGGTGATGTCCCGCACGGCGAATTCGAGGCTCTCGCATTTCGCCGTCGTCGCCTCGATGGCCGTGGTGGGCGTCTCCTCGAGCTTCACCTCCACATCGAAACGCTTCCCGTCCCGGTAGACCGACAGCGTCGCGTTCGTTCCGATGGTCAGATCCTCCACCCGGCGCCGGAGCATCTCGGAATCCTGGAGACGGTACGCCCGCAGAAACGAACCGTTGAGGGCGTAGACGATGTCGCCCGCCCGCAGCCCCGCCTTCGCCGCTTCCGTCTCCGGGAACACCTGCGTCACCCGGAAGCCCTTCTTGCCCTTGAGATCCAGCGCCTTCGCCACCGCCGGCACCAGCACCTGCACCTGGATGCCGATCCACGCCTTCGGCAGCTCCCCTCCTTGCGGGGAGGGCTCCTTCTTCTCCAGATCCACGACGGTCAGGATTTCCTCGTCGTCCCGCAGCAGCTGGAACAGCGCCTTCTCCTCGCCCGCTTCCGAGCACGCCTCGAGAATCCCGATGAACGCATCCAGATCCTTCACGGGCTTGCCCGCCAGGGCCCGGATCACGTCTCCCCGGCGGAGGCGCGGCTTGGCGTCGTCGGCCGCGTAGCCGGCCCGGATCCCCGTCACGAGAACGCCCTGCTCGTCGGGGTAGCGGTGGGCGAGGGCCATGAAACGGGTGATGTCCCGAAGCGTCAGCCCCAGCGAGCGGAACTCCCGCTGCTTGCCGAGGTATTTCTCCATGCGGGCGACGCCGGCGGAGACCTGGAGGGTCTTGCCGTCGCGCTCGAGAACGAGGGTCACCGACCTGCCGGGGGGCAGGTCGGCGACCCGCTTGTACAGGGGCGGGATCTCCTCGAAGAACCGGGCCGCGACGGCGTCCTTCCCGATGGCGAGCAGGACGTCGCCGGCCTCGAGGCCCGCCTCGGAAGCGGGGCTCTGCGGGACGACGGAGGAGATGAGGACGCCGGTCTCCCGCCCGATCTTGTCGACGGGGTAGAAGGTCAGTCCCAGCCATCCCCGCCTCACCTCGCCGTAGGTCAGCGCCTGGTTCAGCACGTGGGAGACGAGGTCGGAAGGGATGGCGAAGCCCACCCCGTTCCCGCCCAGCTCGTTGATCCCGACGACCTCCCCCTGGAGGTTCACCAGCGGCCCGCCGCTGTTGCCGGGGAGGATGAGCGCGTCGTGCTGGATCCAGCGCGTGAACAGGCCCGTGCGCTGGCCCTCGGTCAGTTCCATCTCGTCGATGTTCGAGCCCGTGAAGCTGGTGAAGACCCGGCGGGGATTGGAGACGATGCCGAGCGTCATGGAGGAGGAGAGGGACATGGGGTTGCCCATGGCCAGGATGTAGTCGCCCACGCGCAGCGCGCTCGATTTCCCCAGGGAGGCGAAGGGGAGGGGGACGTTGGGATCGTCCCGCGTTTCCATCTTGAGCCGGAGGACGGAGAGGTCGGTGAGGGGATCGTGCGCCACCACCTCCGCGTCGATGGTCTCGCGGCTGGGCAGGGTGCACTGGATGCGAAGGGTGTCCCCGGCCACGTGGTAGTTGGTGATGACGTGCCCCGCCGGGCTCACGATGACCCCGCTGCCCGCCCCGGCGCCCTTCCGCACGCGGCCGCCCGCGTATTGGGAGACGACGACCGAGATGTTGACGAGGGCGGGGTAGACCTTCCGGCGGGCGAACTCGATGTCGCGCCGGAGGGCGTCCTCCCCCCGGTCGGAAGCCGAGACGGCGGGGGAGAGAACAAGGAGAAGGGCGGGGAGAAGCAAGAGCCGTTTCATGCCGTTCCTCCTGTTGTACGAAGGTGGAGAGAAGTGCTCAAAGTCATAGAGACGACCATGATCCTGGAACCCTCCCGGAGAATCAAAGGAAATGCGGGGCAAACAAGTGAGCGGGCGGGCGTGAAGGGCCCGAAAAACGGAATTCCGGTTGCAAAGACACGCCCGTTTTTGGCATGGTCTGAATATATATCGAGTCGAGAATATATCGACCGGAGCGAAGGAACCGGCAGATGAAGAAAGAGCGCCTGGAAACGTCGGCCCGCCTCCTGAGGATCGTCGCGCACCCCACCCGCCTGATGATCCTGGAAGCGCTCGGCGACGGGACCCGGTGCGTCAACGACATGCGCGACATCCTCGAGGTCCCGCAACCCAACGTGTCGCAGCATCTCGCGGTGCTCAAGGAATCCGGGATGGTCGCCTGCGACAAGGAAGGCGTCACCCGCTGCTATCGCCTGGCGGAACCGGCGTTCACGAAGGAACTGCTGGCCGTGCTGAAGCGTGTTCCGCGGAAGAAACCCGCCCCGAAGGGCGAGCGCGGCCGGAAGAAAGCCGGCGGGGTTTCCTGACGGTCCGCCGGAGAAGGGAGATCGACCGGCATCATGAGTGATTTCAAGGGAACGACGATCATCTCTTGCGGGACGCTCCGCAAGGAGATCAAGCACCTGGTGAAGCAGGGGCGCATCAATCCGGACGCGGTCCTTTTCACGCCGCCCGGGCTGCACGAGTGGCCGGCCAAGCTGGAGGAGCTTCTGGCCAAGCAGCTCGAGAAGGTCAAGGAGATCGCCTCGAAGGTGCTCGTCGTCTACGGGACGAAATGCTTCATCGACACGAAGGACCCGGCCCGCGACATGGACGCCCTCCTGGCCGAATGGGGGCCGCAGTTCAAGCGAATCCAGGGCAAGCATTGCGTGGACATGCTCGCCTCGAAGGAGGAGCTGGAAGCGGCGGCGGAGGGGCAGAAGATCTACTGGATCACGGCGGGCTGGATCGAGAACTGGAGTTACATCTTCCGGTTCTGGGACGCGGGCAAGGCGAACGAGATGTTCCCCTCGTACGACAAGGCGGTCTCGCTCGACGCGCTCGGCTCCTTCGAGTCTCTCTCGATGGAGAACCCCGAGAAGATCCTGGAGATCTCGGACTGGATGAAGATCCCCCTCGAGCCGCTTCCCGTCGGGCTGGACCGTCTCGAGAGCCTGCTCTCGCAGGGGGTGGAAGCATGAGATGCTTGCCTGCCGTTTCTTTGTTGCTCGCGTTGTTCGCGGTCGCGGCCACGGTGTGGCCGGGGTGCGGCTCCTCCGCCGAGGAGCCGGCGAAGCCGGTCCGACGCATCGACGGGGAACGGGCGGGGGCGGCGGAGGGCGGGGGCCCCGTCGCGGTTCTCTCGGACGCCGGGTTTTTCGACTTCACGTCCGAGGGCCTCGTGCTGGTGGATTTCTGGTCGCCCCGTTGCCCGCCGTGCCGGAAGCAGGGGCCGGTGGTGGACAGCCTCGCGGAGCGGTACGAGGGTCGCGTGAAGGTGGGCAAGATCGACGTCAGCGTGCACTCGTCCATGGCGCGGCGGTTCCGCGTGCGCTACATTCCCACGCTCATCCTCTTCCAGGACGGCGAGGTCGTGAAGCGCTTCACGGGGTTCCAGGCGGAGGCCGACCTCGCGTCCGTCCTCGACGCGCAGCTGGGGGGGCGCTAGCGGCGCGTGGACCAGGAAGCCGGAGGCGCGGGGACGCTCTGGATTGCCTGGGAAGGGATTTTGGATTTCAGGTTTCAGCAATGTGCAGGGGCGGCCCTTGCGGTCGCCCAGACCGCAGGAACGCCTGACAGTGTCGGATTGCATCCTGCGTGCATGACGATGGAAAAACCCGGATCCCGCCCTGTTGTACAGGCAAGCAATGGATTGTTTGTAACCGGTAACAGACACCGCCACGAAGGCACCCAGGCACGAAGAAAGGCAAGGACTCCCTGGTTTGTGGGAGGCGTGTGTCCCGGGCCACGCAGGCTTTCGGCCCGGGACCACGGCGATGCCGCCTGCGCAGATCGCCGAACCTCCGGTTTCACCGGAGGATTCGCCTCCCACAAAGTGTTTCCTTTCTTTGCGCCTTTGCGTCTTCCTGAGCGATTCGCGCTGCAACCGTTTTTCGCGATTTCCATGCCCTCACTGCCCCCGGTTGGCAGAACGCTTCCGGGGCGCGGCCCTTGCCGGCGGCGGTCGAAGGACCCCGGCCCTTCTCCTCGTGTCCGGATCCCATCCCATGAACAACCCCTCTCCCCTTCTCCTTCCCGGCGCTACGAGCAACGGATCTGGGGTGAAAATGCCCGAAAAAACCTTGGAACCCCCCCCTGAGAACCTGGAATACGAGGGTCACCCTGAAGTATTTTCTAGAAAGTGGGCTATGGAAGGTGGGAAAGGCCTATGACTCGCTGACAGCGCGAATGCCTCAACCACAAGCCCCTCTTGCGTCCTCGGCGGTGAGAGTCCTCTCGCTGTGGTTGCGGCCGCGCTGCTCCGCCACGCCGCGGCTTTTTTCTCGCCAAGACGCAAAGCGTAGAATCAGCCGCAACGGAACTCGAGCCGTTTCACCTTGGCGGGCTCGATCGCGAGCCCGGCATCCCGCACCAGACGCCGGAGAAGACCGTCGAGAGCATCGCCCTGGGACGGGCCTTTTCTCTCGAACACGAACCGCAGGGGTTTTCCCTCCCGGTATTCCTCCGTTCGTCTCCAGATCTTCCGGGAACGCCTGAGGCTGTTGAAGAGGGAATAGGCCAGCCCCATGTTCCGGATGCCCATCTCGACCTTCTTCCCGTCGATCTCGACGGAGGTGAAGCCGCCATGGATGCGCAAACGATCCGGCTGGGTCCAGTCGTTGATGATGATCCGGATGAACTCCTTCTTCCCGGGCTCGATCCCCTCGGCCCAGGAGAGGATCTGCTGGAGTTGACGCTCCGTGAAGGGATCCAGCTCGCCGGGCTCGAGGACCTTGGGAATGCGGACCATCAGACGGGCGATCTCCCCCTCGCAACCGAACATCCGCCAGGCCTTGGCCTCGCGCAACACGGCGAGGCGCTTCAGCGGGGAATGGGGGAAGTGGCTCGGGAAGGACTTGTAGACCGAGACCGCCCCGGGCAGGTCCCCCTCGATCTCCCGCTTCACGGCCTCCGTGAAGACCTGGAAGGCCTTCGAGGGGTCCCGGGGGATGTTCGCCGGCTCGATGGTCCCGGGAGGATACACGCGCTCGAAGCCCGCGGTTCCCGGCGGCAGGCGCCGCTGGACGGACTCGACGTGGTCGAGGGCGTTCTGCGCCTTCACCTTGATCCGCATCGCCTGGAGCCGGGAAACGGAGGTGGGCATGGAGAGGATGGCCAGGAGCTCCTTCTGGTCCTCGATCAGGTTCTGAAGGGGGGGGACGCACCGGGGGTTGCTGACCTGCAGGAGGCTCCTCGACGCCTCCGCCCGGCGCAGCTTCTCGGGAAGCCCCAGTTGACGGGCGAAGGCGAAGGACATCTCCGCGTCCTGGACGGTGTTCTCCCAGGGAAGGGCGTGGATGCCCGTGGCCACGCATTCCGACGTCTTGAGAAACGCGCCCAGATCTCTCGTCGCGCGGGCCACGTTTCGTTTCTCGAGGGGGTTCCCGAGCTCGTGCTCGTCGAGCGGCCCCGTCGGCGCGGGGGCGCGCTCCGTCGTCTGCAACGCGCGTTGCCCCAGCACCCCCACCAGCACGCCGATCAGGACGCCCGCGGCCGTCCGGAACACGACGCGGAAGGCTCCCGGCCGCGGCCGGGCGACGGCGGGGGCCGGCCCCTCCGCTGGAGGCGCGTCGAGGCGCGCCAGGACCTTCTCCTCGAACCCGGGGCGGGGGCGGACCGCCGTGGCCTTCCGGGCCGCCTCTTCCGCGGCCTGCGTCTTCTGGAAGGCCTCGGAACAGCGGGGGCAGGAGCGAAGGTGCTCCTCGATCTCCCGCCGGCGGGCGGGATCGAGCCGCCCGTCCAGGCATTCGGACATCCGCCGCATGACGCTGCCGCACTTCATGGTTTCTCACGCCGCAGGGGCGCTCCTTCATGCATGGATACGATCCAGAAAAGGCTCCACGCGGGCCTTGAACCGTTTTCGCGCCCGGCAGAGGCGGGAGGAGACCGTTTTCACCGAGAGGTCCAGGACCTCCGCCGCCTCCTCGTAGCTCAGCCCTTGCAGGGTGCAGAGCACGAAGACGTCCCGGTATTTCTTCGCGAGTCCCTGCACCGTCTCCAGGACCTTTTCCCTGAGTTCGCGCCGCACCGCCTCCTCACCCGGGTCGTTCCCGAACGCCTCCACCTCGAAGGGGGGAGCCCCTTCGGTTTCGCCTCCCCCCATGTTCTTTAGACGAGGTTCCAGCTTCCGGCGCTTCAAAAAATCGATCGAAAGGTTGTGGGCGATCCGGTAGAGCCAGGTGGAAAAACGGGCTTGCGACTTGAACGTCCCGATCTTGCGGAAGGCCCGGAGAAAAACCTCCTGCGCCAGATCCTCCGCCCAGTACCGGTCGGCGACGCGACGGTAGAGATAGGAGGTGATCCCCCCCTTGTGCCGCGACATCAGCTCGCGGAACGCGTCCCGGTCGCCCTTTTGCAGCGCTTCCACCAGCGCCCGATCCGGCACGGTCTTTTCGGGCATGGCATCCATCCCCGGGGTGACAGGGGGTCGAAGCTCGGTTTCCGATGCGCTCACGATACGATCCCCGCCGGCCGGACGCTCGCGTCGAGCCGGCGGGCCTTCCATTATACGGGGTCCGCGCCCCGACCGGCAGGAGGCTCGGGCGGGTCGCCGCCGTCGCCTCTCCAGGACTCCTGCCGAGGGAAGGGAACGCGTCCGGCGCCCCGGAAGCCTGCACGTTCCCTCCTCGATGAGACGAACGAAGGGCGAGAACGCTCCGGGTTCCCGCGTGCATGAAAAAAGCCCCGGCGTCGCCGGGGCTTTTTCTGCGTTTCGGATCGCGCGTTTCGGCCTACTTCTTTTCCTGGGCGGGGGGCGCGGGGTCGTGGGTCTCCCCGGCGCCGTCGGCCCGGTTCCCGCTCAGGGGCGTGATCGATTCCGGCAGGTCCCGCGTGATCTCCAGGGCGGGCTCGTCCGTTTCGGGATCCGCCTTCCGGGCCTTCGCAACGACCGAGGCCTCCGCTTCCGCTTTCTCCCGGGCCTCGATTTCGGCCTGGTGGGCCTCGAGGGCCTTCTGTCCCCAGTGCTGGGCGATCATGGCCATGGTGAAGGCGGCCTCGAAGGCGGCGTCCTCCATCTCCTTCTGCCGTTCGACGTAGGCTTCATGCCGGCCGCCGAGCCCGTCGAAATAGGTGAAGAAATCGTCGTTCGCGGCCGCCACCGAGGTGAGCGCTTCCACCTTGTCCTCGGCGTCCAGGGCCACCAGGTCCGACTTGTCCTCCTCCTCGAGCCCCTGGTAGGCGTCGACCATGCCGCCGAACCGGCTCATGAGGGTCTCCAGCGCCTGGGCGGGGTGCCGCACGTCCAGATCCAGGGTCTCGACCAGATGGGCGGACGCCTGGTCCTTCTCGACGCGGTCGAGGTAGGCCGCGTAGGCGTCGAGCTTCTGCTCCATCTCGTCGATCTTCAAGAGGACGTCCCGGACGGCGTCGACCCAGACCTCGCGGGACGGGGAAGCCGTCCGGATATCGCCGGTTTCATCGCCCGTGTCCGGTTCCCACGCCGGGAGGGATTCGAACGCGTCGAGGGGCATCTTGCCCACCGCCGCCGCCGAGAGCCCCGAATACGCCAGAAACGTCACCAGACCCAGCACGCAGGTTCCCACGGCCGATTTGAACAGGATCTTCTTCATGATTCTCTCCCCCACCAAAGGCCTTCCGCCCGACTCCTTGTCACGTCATTGTTCTATCGGCCCTCCCTGCCTCCGTCTTGAGGATCTGTCGAGAAAACCCGGGCGTTTTGTCGGGGGGGCGCGGAGTCTCGGCGCAAAAGGTTTATGCAGCAGGATCGGTGCATCGCTGCTCGTTCACTCAACGCCTCAACGACTCCTTTCAACCTTCGACCCTCTCTCCGATCTCCGCGATCTCTGCAGTGGGATGCTCATGTGAAAATTTCACGGGGGCAACCTTGGAGGGCGAGGGTCCCCCCGAGCCACAACATCGCCGGCTCGCCAGCCCGTACTTCGCCGATCGGATCTTCGAGGCTACGTAGGGTCC
>CAZDSO010000032.1:0-32704 GCA_964508045.1 uncultured Planctomycetia bacterium | reverse complement strand
CCTCGTAGACCCGGACCGGCGCGGGAAAGGAGGCATCGGTGTCCATCTCGAGCTGGTAGGATCGCGCGCCCTCGGTGGTGGACCACTCGACGAGGAAAACGCCGGAGGTGGAGCTGCCGGGCACGATCAGCACGAGGGGGGCGTAGGGGGGCGTGATCTTGCACCCGTTGGGGGCGGCCTTCCAGGGTCCCTCGCCCGCCCCGTTGACGGCGCGGATCCGGTAGAAGAAGCTGCCCTCGTTCTTGCCGCTGGCGCGGTAGGCGAGATCGGGGCCGGCGTAGACCGGGACCGGATCCGGGAAGGTCGGGGAAGTGTCTTCTTCGAGTCGATAGCCGGTCGCGCCCGTGGATTCGGTCCATTCGACGGTGAAGGAGCCCGTGGGCGAGGTCGGGGGGACGGAGAGCGAGGCCGGCGGCGCGGGGGGGATGATGGTGCATCCGTTCGTGGTGGGGGTCCACCCGCTCGAGCCCGCGGCGTTGTTCGCGGCGACCTCGTAGAAGTAGGTCCCCGCGCTTTTGCCCCGCACGATGAAGGAGGTATGATTTCCTTCATAGAGGGTGACGTGGGACGAGAAGCCCGTGTGGGAGAACTCCCTCAGGGTATAGCTCGTCGCGCCCACGGCCGGCGTCCAGGAAACCGCGTATTCGCCGGTGACGGACTGGAAGGGAACGGTGACCGACGCGGGCCGGGGAGGCGGCATGACGGCGCAGCCGTCGTCGCCCTCGCGCCAGGGGCTCTCCACCGTCGGCGAAGGAGCGGTCCGCACGCAACGGACGCGGTAGTAGAAGACCCCGTTCGCCCGGCCCGAAACGTTGACCGACTGGGTGTTGATGTCGGTCGTCTGCCAGCTGTCGGTCGTCGTCGAGAACAGGGGATCCGACGCCTCCTCGATCTCGAAATAGCCGTCCGAGGGGTCGGGGATCAGGGAATGGAGGAGGCCGGGAACGGTCCAGCTGACGGTGTAGTCTCCCGTGATGGAATGGGTCGGCACGATGACCTGGTCGGGCGGGGGGAGTTTCCCCACGTAGCAGGGATTCTCGGCCGTCCGCCAGGCGCTGGCGTGCGAGCCGACCATCGCGCGGACGCGGTAGTGGAAGGTGCCGTCCGCGTTCTTGACCACATCATGGAAGGAATCCGTGGGATCGGGCAGCGTCAGCGTGGCGGGGCTTCCGAAGTTCGGATCCGTATCCTCCTGGAGTTGATAGGTCACGTTGTTGAGGCTCACGTCCGACCAGTCGACCCGGTAGGTCGTGGAGGGGGTGGCCGGGTCTTCGCGATAGGAGAAGAGGGGGACGTGGATGTCGTTCGGGGCGGGGGATCGACATCGCAATAATAGTAATGATACCCATACCACCAGTACCGGTAGTATTGCCAGCCGGAGTGGTGCTCGGTGTTGACGCCGCGGACGCGATAGTAGTAGTCCGCGGGGCTTCCCGCTTCCACGTTCACGGAGGTGATGGGAACGTTGTTCCACGACCGGGTGATGGTGGAGAAGCTCGAGGTGGTCGATTCCTGGACGTCGTAGGAGGTGGCGTTCTTGGCCGAGGCGCCCCAGGAGACGGTGTAGTTCTCCCCGGACACGGCATGGAAGGGGTGGCCGATCCAGGGGGGGACGGAAGGCGGCACGGCGTAGCCGAAGTTCACCATTCCATAGAGGAGGGTGGAACCGATTACATGATTGGGAAAGCTGTTCCAGTGGTCATACACAAACCAGCCGGTCTTCTCGTAGCCGTATCGAACGTCCTGGATCTGGATGTTGGGATCCGAGAAATCCGTATAGCGATCCTGAGACAGGTAGTAGCGCTTGGAATCCGCCCACACGGACACGACGTACTCGGCGTTCTTGGCCAGCGGGATCGAGCCCACGTTGACGTAATACCAGCCGGACGCGTTGGGCACGGTCCAGTGGCCCAGGAGGTTTCCGCCCGCCGTCCACAGGACCACCTCGCCCCCGGAGGAAGGAAGATTGGCGCCGAGGCGCCGGAGCGTCACCTGGTCGCTGAGGACCTTGAACTTGTACCCGAAAAGCAAACCATTGAAAGAATAATGGCCGCTGTTCGGAAGATACGGCCCCCCCGGGTAGAACATGGCGCCGGCTTGCCGGGGAACGGCGAGGAAGAGGAGCGTACCGGTGGCCAGGAGCAGGAGGGGGCGCCGCGCCGCGGGAACGTTCATGGTTCCTCCTTGACGACCCTCGGTTCCCGGGGGCGTCCCGGGCCCGCTCGGGTCGGAGTACTATAGCCCTCCGCGGGAAAAGAATCAACGAGCGGAAACTTCTTGCGTCCGGACCTTCCGTTTCTATGATACGGGTTCCGAAGGTCGGCGTCCGGAGGGGGCCTAGGTGAGGCGAATGAAATTTGATTTCCGAACCTGTTCGATCCTTCTTCCGATGCTGCTCTCCGCCTGCGCTTCGCCCGTGATCTACGTGCGGGGGCTTGCGCCGCTCAACCTCAACGAGGAGGGGCAGTCCACGCCCGTGGACATCCGCATCTACCAGCTCGGAGACAAGCGCACGTTCCTCGAGACCGCCTTCGAGGATCTCTGGGTCAAGGACGAGGAGATCCTCGCCGAGGACATGCTGGCGCCCCCGAAGGTCGCCACGGTCCTGCCGAGAGGCGCCGAGGATCCGCCCCACCGCATCCCCCTCGGATCGCTCGCCAAGGGCACGGCGTACGTGGGGATCATGGCCCTGTTTTCCCGGAGCGAGACGGGGCGGCGGAGGCGTCTGGTGCTGAAGGAGGGCGACGCCGACGGAGCCGTGATCGAGTTGCAGGGCTTCGGCGTGGAGCTGGCCGAGGAGAGCCGGGAAGGACGCCTCGACGGCAGCGTGCCGGTGGAGGTGCGGGTCTACCAGCTCAAGGACGACCGGGCCTTCCTCGAGGCCACTTTCGAGAACCTCTGGACCACGGCCGCCTCCATCCTGCACGAGGACCTCACCGCCGACCCCGTGTCGGAGACCGTGTTCCCGGGAAAGGCCGACGAACCCACCCCCCTCATCGAGATCGGGACGTACCAGCCCCGCACCCTCTACGTCGCGGTGATGGCGCTCTACGTGGACGAGGGCCGGGAACACAAGCGTCGCCGGGTCGTCCGAATCACGGACCGCAACCAGTACCTCGTGGATCTGGGCGGCAACGCCGTCCTGGTGGAGGGGGAGAAGAGATGAGGGCGAGGGCGGGCGGCCGAAAGCGGCGCCGTCGGATTCGATGTGGTTTTTCCGGATGATGACCGGGAGGATGCCGTGGACTACCTTCAACGGATTCTCTGGACCGAGGGGCTCTTCCTCACCCCGCACCACCTCCAGCAGGTGGACCGCTATCACGAGCACCGCGTCAACATGGCGGTGCGAAACCTCCAGTCGCTCTACTTCGGCCTCACGGACCTGAAGATCGACGAGGCCGCCCTGGCCGACGGGAACTTCATCCTGCACCAGTGCAAGGGCGTCATGCCCGCCGGCATCCTCTTCGACGTCCCGAACTTCGACGAGATCCCCCCCGCCCGCGACCTGACCGCCTGCTTCGGCCCCGAGCGCGAGACCCTCGGCGTCTACCTGGCCGTACCGGTGGCGCGCGCCGGCTTCCAGGCCGGGGGCGACGAGGACGTCAAGGAAGGCATCCCCCCGCGGTTCAAGGCCAAGGACGCCCGGATCATCGATTCCATGGGGCTGACGGGAGACCGCATGATCAAGGTGGCGATGTCGAACCTGCGGGTCCTCTTCGACGGGGAGGCCCTCGACGGGCACACCCACCTGAAAATCGCCGAGGTCGGACGGACCGCCACGGGCGGCTTCGCCCTCGTCTCCCGCTACATCCCCTCCTGCCTCCAGATCTCCGCCTCTTCCTCCATCATGGACCAGCTCCGACACATCCTGGAAGTGCTCTCCCACCGCTCGGCGGATCTGGCCCAGCAGCGCCGCCAGCGCGCCGAAGGGCTGGTCGACTTCACAATGTCCGAGGCCGCGAACTTCTGGCTCCTCCACACGGTGAACGGGGCCATCCCGCCCCTGGTTCACATGTACAACCAGGGGCGCGTCCATCCCGAGATCCTCTACATGCACCTGACCTCGCTGGCCGGCCAGCTCTACACGTTCGCCGCGTCCGGCCACCCCAAGGACATCCCGCCGTACGTCCACGAGGATCTCACCACGACCTTCCAGGAACTCCACGGCCTGATGACCCGGCTCCTGGAAACGGTGATCCCCACCCACTGCGTCCCCATCCCGCTGGACCGGACGCCCGAGGGCCACCTCGTGGGACGGGTGGGGGACGAGAAGCTCTTCAAGACGGGGCGCTTCTTCCTCGCCGTGAAGTCCTCCGCGCCGGACGAGAAGCTCGTCGGCGAGATCCCGCGGAAGGCCAAGATCTCCTCCTCGAACCGGATCGCGGCCCTCACCGCCCAGTCCCTGCGAGGCCTGGACCTGCTCCATCGTCCCGCCCCGCCCAAGCTCCTTCCCGTGCAGCCGGGATTCCACTACTTCGAGATGGACAAGGCCGGCGACCACTGGGCCGCCATCGAGGGCTCGGGTTCCATCGCCCTGGCCGTGCCTCCCGAATTCCCCGATCTGCAGCTGGAACTCATGGCCATCAAGGAGTGAGGAGACTTCCATGAACAGCGACGTGCTCGATCTCTCCCTCGGCGACGTCTGTTCCGACGCGTTCCTCTTCGCCTTCCGGCTTCACGAGACGCACGCCGAGGAAACGGACGCCGCCCGCGTCCAGGCGGAGGTCGACGAGATCTTCACGGACATGGAAACGGCCGCCCACCAGTCCGACATCCCGCTGGAGGACGTCCACCAGGCCAAGTACGCCCTCGCCGCCTATCTCGACGAGCAGATCCTCAATTCCGACCTCCCCTTCCGGCCGGGATGGGCCCAGCAGCCGCTCCAGCTGAAGTATTTCGACGACTCCGCCGCCGGGGAGGAGTTCTACAACCGCCTGGACAACATCCGCCACGCCCCCGACACGCGGCACAACCAGAGCCTCGACATCTATTACCTCTGCATGGTCCTGGGCTTCAAGGGCATGTACGTCGACGCCGCCGGCCAGGAGAAGCGGAGCGTCCTCGTCCACAAGGTATCCCAGGACATCCACGACAGGCAGGGCAAGGACGCGGAGGCGTTCCTCGCCGACGTCGCCTCGGAAACGGAGCGGCCCCGCCCATCGAACTCCTGGCCCATCTGGGTCTTCCCCGCCGCCTGCGGGGCCTTTCTCCTGATCGCCTTTCTCGTGTTCAGCCTCTGGCTCTCGCGTTCGGTCTCCTCCTTTCTGGACGTCTTCCCCTCCTGAAGGGCATCGAAGGAACGGCTATGAATTTCCTGAAATCCATCTTCGCCGGAACGCTGGCCAGCCTCGTGGTCCTTCTCGTCCTCGTGGCCCTCGTGTGGCTCGGCGGGGCCTACCTCGAATGGACGATCGACACGAGAATCATCCTGACCTGCGTGATCCTGGGCGTGTGGTTCCTCCTCTTTCTGGTCCTCAAGGCCGTCGCCGTCCGGCGGGCCCGCGCCATCGAGGACCAGCTCCGCGCCCAGGCCCAGGAACAAACCTCCGCCATCCCCGCCGACACCCGGGAGCAGATCCAGGATTTGCAGAAACGGTTCCGGGAAGCCCTGCAGGCCCTCAAGAACTCCCGCCTCGGCAAGAGCGCCCTCTACGCGATGCCCTGGTACGTCCTGGTCGGACCGCCCGGGTCGGGGAAGAGCACCGCCCTGCTCAAGTCCGGCCTCAACTTCCCCTCGCTGGGCCAGGGGCCCCGCGGCGTCAAGGGCATCGGCGGCACGCGGAACTGCGACTGGTGGTTCACCGAGGAAGGCATCTTCCTGGACACCGCCGGCCGCTACACCACCCAGTCCGAGGACCACGAGGAATGGCTCGCCTTCCTCAACCTCCTCGCCCGCACCCGGCGGGACCGCCCCATCAACGGCGCCATCGTCACGGTCAGCGTCCCCGAACTCCTCGACGTCGGCGAAGGGGCGATGGACGATTTCACGCAGCCCATCCGGGAAAGGCTGGACGAACTCTGCCGGGGACTCGATGTCGTCTTTCCCACCTACGTCGTCTTCTCGAAGACGGACCTCGTCGAGGGCTTCTCGGACTTCTTCGACGGGCTGGACCGCGACGCCCGGAACCGCATCTTCGGCTCCCTGTTCGACTACCCCGGCGATCCCGAGAAGGACACGGCCGAGATCTTCGAGCCCAAGGCCCAGTCCCTGTACGACGGCCTGCACCGCCAGCGCATCCGCGTTCTCGCCGCGGAAAAGGACCCCGACCGCGCCCGGAACATCTACCTCTTCCCCACCCGCTTCGCCCTCCTCCAGGACAAGGTCCGCGACTTCCTCGGCTCCCTCTTCCGCCCCAACCCGTTCCAGGAAAGCTCCCCCCTCCGGGGGTTCTTCTTCACCAGTGCCACGCAGACCGGGGAATCCGTCGATCCCCTCGCTCCGGCGGAGCCGGAACCCGCACCCGCGGACGCGGCACTCCCCCCCCTTCCGGATGATCTCCCGCCCGCGCCCGTCCCCGCCCCCAAGATCGCACCCGCCGAACCCCGCAGCTACTTCCTCAACCACCTCTTCTCCAAGGTCATCCTTCCCGACTGCACACTGGTGCGCCTCGCCACCCAGGTGTCACGGCGCCTCGGCTTCCTCCACGGCGCCGTCCGCGTGATCTCCATCGCCGCGCTGACCTTCTTCTTCGCGTCCTTCCTCGTCTCGTTCGTCGGAAACCGGAACCTGCTCGAAGACGTGAACGACGCTGCCCAGGCCCTCGCGAACCTGCCGCGGAAGGGCGACAACGATCCGCGCCAGGAACTCCTCGCACTCGAAACCCTGCGATCGGAGCTGTCCCGCCTCGAGAAGCACCGGCAAGAGTCCCCGCCCCTCACGCTTCGCTGGGGCCTCTACCAGGGCTACCGCATCGAATCCAGGGCCCGGGAACTCTACTTCTCCGTCCTGAAGAACCGGTACCTCGAACCTTCGATCGCCTCCCTCGAGGACGCGCTCGAAGCGTTGCGGCGCAAACCCAAGAAGACCCTCGCCGAATTCGAACACCTCTACGAACTCTTTCGCGCCTACCTGATGCTCACCGGCGCGATGGAACCCGACGCCTTCATCATCCGGGAGGCTCTCGAGGACCGCAAGCGGTGGTGGGAACCCGTCGAGGACCTGGACAACCCCCGCCTCGAGACGCTGGCCGGAAATCAGCTCGACTACTTCCTCACCCAGCTCGACCGCCCCGAGGCCTGGGAACTCACCGCCAAGGAGCTCATCGTCGCCGAGGTCCGCAAGGAACTCACCAGCGCGCTGTGGATCACCAAGAACTACCGGGACATGATCGACTCCGCCCGGGACGAGTTCCCGCCCATCGTCCGCGACGACCTCTATCGCGGCCCCCACAAGAACCTCTTCCATCTCCAGGACCTCTTCTCCGGCATCTACACCGAAAAGGGATGGAACGACTACGTGCAGCACGCCATCCAGGACAAAAGCGAGATCCTCTCCCGGCAGTACGCCGCCCTCGGCATCGACAAGGACGCCGACATCATCGCCGACCGCCTCCAGGAGGATTTTCTCGCGGACCACCGGCGAAACTGGGACAACGTCCTCAAGGCCACACGCCTTCGCGACTTCACCAGCGTCCAGGACGCCGCGGACGTGATCCGCGTCCTCTCGGGCCCCGAGTCCCCCTACCCCGCCTTCCTGGAATCCGTCCGCCAGCTCCAGTCCTTTCCACTCGGGCCCGCCGAAATCGTCAATCCCGCCAAGGGCGACCTCCAGTGGCTCCCCGAAGCCCAGAAGGTCCTCGCCGAACTCCACGGCGTCCTCGACGGCTTCCTCCGCGCCACCCGACCCGGACGCCGCTTCGTCACGCTGCTCCGGGAGGACAAGCTGGCCGCGTTCATCGAGGCCTTCCACCAGACCCGCCTCAACCTCTCCAAGGCCCTCCTCGCCGTCGACGCCTCGGATCGCGCACGCATGGAAGCCTTCCTCGGACAGCCCATCGACAACGCGAGACGGGCGCTCGCCGGAGAAGCCCAGGACGAGATGGAGCAGATCTGGCGCTCCACCGTCTACGACTTCTTCGTCCGGGAACTCGAGGACCGATACCCCGTCGACTTCAAGGCTTCCGAAGAAATCCCCTGCGCCGTCTTCTCGAAATGGATGAATCCCAACTCCGGCCTCCTCTGGGAAACCTACGCCCTCCTGGAAACGCTTCACAACACGATCATCGATTCGCAGCCCCTCATCGTCTTCTCCGGGGATTTCGAGCGGGCCGTCCGGCACGCGCGCACCGTCCGCGACGCCTTCTACGCGTCCGGAAGCGGAACCTTCGCCGTGCCCTTCTCCGTCACCCTCAAACAGTTCGCCGGCGTCCGGGACGTCCGCTTCCGCCTCGGCGAACAGACCTTCTCCCTCTACGAACGCCCCGACAAACGCGGGAACTTCACCTGGACCGAAAACGACGCGGCCGGCGCCTCCATCGCCATCTCCGTGGGCCTCGACCAGTGGGTCAAGCGCGCCCACCCCAGCCCCTGGGGACTCCTGCGTCTCCTCAAGGACGGGGACCCCGCCGAGATCGGAAGGACGGAGATGCTCGAGTGCCGGTGGACCCTGCAGGCGAACATCCTCGGACGCGTCGAGTCCTTCCAGGCCGGCATCGTCCTGGAGCCTTCCGGCACGGGCGAGGTCTTCCGGGAACGCTTCTTCGGGCGCCTCACCTGCCCCGAATCCGTCGGACCCCAGAGGACGAGGGAGGAATGACCCCGGAGAGAGGGTGAGGACGCGTCCGCATGGGGTCGTGTCGCAATTGTCAATTCTTTTGCATTTCTTCGCCTCGGGAAGGGAGAATCGTTACCTTGCCCCCAAAATAAATTGACAATTGCGACACGACCCCACGATTCCTCTCACCCCGTTCCCGGATCCTGCCGATACCTCTCATAGAGGACGGACCCGGTAGGTAGGGAGGGAGGGATGATGTTTGCACTGTTCCGCCGCCGCAAGAGCGACGCGCCGCGGCCGCGCGCGGGCTGTTTCGGAAAGATCCCGGCCTTCGGGGACTTCCTCCGCCGCCACGCCGCCGACGCCGCCTTCCGGGATTTCGACCGGCGCCTCGCCGAGGGGCTGCTCGCTTCCCAGCGGCGCCTGGGCGAGCTCTTCCCCGCCCTCTACGACCGCACCCCGCCCACGCGCATCCTCCACCTCCCCCCCGCACCCGCCCCCCCTCTCGCGGCCTATTGCATCGCCTCCTCCGACAAGGTGGGAAGACGCTATCCCTTCACCGTGTTCTCCCGGATCGAGACCACCGGCGCGGAACGATCCGCCGCTTCCCTCCTGACCGCCCTCGAGCCCTTTTTCACCCGGGCGCGGCACCTGGCCGCCTCCGTCCACAACGGCCTGTCCAGACAGGCGATCTTCGAGAGGCTCGACCGGCTCGCCTTCGGAGAAGCCTCCCGGCCCCGCCACGATGCTCTCGATCAATGGCTCGCCTCGCGGACCGACGACGAACTCTACCGCGAGGCCTTCGGCGGCGGCCGGCAGGAGCGCGGCCGTCGCATCCTCGAGCGTCTCGCCAGGCGCCTCTCGGCCCCCCCGCGGCCCGCCGTCGTGGTGAAGCTTCCCCCCTGTCGGCGCGCCGGGGACGCGGGATTCTGGCTCGCCGCCGTGGAACGCCTGGCGGGCGAAGGATGGCCGCCCCGGCTGGTCCTCTGGGGCGAAGACCTGCCCGGCGCGCCCCCCGCCCTGACGGTCGTTCTCGGGACGTCCTCCCGTGGAAACCTGACCCTTCTCTTCGATCCGCTTCCCGAAGGTCCCGGCGTGCTCGACGTCTCCCTGGAGGCGGACCCCGTCTCCCGCCCCGGCGCGGAAATCCTCCCGTCTTCCGGAGGGAACCCGCACGCGCTCCTGGAAGTGCTGGCCATGCTTTCCGACGCTTCCGCTCCTTCCTTTTCCCGCGTCGCCTGAGTGTCCTACAAGCCTTTTCGCCCTTTTTCGACGCGCCGGAAAATCATCTTGACCGGGTGCAGGGGCGGCAGTAAGATTCCTGCTCCTTTCCCGGAAGGGACGCTGCAAGGGCGTTCGATCCGGTGTGATTGAGAAAGAGGTGAGGACCGGTGCCAGGTGACGTTCAACGCTCCCAGCTCGGATCGACGCCCCTTCCCGGAGACAAGCCCACCGGCACGCCCTGCCGGTACGAACCGGACTTCGAATTCCTCGCGGCGGAGATCGAGAAGCTGGAATCGGTCACGGGGGGCGAGGTGGACTGGCGGGAAGCCGGCCTGAAGGCGACGGCGCTTCTCGAGGAGAAGTCGAAGGATCTCCTTGTGGCGGTGTATTTCTGCCGCGTGCTGTTCGAGCAGGAGTCGTTTCCCGGTTTCCTGGACGGCCTGACGATCGTCCGGGATCTTTTGAAGACCTTCTGGGACGATCTGTACCCGGAGGTCACGCGTCTCCGCGCGCGGTCCTCGACGCTGCAATGGCTCGCCGACAAGATGACGCCGCTGGTGGAAGCGGGGGAGGGTCCGCCGGACGTCCTGGAGTCCTGCCGGGCGCTGGTGGAGGAGATCGACGGGATCGCGGGGGAGAAGTTCGAGCCGGGTCAGGGGCCGGCGCTGGGTCCGCTGTCCCGCGGGCTGGCGGCCAAGACGCAGGAAGCGACGCCGACGGAGGAGGAGGCGGAAGGCGCTCCGGCGGGGGAGGCGCCGGGATCCGCGACGGCGGCCGCGCCCTCGGCGCCGGGGGGTCCCATCGCGAACCGCCAGGAAGCCTTCCGCCGCCTGAAGGAGGTGAAGGCGTTTTTCGAGAAGGTGGAGCCGCACAGTCCGGTGATCTACCTGGTGGACCGGGCGATCCGCTGGAAGGACATGAGCCTCCAGGACGTCATCAAGGAGATACTGGTCACGAACCGGGACGCCCGGAACATCGTCTGGCAGCAGCTGGGTCTGGAGCGCGAGACGAGCTGAGGGTGTCCGGTCGACGGCAGGACGGCACATTCGACCTGTGGGATGTGGAACCGGCGGCGGCCTGAGTGGCGCGCGCACCGGCATCCCCGCTTGAGAGAAAGGGAGAGAACGACATGGCCAAAGACGGATCGGTGGCGCCCCGCGAGCGCGTGAACATCAAGTACACGGCCTCGACGGGAGACGCCCAGGAGGAAAAGGAGCTTCCCCTGAAGATGCTCATGATGGGGGACTACACGCTGCAGCAGGACGAGACGCCGCTGGAGGACAGGAAGCCCATCAACGTCGACAAGGACAACTTCAGCGACGTGATGCGGAACCAGGACCTTTCGCTGGACTTCAACGTCGACAACAAGCTTTCGGACAAGCCGGAGGCGGGGGAGGAGCTCGGCGTGAAGTTGAAGTTCGAGACGCTGAAGGACTTCGAGCCGGAATCCATCGCCCGGCAGGTTCCCGAGTTGAAGAAGTTGCTGGAGCTCCGCGAGGCGCTGGCGGCCCTGAAGGGTCCGCTCGGCAACTTCCCGAAGTTCAAGAAGAAGATCCAGTCGCTGGTGGAGGACGCGGACAGCGCGGCCAAGCTGCTCGGCGAGATCGGCGGCGGGAAGGAAAGCGGGGCAGGAAGCGAGGGAGGCGAAGGAAGCGGAGAGGGCGCGTAGAGGCATGTTCATCGAGACCCCGATTCGATAAGGGAGACAGATCATGGCAGAAGCAGAAAACCAGGAACAGGCCGCCGCGCAGGAAGCCGCGGCCGGCGAGGCTTCTTTGCTCGACGAAATCATGGCCCAGACGAAGATGGGCCCTTCCGACGAGGGGTACGCGGTGGCGCGCAAGGGCGTGGAGGCCTTTATCGGCGAGCTGCTCGCCCCCTCCCGTTCCTTCGAGAAGGCGGACAAGCAGGCCGTGGACCAGATGATCGCGGAGATCGACGAGCGCCTGAGCCGCCAGATCAACGAGATCCTGCACAACGACTCGTTCCAGCAGATGGAGTCCGCCTGGCGCGGCCTCAAGCTGGTGGTGGACCGGACCAACTTCCGCGAGAACGTCAAGCTGGAGGTGTTGAACATCTCGAAGGACGACCTGCTGGCCGACTTCGAGGACGCGCCGGACATCACGAACTCGGGACTCTACCGGACGGTCTACACGGGCGAGTACGGGCAGTTCGGCGGCGAGCCCTACGCCGCGATGATCGCGAACTACGATTTCGGGCCCGGCCCCCAGGACATGGCGCTTCTGGGGAAGTGCGCCAGCGTGGCCACCATGTCGCACGCCCCCTTCATCGCCGCGGCGAGCCCCAAGTTCTTCAACCTCGACGACTTCCAGGGTCTGCCGAACCTCAAGGACCTCAAGTCCATCCTGGAGGGTCCCCAGTACGCGAAGTGGCAGTCCTTCCGGGAATCCGAGGACTCCCGGAGCGTGGGGCTCACGGCGCCGCGCTTCCTGCTGCGCCTTCCCTACGGCCAGGACACCGTGCCGGTCAAGGCCTTCAACTTCGAGGAGGACGTGAAGGGCAAGCACGACGCCTACCTCTGGGGCAACACGGCGTACGCGTTCGCCACGCGGCTGACCGAGAGCTTCGCCAAGTTCCGGTGGTGCCCCAACATCATCGGGCCGCAGAGCGGCGGGTCGGTGGACGATCTTCCCCTGCACCAGTACGAGTCGATGGGCGAGATCCAGACGAAGATTCCCACCGAGGTGCTCATCTCGGAGCGGCGGGAATACGAACTGTCGGAGGAGGGGTTCATCGGGCTGGCCATGCGCAAGGGCTCGGACAACGCCTGCTTCTTCTCGGCCAACTCCTGCCAGAAGGCCAAATCCTTCGGGCAGAGCGCGGAGGGCAAGGAGGCGGAGCTGAACTACCGTCTCGGGACGCAGCTGCCCTACCTCTTCATCGTCAACCGGCTGGCCCATTACATCAAGGTCCTCCAGCGCGAACAGATCGGCAGCTGGAAGGAAAAGGAGGACCTCCACCGGGAGCTGAACGCCTGGATCGGCCAGTACGTGGCCGACACGGACAACCCTTCCCCCTCCATCCGGAGCCGTTGCCCCCTGCGTTCGGCCTCCATCACCGTGGATGACGTTCCCGGCGAGGCGGGATGGTACAAGGTCAAGATGAAGGTGCGGCCCCACTTCAAGTACATGGGCGCCTTCTTCGATCTCTCCCTGGTGGGAAAACTGGACAAGGAATGATCCCCACGCGGTGAACCGCGGACCTTTTATAGGAGAGGTACACGATGCCCACGATGAAGGTCTTCATGAAGATCGACGGGATGCCCGGGTCCTCGCTCGACCAGGACCACGCCGACTGGTGCGACGTTCGCGGGTTCAAGCACGAGATGAGCTACCCCTTCGACATGCGGGAAAACAAGGGGCGCGGCGAGCCCACGCACGGCGCCTTCACCGTCCTCAAGGAGATGGACAAGGCCTCCCCCAAGCTCTACGAGGCCCTGGCCAAGAAGAAGAAGGTCAACTCCGTCGAGGTCGAGTTCTGGCGGGACAAGCCCGGCGAAGGCAGCTCCGAGAAGTACTTCACCATCATGCTCACCGATTGCCGCGTCATCAGCGCCAAGCCCTTCATCCCCATGGAGGGGACCAGCAACGAGGATCTGCCTCCCCACATGGAGGAGATCGGCATGGCCTACCGCAAGATCGACTGGACGTGGCTCTCGGGCGGACAGGTGCCCACGACCTTCGACTTCTCCAACCCCGACGCCTAGCCCGATGCGGGACCAGGCAAAGGGAATGACGCCGAAGGATCCCCCCGCGCGACGGAGGCGCTTCGGGAGCCGCCTCCGTCCGCCCGGAGATCCCGGCCCGTGAAACGCTCGATGTCATGGCCGGCGAATCCCTGTTCGAGAGGCTCCGCAGCGCCCGGAACGCCACGTCGAAACACGTGGCGGACGAGGGGCAAAGCCGGATCCGCTCGGTGATGCTCAACCTGCAGAACCTGCTCAACTCCTGGGCCGGGCACGCCCCGGCCCAGATGGAACTGGGCATCCCCGCCCCGTCGGAGATCGCCCACAACTACCCGAGCTCGATCGGCGAGGTCCTGCGCGCGATCAAAACCTGCATCGAGAAGTACGAACCCAGGCTCGCCGACGTGCGCGTGATCTACATCGAAAGCGACGAAGACCGCCTCGATCTCCAGCTCCGCTTCAAGATCGAGGCGCGCCTTCTCCTGGAAAAAGGAAGCGAAAAGGTGAGCTTCGACACGCTGGTCAACCACGCCGGCGACGTGCGCCTGCAGTCTTGACCCCCGGCCGCCGCCGCTTCCCCGAACGCGCGCACCGGCCGGGGGATGGGAAGGATCGCCCTTGTTCAGCAAATACTACCAGGACGAGCTGGCCTTTCTCAGGGACATGGGGCGGGCGTTTTCCGAGGCCCACCCCGAAGCCGCCCCCTTCCTGGCCGGCACGGGCGGCGATCCGGACGTCGAGAGGCTGATGGAAGGCTTCGCCTTCCTCACCGCGCGCGTCCGCGAGAAGCTCGACGACGCCCTGCCCGAAATCATCCACGCCCTTCTCGAGGTCTTCTTCCCACACTACCTGAGACCCCTGCCCGCCATGACCATCGCTTCCTTCGACGCCTGCCAGGGAGGGGAGGGATGGACCATTCCCCGGCATACCCGTCTCGAAAGCGTGCCCGTCGACGGCGTCTCCTGCGCCTTTCGAACGGCCTATCCGGTACGCCTCCACCCCTTGCGGCTGACCGGATGTCAAACGGTCCAGGGCGCCTCCCCCGCCATCCGGTGCACGTTCGAGATCAACCCCGGCGTCAACGTGCAGAAACTCGATCTACGCAGCCTGCGCCTCCACTTCGGGGGGGAAGTGGGCGTCGCCCGGGCGCTCTATCTCGGATTCACCCGCTATCTCTCGCGCGTCTACGCCCGGCCCGCCTCCAAGTGGGCCCAGGACAAGACGATCGAGATGCCCCGCGCCCGCGCCGTTCCCGTCGGCCTCGACGACGATCAGGCCCTTCTCCCCTACCCCAACGTCGCCTTTCCCGGCTACCGACTCCTCCAGGAATATTTCGCCTTCCCCGCCAAGTTCATGTTCGTCGACATCGTCGGCCTCGATGCGGTCGCCTCCCTGGGGGACACGGCCGCCTTCGATCTCGTCTTCGAGTTCTCCAGGCTCCCCGAGGACATGCCTCCCGTCTCCGCCAAGGACCTCCTCCTCTACTGCACGCCCGCCGTGAACCTCTTCCCCCACGAGGCCGATCCCATCCGCGTGGACCGCGAAAGGACGGAATACCTCGTCTCTCCCTCGGGGAAATCCAGGGACCATCTGGAAATCTTTTCCGTCGACCACGTCTCGGGCGTCTCCCACAGCACGGGCCGGCGGCACGAGTTCCGGCCCCTCTACACCGCCTCCCCCATGGGCGAGAAAAACCAGCACTTCTTCCGCCTCCGCACCCGCCCCGCCATCCTCTCCGAGGGCGCCGACGTAACCTTGAGCATCGTCGACGCCCAGGCGAGGGAATCCCTGCCCGACGTGGAAACCCTGTCGATCGAACTCACCTGCACCAACCGGCAGATGCCGAAGAACCTCGGCATCGGAGACCTCCGTCCCCGGCGCGGCGCCGAGCCGAAGTTCGGGACCTACCGGAACATCTCGCGCCCCACGCCCTCCGTTCCCCCTCCCCTGGAAGGCGATCTCTACTGGCGCCTGGTCAGCCACCTGGCCCTCAACTTCTCCACGCTCGCCGAAGCCCGGACCCTCAAGTCGCTTCTCTGGCTCTACCACTTCCGCGCCCGCGTCGACCGCCAGGCCGAACGCGCCTTCCAGCTTCTCCTCGACGGCATCCGGAACGTCTCCGCGACGCCGGCGACCCACATGCTGGAAGGCGTCCCCGTCCGGGGCATGGATGTGAACCTGGAACTCGACGAGGACGGTTTCGGCGGCGAGGGGAACCTCGTCCTCTTCGGCGCGATCTTCGACGAGTTCCTCTCCCAGTACATGACCCTGAATTCCTTCAGCCAGTTGACCTTGCGGGGCACCAGATACGGAGGCGTGTTTTCATGGCCGCCGAGGATCGGCCGGCGGATCCTCCTCTGATCCGGAGGATCCTGGACGCCGGATATCGGTTTTCCTTCTTCCAGGTCGTTCGCCTGCTCCAGCAGATGAACCCCGACGCAGCTCCCGTGGGGCACCAGGGGCCTCCCGGCAAGGAGTGCGTGCGCTTCCTCCCCCACCTCAGTCTCGCCTTCCCCTCCGCCGACGTGGCCCGCGTGAAACGATGCGAGAACGAGAACGGCCTCCCCCGCTATGAGGTCGTGACCACTTTCCTGGGCCTTTTGGGCGCCGATTCGCCGCTTCCCAGTTTCTACACCGAAGACCTCATGCGCCGGGAGGACGACCCCCTCGTCCGGGGCCTGTTGAACCTGTTCCACCACCGCCTCGTCTCCCTCTTCTACCGCGTCTGGGAGAAATACGCCTCCGCCGAGGCGGGCGACGGCACCGGCACCGAACCGCTCTCCCGCCGCTTCCTCTGCCTCCTCGGCATGGACGTGGACGCCATGCCCCCCACCGAGATGTCCGGGCTCCTCTGCCGGGTCCTCCTCTCCTCCGCCGGCGCGGCGGCTCTCCAGCCCCGCTCCGCCGTCTCCCTCGAGCGCGTTCTCCAGAACGCCTTCCCCGACATGGAGATCCGGGTCGAGCCCTGCGTGCCGCGCTGGGTGGACATTCCCGTCAAGGAACGGAACCGGCTCGGCCGGGCGAAGTGCAGGCTGGGCCGCGACGCCTCCCTGGGCGAGCGCGTCTTCACGCGCCACGCGACGTTCCGCCTCACGCTCGGCCCCATTCTCACCCAGGACTACTTCCAGCTCCTCTTCCCCGGCGCGGCCCTCCAGGCCAAGATCGGGGAGATCGTGAAGATCTTCAACACGGACGCCTACGCCGTCGAGGTCGTCGTCCGTGTGACGCCGGACGCGATGCCGGAATGCCGGCTCGGATCGGAGGCCTCGCGGCTCGGATGGTCAGCATGGCTCGGGCGACGCCCCGAGGAATCCAGAGAAGTCACGTACTTGATGTGAGGTGATTCATGGCAGATGTCGAACTGAAGGCCCTGATCGGGCGCCTGAACCGTTTCTGCACCCGGGCTCTCGAATCCGCCGCGGGGCTGTGCGTCTCCCGGACCCATTACGAGGTGACGGTCGAGCACGTTCTCCACGTGATGATCGAGGACGCGAACGCGGACATCCAGCAGATCTTCAAGCACTTCGGCGTGGAATCCTCGAGGGTGCTCAAGTCCCTCCAGAACGTGCTGGAAACGCTGAAAACGGGGAACACCGGGCGCCCCGTCTTCTCGCCGATGCTCGTGGAGTGGTTCCAGAAGGGCTGGCTGCTGGCCTCCCTCAACCACGGTCTGGGCGAGATCCGTTCCGGCGCCCTGCTCCTCGCCCTGCTGAACAACCCCGTCCGTCTCATGGCCGAGGACTACGAGAACGCCCTGTCGCCCATCAAGAAGGCGGAACTCGACGAGTCGTTCCTCGACATCGTCCATGAATCCTCGGAAACGACGGCCGGCGCGGACGCCGTCGCCGGCGAAGGCGAGCAGCGGGCCTTCAAGCCGGCGGAGGACTCCGCCCTCGGCCGGTTCTGCCAGAACTTCACCGAGCGCGCCCGGCAGGGCGAGATCGACCCCGTCTTCGGGCGGGATCGGGAAATCCGCCAGATGGTGGACATCCTCGCGCGGCGCCGGAAGAACAACCCCATCTGCGTGGGGGAGGCGGGCGTCGGCAAGTCGGCCGTCGTGGAGGGTCTGGCGCTCAGGATCGCGGAAGGGGACGTCCCCGACACGCTGAAGGACGTCGAGCTGATCGGCCTGGACATGGGTCTTCTGCAAGCCGGGGCGAGCGTGAAGGGCGAGTTCGAGAAGCGCCTGAAGGGCGTCATCGACGAGGTCAAGGCCTCGCCCAAGCCCATCATCCTCTTCATCGACGAGGCGCACACGCTCATCGGCGCGGGCGGTCAGGCCGGCGGCGGGGACGCCGCCAACCTCCTCAAGCCCGCCCTGGCCCGCGGCGAGCTTCGGACGATCGCCGCCACGACGTGGTCGGAATACAAGAAGTACTTCGAGAAGGACGCCGCGCTGGCCCGGCGGTTCCAGCTGGTCAAGCTCGACGAGCCCGACGAGAAGACCGCCGCCACCATGCTACGGGGCCTGAAGTCGCGCTACGAGCAGGCCCACGGCGTCATCGTCCGCGACGACGCGCTGGTGGCCGCCGCCGAGCTCGGCAGCCGGTACATTTCCGGGCGGCAGCACCCGGACAAGGGCGTGGACCTCATGGACACGTCCTGCGCGCGCGTGAAGATCGCCCTGACCACGAAACCGGGACAGATCGAGGACAAGGAGCGCAGGATCCAGGACCTCGAGAGGGAGCGGGAAGCCCACCGCCGCGACGAGGCCACCGGCGTGGAGGGACTCGAGGAGGTCATCGGGGAACTCGAGAAGGAGATCCTGGGCGCGAAGGAGGAGGTGGCGGATCTGACCGGGCGCTGGCAGAAGGAGAAGGAGGCCGCAGAGCGCGTCATCGAGGCGCGCAAGCGCCTCACGGACGCGGAGGCGGAAACGGCCGCGCCGGCCGATGCGCCGGCCCCGGAGGGGGCGAAAGGCGCCGGCGAAGAAGAGGCCGCCGCGGAGCCGTCGCCCCCGGCGGACATGGACGCGCTGCGGAAGGATCTCGTGGAAGCCATGGCGGCGTTGCGCGACCTGCAGGGCAAGGACCCCATGGTGCCCACGGAGGTCACGGCGGAGGTGGTCTCCCAGGTGATCTCGGACTGGACGGGGATCCCGCTGGGGAAGATGGTGAGCGACCAGGCCAGCGTTCTTCTCGAGTTCGAGACGCAGATGGGGGATCGGATCAAGGGCCAGGAGCACGTCCTGAAGACGATCGGCGAGGAGATCCGGGCCGCGAAGGCGGGCATCAAGCCCCCGGAGCAGCCGATGGGGGTGTTCCTCTTCGTGGGCCCGAGCGGGGTGGGCAAGACGGAGACGGCGCTGGCGGTGGCGGACCTGATGTTCGGCGGGGAGCACTTCATGACGACGATCAACATGTCCGAGTTCCAGGAGAAACACACGGTCTCGCGCCTGATCGGCTCGCCGCCGGGCTACGTGGGATACGGGGAGGGCGGTGTGCTCACCGAGGCGGTGCGCCAGAGGCCCTACTCGGTGGTGCTGCTCGACGAGGTGGAGAAGGCCGACCCCGAGGTGATGAACCTCTTCTACCAGGTCTTCGACAAGGGGATGCTGTCCGACGGGGAAGGGCGGGAGGTGGACTTCAAGAACACCGTGATCTTCATGACCAGCAATCTGGCCACGGACCTCATCATGCAGGCGGCGATGGGGGACGAGCGCCTGCCGGTCGAGGACCTGACCAAGGCGATCCGGCCGGTGCTGAACCAGCACTTCAAGCCGGCGCTGGTGGGCCGGATGAGCGTGGTGCCGTTCTACCCCATCTCGTCCGACGCGATGAAGATGATCACGCGCCTGAAGCTCGGCAAGCTGCAGACGCGGCTGATGGACACCCACCGCATCCGCTGCGACATCGACGACGGCGTGGTGGACGCCATCGCCGGCCGCTGCACTGAGGTGGAGACCGGCGCCCGGAACGTGGACCACATCCTCAGCGGGACGCTGCTTCCGCGCATCTCGTCGGTGCTGCTGCAAGAGATGAGCGCGGGCGGCCTGCCGGAATCGATGACCATCGGCCTGGACGAGGGAGGGGAATTCGCCTTCGCCTTCGGCGAGGCCGCCGCGTAAGGCGCCCCGCAGTGGGACCGGTCAACAACACGTTGAGGAGCGAAACGTGCCCGAAGCCAGAAAGGACTACATCACCTTCGCCTCCGCCGCGGAGGGCCTCGACGAGGAGACGTTCATCGTGGTCTCCCTCGACGGGACGGAGATCCTGAACCGGCCCTACCGCTTCGAGATCGGCCTGGTGTCCCAGGATCCGAACGTCGATGCGGCGGCGCTTCTGAAGGCGCCCGCCACGCTGGGCCTGAAACAGGGGGTCCTCTCCTCGGACGGCCGCAAGGGCCTGGTGACCGTCACGCGGACGGGCGTGGTGGCCTCCTTCGAGCAGATGGGGCGGCAGAACGAATGGACGAGGTACAAGGCCGTCCTGGTCCCGCCGCTGTGGCGCCTCTCCCTGAGCTTCCAGAGCCGCATCTTCCAGGACATGACGGTCCCCGAGATCGTCGAGCAGGTGCTCAAGGACGCCGGCATCCCCGCCGACCGGTTCGAGTTCAAGCCCGCCACGCGGCCCTACCCCCGGCGCGAGTACGTGGTCCAGTACGAGGAGACGGACCTCGACTTCGTCCACCGGTGGCTGGAACACGAGGGGATGCTCTACTGGTTCCAGGAGATCGACGGGGACGTGATCACGGTCTTCGGCGACGCCTACGCCCACTACCACGACCAGGAGAGCGTGGTCCCCTTCATCCAGATGGAGCCGGAGAGCGAGGCGGAGGAGACGGAAAGCGCCTTCGACTGGTACGACACGGGACGCGTCACCGAGTTCGCCTCGCGTCACGCGCAGATCCCCAAGACCGTCGTGCTGAAGGACTACAACTGGCGGCGCCCGACCGACCCCCTGGAGGTCGAGTGCGAGGTGAGCCCCGACGGCATCGGGGTGAGCTACGAGTACAACAACCACTACAAGACCGCGGAGGAGGGAAACCTGCTCGCCCGCATCCGGGCCGAGGAGATCCGCGCGACCGAGATCGTCTTCGAGGGCGAATCCACGGACCGGACCTTCCACGCCGGCGAGGTCGTCCACCTCGCCGAACACTACCGGGCCGACTTCAACGCCGCCTACCTGCTCACGGAGGTCCGCCACCGCGCCAGCCAGGACATCGCCCTGGCGACGAACACGATCTGGCGGTCCAGCTACGCCAACACCTTCCGGGCCATTCTCGCCGACCCGAACCTGCCCTTCCGGCCGGAGCGCGACACGCCCTGGCCCTGCATCAAGGGGGTCATGAACGCGATCGTGGACGGCGCGGGCGACGGCGCCGAGGCCGAGATGGACTCGCTCGGCCGCTACAAGGTGCGCCTGCCCCTGGACCGCTCCGACGCCTCCGGCGGCGAGGGCTCGAGATACGTGAGGATGGCCCAGCCCAACGCGGGCAAGGACGTGGGCCTCCAGTTCCCCCTCTATCCGGGCACCGAGGTGATCCTGACCCACGTCGACGGCGACCCCGACCGGCCGATCATCGCCGGCGCCGTGCCCAACGCCGACACCCCCAGCCCCGTGGGGACCTCCAACCACATGGACTCGGTGATCCAGACCAAGGCCGGCAAGATCGCGCTGCACGGCGACCCGGAACACCCCCAGACCGTGCTGCAGTCCGGGGATTCCATGTTCCGGTTCGGCTCGGGAAGCGGCAGCTTCATCTACTCCTCGACCGAGTGGGGCCTGGAGAAGAACAACTTCCGCAAGCAGCTCATCGGGGGCCTCGACTACTCCACCACCGCCTTCCTCAAGTGCTCCAGCCTCGTGGGCTACCCCTGGGTCCAGTTCCTCACCAACAAGGCCCTCGACATCGCGGAAGGCGCCCTCGCCGCCAAGATCGAGCAACAGAAGAAGGAGAAGGAAGACAAGGAAAGCGAGCTCACGTCCCAGAAACTCGCGGCGAAGAGGCAGTCCGCGCAGGACGCCGCCAAGGAAGCCTACGTCACCGAGACGGAATACCAGTCCTACGAGGACGAGGAGGATCAGCTCGAGAACACGGACATCCCCGCCAAGCAGCAGGAGGTCGACAACGCGGCGACCGAGGCGGAAAAAGAGGCGAGACAGGCGGAACTCGACGACCTCGAGGACCGCCTCGATGAGGTCAAGGCGTGGCTCGCCTCGCACCACACGGACCAGGAGAAATTCGCCGAGGAGATGGCGGACGCCGACGAGGTCTCCCTCACCGACGCCGAGGAGGAAGAGATCCAGGGAAGCCAGGTGATGAAAGAGTTCAAGGGCCCGCAGACCGGACTGTCCGTCGCCCAGGTCCTTCTCGGCATCATCCACGCCCTCATCCTCAAGATGATGGGCAAGACCATCGCCTCCCTCCTGACGGAAAAAATGAAGAAGTCCCGCGACGAGTCCCCCACCATCCAGGGCGCCTGGAAGGAGCACTTCAAGGGCCAGCTGAAGAAGTCCAAACAGGATCTGGCCGAGGTCGCCGTGGCGACCGCCCTGTCCATGTTCCCCTTCGGCACCCTCGCCTACACCTTGTTCGCCCTCGCCCGCGAGACCAAGCGATCCAAAAATCCCACCGACCAGGAAACGCGGAAGGGCTCCCCCGCCTTCCAGGTCTGGCGGAAGGAAGGACGCCTCACCGGCGCCACCATGGTCGGCTGGTTCCACGACGGCGAGAACATCGACTTCTTCACCGAGATCGGGAAGATCGCCGGCTCCTCCGGCGGCGACGTCATGTGGCGAAGCGGCAATCGCTTCCTCGCCTCCGGCAAGAGCATGGTCGAGCTGTCGGGTCCGAACTCGAGAATGACTCTCTTCTCGGGCGCCGACATCGTCTACAAGGAAGAAGGCGCCGCGCCCTACACGAAACCGAACGCGCGACTCCACCTCGGGGACGTGCCGGGCCTCACCGATGCCGTCCACGCCAAGCTCAACGTGGGCAAGACCGACCAGACCAAGAAGTACGTGGAACTCGACCTGAACACCCGCAAGGGGACCGACGAGGATCCCGGAACGGGCACCTTCTCCGGGCCCAAAATCGTCATCAACGGCGGCGAGAATTCCGAGTCCGTCATCGAGCTGAACAAGGAGAACATCTTCCTCACCAACGGAAACCTCCGCGTCGGCATCGCCACCAAGGCCGACGGCAAGGACGCCAAGTGCATCCTCCTCTCCGCCGGACAGGATGGGAAATCCTTCGTTTCCCTCGACGAGGACGGCAACGCCACGGTCCAGGCGGAAAAGGGCATCTGCCTCCAGGGGGGCAAGACCTTCGTCGAGATCGCCAAGGACGGCGACATCACCCTCAACGCCGACAGCAAGAAGATCATCCTCAACGCCGCCGAGATCACCCTGCAGGGCAAGCTCAAGGACGCCACCGGAAACGAGATCCCCGCCACCAAGAAACCCGCCTCCTCCAAACTGAAGAGCGCCGTCAAGAAAATGGTCGACGCCCGCAAGGCCATCGAGAAGATGCAGAAATCCATCGAGAACGACGAGAAGAAGCGGAAAAAGAAGGTCGGGGACCTCATCAAGAAACGGATCGAGGAACTCCAGGAGCAGGGCCTCGACATCGATTACTGAACGCCCGGAGGAAACCATGGCCGGCGAAGACGAACTGTTCCAGGTCCTTTCCCATCACCTGCACGGCGTCCCCCCGGACTTCGTGAAGGAAGTCTCCGGATGGTTCGGCGCCCTCAAGGAGCAGCTGGCCGGCGCGGGCCTCCCTCCCGAGGCCGTCCAGAAACACCTGATGCACGCCATGGCCGAATCCGGCGTCACGGGTCTCGACCCCGCCGGCTCGCTCGCCGACATCGAGGGCATGGAGGGCGTCGTCGAGCTCCTGAAATCCGCCGAACCCCCCGAGCTCGAAGCCCTCGCCGCCCCGGATCTCGACCTCGAAAACCTCCTCGGCGAGGTCCAGGAAGCCCAGAAGCAGGCCGTCGACGGCGTCCGCGCCCAGCTCGACAAGATCGGCGTCCCTGTCGACGACCACATGGACGCCTCCCTTCGCGAACTCGCCGGCGAGGACGTCCCCGAGAAGGACATGCCCCCGCCCCCCGCCGAGGGGCCCCCGCCCGAGGCCGTCGAGGCCGAAAGGCCCGAAGCCCCCGAGGTCGAGGCCCCCGCCGGCGAAGAGGAAGCCGGGGCGTCCGACCTCGCGGCCATGCAGAAGGAGATCGACGCCGAGAAGGCCAGGCTCAAGGCCTCCCTCGCCGAACAGCTCGCGGCCGCCGGCGTCGCTCCCGGGCCCCTCCTCGCGGCCGTCTTCGCCGAGGCCGAACAGGAGGAACAGGCCGCCATGAAAGCCCTGAGCGAGGAGGCCGGCGCCCCCCCCGAGGACGCCGTCGTGGACCCCGCCGCCGAACCCCCCGGCGCGCCGGGCGCCGGGGAAGCGGCCGGCGGAGCCGAAGCCGCGAAACACCTCGAGGCGGAAGCCGCCTCCGAAACCGCCCCCTCCCCTCCGGCGACCGAGGAAGAGTCGCTTCTGAACGATCTGGAGAAGGAGCAGGACAAGATCAAGGAGCTGCTGGAGAAAAAGATGAAGGACATCGGCGTGGATTCCGAGCCTCTCCTCGGCGCCCTCTTCGCCCTGAACGAAGACGTGGAAAAGGCGAACATGGAGAAGATCGCGAACGAACATTCTCCCACGATCCCCGACAATCTCCCCGAAGAACCCGGGGGCCCGCCGCCCCCGCCGACCCCCGGAGCCTGAGATGAAACCGGAAGAAAAAAAAACCCCGAAGATGGACATCGTCAACGACACCGGCCTCGAGATCGGCTGGCAGGTCGGGCGCGTCCTGCCCCATCGCCTCTCGGCCACCTTCATCCTCAAGGGGACCTTCGACCTCGAGCCCGGCGGCGCCGCCGCCCCCGCCGAAGAACCCCTCCCCCTCGACGACGAGATCTACGAGGGCGAACCGGAAACCTCGGCGCTTCGCTACCCCGGCGACTACGGCCTCTTCAAGCCCCGCGCCGACCTCCTCCTCGTCGGCGACTGCGTTCCCCCCGGCGGAAAGACCGCGTCCGTCCTCCGCGTCGAGTTCGCCGTCGGCCGCTGGAAGAAGGTCCTCGCCGTCATCGGCGACCGTACGTGGTCCGCCGGCATGCCCTCGAACCCCGCCCCCTTCCAGCGCGTACCCCTTCGCTGGGAAAACAGCTACGGCGGCGCAGGGTACGCGCTCAACCCCGTCGGCAAGGGCCACGAGGGAAGGGTCCTGCCGAACCTCGAGGACCCCGAACGCCTCCTCCGGTCCCGCTCCAGGCCCCCGGGACCCGCCGGCTTCGCGCCCCTCCCCCGCACCTGGCCCCAGCGGAACCGCAACCCCGGCACCTACGACGCACGCTGGCGCATCGAGGACTGGCCCTGGTTCCCCAAGGACTTCGACTGGTCCCACTTCAACGCCGCGCCGGCCGACCAGCAGATCGACGCCTTCCTCCGCGGCGACGAGACCCTCCGCGTGACGAACATGCATCCCGACCACCCCGACTACGCCTGCCGGCTTCCCGGCCTGCGTCCCCGCTGGTTCGTCCTTCGCAAGGACGGGGAGAGGGAAACCTTCCACGACCTCCGACTCCACCTCGACACCCTGTGGGTCGACATGAAGGCCGAACAGATCGTCCTCGTCTGGCGGGCCGTCCTGCCCGTCGCCGACAGGAAACTCAAGGACGTCCGGGCCCACTACGTCGTCACCGAGCCCCTCGAGGACGATCCCGGAGAACCCGCCGCCCACCGGCGCCGCTTCGAGGAACGCCTCGCGGCGGAGGAAGCCGGCCCCCCCGAGGAGGAAGAGGAGCCCGAAGGCGAAATCCTCCCCCCCGAGACGGCGCTTCTCGACGGGGCGCTTGAGCGCAAGCGCTTCGAGCGCCTCTCCCTGGACCAGGAGGAGCGCCTCGCGCGCGTCCTCGTCGAGAAGGGGCAAGCGCACGGGCCCGCCGTGAAACTCCTCCGGGAAAACTCAGGCAACATCCGATTGCTGGGGCCGATCTGGACCTATTTCGAGGGTCTGCAACGACTGCACCCGGAGCTGGCCGGGCAGGTGGGGCCCCCGCCCCTTCCCGACGAGGCGCTCCACGAGGCCATGATCCGGCCCGAGCCGCCCTGGACGCGGAACAAGGTCGCGGCCTGGGCGCCGAAGGGGTTCGACTTCTCCGAGGAGGACCTCGGCAACCTCGACCTCTCCCGCCTCGACCTCGACCGCGCCTCCTTCGCCGGCGCGATCCTCACCGGCGCGAGCCTGAAGGGGGCCTCCCTGAAGGAGGCGAACCTCCAGGGCGCCTTCCTCGACGGCGCCGACCTCGCCGCCGCCGACCTCGGCAAGGCCACGCTCGCGGACGCCGATCTCACGGAAGCGAACCTGGAGAAGGCGACGCTCGCGGAGGCGAACGCGGCGGGAGCGGACTTCTCCGGCGCCGCGATGGCCGGGGCGAAGCTCGAGAAGGCGCAGGCCGAGGGGGCGCTCTTCGCCGAAGCGGACCTGGAAGAAGCGATCCTTCGGGAAGCCGCCCTGAAGGGCGCCGACTTCACGGGCGCGAAGGTCGGACGCGCCGTCTTCGACGGCGCGGACCTCGCCGGGGCCCTCTTCGCCGGGGCGTCCGGCGAGGAGACCTTCTTCCGCGGGGCGATGGTGGGCGGCCTCCAGGCGGCCGGAGCGAGACTCCCCAAGGCCCGCTTCCGGGACGCCCGGGGCGACGGCCCGACCTTCGACGAGGCGTTTCTGGACGGCGCGGATTTCTTGGAGCGTCCATCCCGAAGGCGGGATTCACCGGCGCGCGCGCCCGCAAGGCCGTGTTCTCGCTCGCGGACCTCGCGAAGGCCCGCTTCGACGACGCGGACCTCGAGGGCGCCTCGATGCTGAAGACGAATCTCTTCAAGGGCACGTTCGACGCCGCCATTCTTCGCGAGGCGGACCTCCGGGCCTCGAACCTCTTCGAGGCCGAATTCCTCGAGGCGGACGTGAAGAACGCGCATCTCCAATCGGCCAACGTGGAGCGTACGAAGCTTGCCTGACGCGACGGACAGCCAGGCGGCGGTGATCGACCGGGAAGCCCTCCTCGCCGGGGCGCGGAAAGGAGGCTGGCCCGCCGGGACCGTGCTGCGGGACGCCGACCTCGCCGGGCTCGACCTCGCCGGCGCCCGCCTGGCCGGGCTGTCGATGGAGAACGTCTCGCTCGCCCGCGCCCGTCTCAGCCGGGCCGATCTCGCGGGGGTCCGCATGGCGGAGACGGACCTCTCGGGCGCCGAGATGTCGGGAGCCCGCCTGCGGGGCGCGGTGCTCGACGCCACCGTGGTGCTGGAGGCGGCGGTGCTGGCGGGCGCCGACGCGGCGGGCCTGCAGGCCCCGGCCGTCTCCTTCGCCGGCGCCTGCCTGGCGAGGGCGAAGCTGGCCGGGGCGGATCTCTCGGGCTGCGATCTGTTGAAGGCGGATTTCCGCGGCGCGGATTTGACGCGGGCCGACCTCTCCGAGGCGATCCTGGAAGGCGCGAGCCTCGAGGAGGCGACGCTAAGGGAAGCGGTGCTCGACGCGGCGATTCTCGAGGGATGCGCGCTCGAGGGTGCCGACCTGGGCGGGGCCACGTGCGACGGGGCGACGTTCGACGTGCCGGCGCTCGCCAGGGCGCGCGTGGCCGGCGCCGTGCTCGCGCGCTGCAACTTTTCCGGGCAGCGTCTTCGGGGAATGGACTTTACGGGGTGCGATCTGGAGGACGCCGATCTGGCCGGCGCGGACCTGGCGGGCGCGCGGTTCGGCCGGGCCCGGATCAAGGGGACGGATTTCACGGGGGCGAAGCTCGCGGGCGCGGACTTCCGGGAGGCCGAAGGCGTGGGGGCGGACTTCACGGGCGCGGACCTCAAGGAGGCGCACTTCGAGGGCGCGAAGCTGCCGCACGTCTGCTTCGACGAGGCGGACCTTTCGCTGGCGCGCCTTCGAAAGGCCGTGCTCGAGAAGGGGCGCTTCGAGGCCATGACGGCGCTCCGGGCGGATTTCGAGGGCTGCAACCTCGCCTCCGGCCATCTCCCCTACGCGCGCCTGGACGCCTCCCGCTTCCGGAACGCGGACCTGACGCTGGCCAACCTCCACGCCGTGCTGGCCAAGGGGGCCGACTGGGCGGGCGCCAGGATGAAGAACGCGAAGCGGACGGACCCCAAGCTCTTCGAGGCGGAGAACTGGAAGCCGCCCAAGGAATAGGAGGACGACGATGAACAGGACGACCACCGTGGACAGGATGCTCGGCCCCGCCACCGTACTCGGGAGGGAGGGGGACGATCTTCGCCTGCAAACGCCCGCGGGGGAGCGGCGTGCGCGCCTCGCCCTGGCCTACCCGTACGATCCCGAGCCGGGCGACGTCGTGCTGATCATCGGGGAGGAGGAGGCCTACGTGATCGGGGTTCTCCGGGGGCGGGGCGTCTCGACGGTCTCCGTGCCGGGAGACTTGCGGGTGGAGGCGGGGGGCACGGTGCGCATCCAGGGCGGCCGCGGGGTGGAGGTGGACGGGCCCCGGGTGGCGGTCCGGGGGGAGACGCTGTCGCTGGAGGCGAAGCGTCTCTTCACGCGGGCGGGCAGGGCGTACCAGTGGGTCCGGGAGGCGCTGTCGACGGTCGCGGGCCGTGTGCGCCTCGTATCGCGTGGCGCGGTGTCGGTGCGGGGCAAGCGGATCGTGGAATTCGCCGAGAAGGACGTGAAGATCGACGGGAAGCAGGTCCACCTGGGATGAATCCTGCGGCTTGATTGGTTGTTTTCGCGGGGACATTTCCGGTGCTGCGTTGTTCGCTCGAGCCTGATTCACATGATTTTTTTCTGATCAACATGATTCTTTCTGGACAGGAAGGGGGATCGCCATGATGCCGGCATCGACGAACGCGGGGGGCCAGGCCATGGGGACGCCGGACACGTGCAAGGTGCCCGCGCCGCCGAGCGCCCCGGTGCCCACGCCCTTTCCGAACATCGGCATGCTCACGGACGCGAAGGGCAACACGTGCTCCAAGAAGGTGAAGTTCGGGAACAAGAAGGTGATCAACATGCAGACGGAGATCGCCAAGTCGTCGGGGGACGAGGCGGGGACCGCGGGGGGAATCGTCTCGGGCAAGAACATGGGTGAATGCCTGTTCAAGCTGGCGAGCAACACGGTGAAGGTGGAGGGGAAGAAGGCGGTCTACGCCAACTGCATGACGTCGCACAACGGCACGTCGGCCAACTTTCCCGCCGGGACCCAGGTGGCGCCGAGCCAGACGAAGGTGAAGATCATGCCCTAGCCGAGTCCGGAAGCGAGATTGCAGATTTCAGCCCACAGATTTCAGCGCCGGCCGGTTCGCCCTCCATAGAAGATCCGCGATCTCCTCCGTGCCGGCGTGGCGATCCTTTCATTCCGATCGATTTCTGAAGCGCGGGGGTGAAAAATGATCCGGTTTCGTCCATCATGGGGGCGAAAGATCGGCTCCGGGTCGCATATCCCCGAGGCACCGCGTGGGAGGGCACCATGAACAACGAGGCCCGAGGTTGGACCTCGCGGCTTACCCAAGCGTTGCGCAAGCCCTCCCTGCGCGTCACCATCGCCACGATCTTCAGCCTGCTGTTCGTGGTCGCCACGCTCATCATTCTCGTCTACACCTACGTCAGCAATTCCCGGTCGGTCCTGGAGGTGGGCAAGTCCCTGCTGGAAGAGAACGCCGAGGCGGTGCTCGTCAAGACGACGAATCACCTCCGCCCGGCGGCGCAGGTGGCCGAGCTGAACGCGTTCCTGGCTTCCCGTGGCATCGTGGCCCTCGAGAATCGGGAGACGTTCAAACGGCTTTGCGCGGCCCATCTCCGCGCCCATCCCCAGCTCCGCGAGGTCAACTTCGGCAGCGTTGCGGGGAACATCTTCGGCGCCGAGCGTCGGGACAAGGGGGTCATCAACCTCTACCAGATCCTGCGAAAGACGCCGGACGAGACGTCCGCCTGGCTCCGGTACGAGTTCATCGACGCGTCGGGGAAGACGCTGGAGGTGAAGGAGCACGCCCGCGACTACGATCCGCGGCTCCGCCCCTGGTACCGGGGCGCGGTGCGCTCGGAGGGGACCTTCTGGACGGATCCGTACGTCTTCATCACGGACAAGATGCAGGTGGGCATCACGGCGGCCCATCCCCTGTATACCGGAGACGGGGACCTGGCGGGCGTCATGAGCTGCGACGTGGAACTGGAGGCCCTGTCCGCCTTTCTGCGAGGCCTGCGCGTCGGACAGAACGGCTTCGGCATGCTGGTCAACCGGGAAGGGGGCATCGTCTGCCACCCCGACACCGAGAAGGCGGTGGTCGAGGAAGGGGACGGCGTCCGGACGAGGAACCTGGAGGAGATGGGGCTCCCCTGGCTCGCCGCGGCGTTGGACCGCGCCGCGCGGGAAGGCGAATCCACGATCCGCGTCGCGGAGGCCGGAGAGAAGGGGCCGCACATCGTCTCTCTCCGCGCGCTGCCCGGGAAGGGGAGGCCCGACTGGAACATCGTCCTGGCGGCGCCGGAGGAGGATTTCGTGGGGGAGCTGCGGTCCACCAACCGGGTGGTGGTGATCTTCGCGGCCGTGACGGTGCTGGTGGCCGTTCTGGCCATCACGGTCTTTTCGCGCCGCATCTCCAAGCCCCTGGAGACCCTCACGCGCGAGACCGACCGCCTGCGCGAGCTCGACCTGGAGAAGGACATCGAGATACGGTCCCACATCGTGGAGATCGATCACATCTCGACGGCCATGGCGCGCTTGAAGACGGCGCTCCGGGCCTTCGAGAAGTACGTGCCCGCCACGCTCGTCAAGCAGCTCATCGAGAGGGGCGAGGAGGCTCGCATCGGGGGTACGCTGAAGACGCTCACCATCTTCTTCTCCGACATCGCCTCCTTCACCACGCTCGCCGAGTCCGTCCCGCCCCGCGTGATGATGATCCACCTCTCGGAATACCTCGACGAGCTGACCCACATCATCCTGGATTGCCGCGGCACCGTGGACAAGTACATCGGCGACGGCATCATGGCCTTCTGGGGGGCCCCGGCGCCGAACGAGATCCACACGGCCGACGCCTGCCGGGCCGCCGTCCTCTGCCAGCGCCGCCTGGAAGCGCTGAACGCCCGATGGTCCGAGGAGGGAAAACCGACGCTGCCCACGCGCATCGGCGTCCATACGGGCGAGACCATCGTCGGGAACCTCGGGTCCCGCGAGCGCATGAACTACTCGCTGCTCGGAGACAGCGTGAACCTCGCGGCGCGCCTGGAAGGCGTCAACAAGGTCTACGGAACGCGCATCCTCGTGAGCGAGACCACCTGCGAAGGACTGGACGGGACCTTCGTCACGAGGCCGCTGGACTACGTGGTCGTCAAGGGCAAGAAGCGGAGGGTCAAGATCTACGAGCTGCTCGATCTGAAGGACGACCAGGCCGATCCCGGGAGGATCGACCTTGCCGCGCGCTTCACCGAAGCCTTCGACCGGTATCACGACCGGGAGTGGGACGCCGCCCTGACAATCCTGGAGGGCATCCTGCGGGACTTCCCGCGCGACGAACCCGCCCTGCGCCTCGCGAACCGCTGCAAGTCCTTCAAGGAGGAACCCCCCGAGGAACGCACCTGGTGCGAGCGGCTGGACGGGAAGTGACGCCGGGGGACCGCCGGCGGGCGGCCCCCCGTACGTCCCGGTTCGTCGCCGCTACTTCGGTTTCGCGAAAACCGCCTCGGCCATCGCGTCGTCGAAGTCGCGGCCCTCGGCGAGCAGCTGCCGGTACTTGACGAAATCGATGACGTCGGACCCCGTGAGTTTCTTCGTGTTGAAGGCGTTGAAGCCGAGGTACGCCTCGGTCTGCATGTTCGCCGCCAGCCAGTGCCGGTTGATGATCTTGCACTGGTCCCAGAAGAACTTCTTCTTCAGCCGGACCCCGTCGACGGACTTGATGAGGCACGCCGGCATGAGGTTGGTGAAATGCCACACCGTCTCCTCCACCGCCTTGTCGAGACGGCCCAGGTCCGAGGGCAAGGACTTGAACTTCGCCTTCGCCTCCTTCCCCTCCGCCCCCGTCTTCATCTCGCCGTAGACGATCTCGCCATCGTCGATGAACCGGTCCGTGATCACCATGGGATTGCGGATGAAGTTCCCGTCCTCCTTCAACACCGGAACCACCTTCGACACCACCCCCTTCATCTTCATCTTGTACGCCGACCACAGCTCGCAGGACACGCAGCTCCACATCGCGTCCTCGATCCCCAGGTACCACGGCAGGAAATCGCTCGATCCGCCGTCCGGGGCGGAGCCGTGCTTCGGGCCCGCCTGGCCGAACAGGGCCGTGTCCGATGCGATCGCCATGTCGCAGGCCATCCCGATCTCCTGCCCGCCGGCCACGCGCATCCCGTTCACGCGGCAGATGGTGGGCTTCTTGCAGTTCAGGATCGCGTCCACCATCCCGTTGAACAGGTCCATGTAGGCACCGTACTCCGCGGGCCGCTTCGTGTAGTATTCCGCGTATTCCTTCGTGTTCCCCCCCGTGCAGAAGGCACGGTCCCCCGACCCCGTGAACACCGCCGCCACCACCGAACGCTCCGCGGAAGCGCGGTTGAATCCCGAGATCACCCCCTTCACCATCTCCGTCGTGTAGGAGTTGTACTGGTCCGGATTGTTCAGGGTGATCCAGGCCGCATGCAGGCCTTCCACCGTATTCCCCTCGGCGTCCACCACCGGTTTCAGCTCGTACAGCGTACTCGGCTTCTCCCCCCCGAGCGTGTTCTCGTCCCCGAACGTGTGGTCCTTCACCTCCGCGTCTCTCGGAATCCAGTCCAGTGACATGACGCTCTCCTTTCCTGTCTCTCGGTCTCGCTCCGGGTGCGCCTCGGCACCCACGTCGCCCATCATGGTGCAAAAAGTGCGAAGGAACATGCAAGCTACAGTGCGAAGAAGCCCTTCGCCCTGCAAGGAAGTCGTGGCCCTCTCTTCCTTTTCGTAGCTCCCCTTCATGGAAAGACCCCAGGGTGACCCTCGCATTCCAGGTCCTCAGGGGGGTGCACGGGTTTTTCGGGAAATTTCACCCCCGACCCATGGCAGGAGTGCAAGGGGGCTGCAGAT
>CAZDSO010000031.1:0-32913 GCA_964508045.1 uncultured Planctomycetia bacterium | reverse complement strand
GCGGAACCTTCGTTCCCGTTCTCGATGTCGAACTCGATCACCCTTGAAAGTAAGGCGCGTCGTTTATCGTCATCTACGTGGCGGAAGTAGTTCTTCAAGAGATCCTTATAGATTTCAACAGCAGCGGCCTTCTCACCTCCGTTCCATAGGGACTCGGCCTTCCCGATTTTCTCAGCGGCTTCTTTCTTCTCGGCTTTCTCGATAGCGGAGCCGATTCCGTAGAAGACGATGCAGCACACGGGACAACTCACTACGACGAGGCCGAGACACCCGATGGCAATGAAAATGGGAAGTCTGCCTCTCGTACGCTTTTGTTCCCCCGGCGGAGTTCGGGGGTAGGATGGTGGGGCGGCGAAGTCCGGCTCGAACTTGCTCCCGCAATCTGGGCAATACGCACTCCCTTCTGGGATGGGATGCCCACACTCGGAACATCTGCGGTCGTTCTCCATCTCGATGCCCTCCAAGAAGGTCCGATATCCTTTGCCTTTACCCGGGCGGCTTCGAGAAGGTCGAAGGCGACCGAAAAAGAAGGAGCGCCGCCATGCCGTCCCCTCTCCAGGCTCGCCAGAGCCCGCCAAGGAAGACAAACAGTGGACGACGCTCCTGTTCGGAGCGTCATCCCTGCCTGCGATTCCTTGGCCCGTAGGCTTTCTGGCGATTTGGAGAGGGACCGCAAACCGGGTATAACCGTCAGAGATAATCTGGTTCTATTGCTTCGCTCAGCACCTCCAGGTATCAACCTTCTTCGCGTACATCGATTGTCGGATCAGGGGCTTGAAATGTCAACCAGAGCGGGTGCGGGCGGGACCCAGTGCGGGGTGAGATGAGTGGTTCACCGGAACTCGTTTCCCTCGAAGCGTGTCTCCTCGTGGACCATGCAACCCACGGGGTTCGACAACCAACCGGCACGGTTTCCGCGAAGGATGCAGCCTGAGAGCCGGATGGGCCCTCCAGACTCTCCCTTGAACAGGCTGTAACCATCCCGGCCATCTGTTGTGAAGTTCCCCTCGAAACGGCAATTCTCGAAGGACACGTCCGCGCACTCATCGAACTCGATAAGATCGAACTTGCCCGATTCGAGGAAGGCCGAGTCGGAAAACTTCACCTTCTTGCACCGAAGGCCCTCGATGAGGCTGTAGGTGCACTCCCGGATCGTCGAGTTGGAGAAAGAGAACCTCTTGACGTTCTCGATGCGTAGCCCCACGGTTCCACAGCCGTACAGGACGCAATCCCGAATCGTGACGTCTGTGGCCCACTCCACGGAGAGAACCCCGCCTGAGCAGTAGCCCTTGAGTTCGGGGGGGTGCCCCATCTCAAGGTTTGCGAGTTCGACGTTGGAGACCTTCCTCATGCAGAAGACCCAGAGATATGGATCGCTCTGGAGGATGCGCGACTTTCCAGGTCCGCTCCCAATGATCTTCATGTTGTGTATGTCATGCAGGATGATGTCGCAAGCAGGAGCGCGGTTTCCGAGATCCAGTGAAACGTGCTCGGTGATGTTTCGGCGAGGGGCGCATGGAAATCGGAAGGTGCCGGGAGCGAGGATGATAATACGGTCGGAACCGATGGCCCGAAGGAACTCGTCATCGTTCTTCACACGGATGACGGGCCTCGGGTCCCTCATCGATGGAGTGGCCCCGCCTTCTCCAACCCGATCCTGCGTGCACCCCTCGGCAAGGACACCGAAGAGGACCGCAACAAGAATGGACGCCTTCATGTTCACGACGCACCTCCCCCCCTCTTATCGGCATCCAAGATCAGAAACTTGAATACGAATCTTGAAGCAAGCCGAGCATCATTCCCGGGCGCCCGACGCCAATGCCCTGGTATCGAAGGAGAATATTCCACATCGTCCGTAGAAAACAGCCGATCCCTTGACGTTGCCCCATCGATATGCTATTTTACCAACGTCAAATGGGAGGAAGATTGTGCCCCCGATCAGGATGCCAGACGGGTCGTGCTGGGTTACAACCTCGGATGTCGCCCGAGCGACGGGATACACGCGACAGATGGTCTGGGTCTGGATCACTCGGGAAGGTCTCCCTGCGGTCTATGCCGAAGGCTTGGCTGCCTACGTCATGGACCCATGTGAGGTCGAGCGATGGCTTCGGGCTTCAGGGCGACTGGGATCAAGAGAACGGCTTTCGTGGAGATAGTTGGAGAACTTGGCATGGCGATTTCAAGTGCGATTCAGATCCGGGCAATACTGAGGGCTTGCCTCGACCTGGGCTACGTCATCAGTGATGGATTTCCCATACCGGGGGTCGTGTATCACTTGAGGAAAGTACTTCCCGATGGACGGGAATCCCACGTCCGCATCTACGATGACGGGACATACAACGATCACATCGATCCGATTCCTTACTTGAGGAATCGAGTCGTGCATACCGTCGCTGTCGGACTCCCGGCCACAACGATTTGCGGCACTCTTGCGCTGGCTTCGGACATGAAGCCGAAAGAGAAACTCGCGGTTACGGGTGTAGGTCTTCTGGTCGATTTCGTCCGGGCGCTTGTCGCGTAGGATTCGCGTTTCGAGTGCTCGGTTTGTCATGGCCCAGGAAAGGCTCAACCCTCCGAAGAGGACCTCCTCGGGTTTTGGGAACGGGAGCTGAACACCCGGCTCATGGGGGGCATCGCACTCCAAGAACCGCTACAGGATTGCCCGACGGGAAGACGTGAAGATGGGAATTGCGCCTTGTCACGGCCTTGTCCCCCCATGTGCTTACCCTGGACGGGACGAGGAGGGGGAAGTAGGATGAGCATCAGAACGAGCGGGAGACGGGCTCTGTGGGGCTCACAGGGGCCTTTCTGAAGGGGAAGGCCGCTCTCATCCGGCCTGGACGACATCCCGGAGCCGCAGGAACAGGTCCCGGACGGGGGGCGGGGGGGCCGCGCAAAGGTTCCGGAAATCGTCCAGAAAGGGGTACCAGCGAGGGGGCCCGGGTTCCGGGCCCCTTGGCTGAAACTCCCAAACTCCCAAATCCCAACTCCCAACCACCTGATCAACCTGATCCAGGTGTCGTGCAGCCCGGGAGCGCGGGCGCCTGCCCGTAGCACCCCGGTTTCATCGAAGCCGCCTTGGAGGGCGAGGGTCCTCCCGAGCCACAACGCGGAAACAGCCGGTGTTGGCAAAGGTTCTCGCGAAAACAACCTTTCGAGGCGTAGAGGTTCAAACCGAGGCCCCCCAACCTTTCGCCTCCCTGCGCGTTGAATACAGGTGAACGATCCGGCGGGGTGCCGGTACGTTTTCAGGAAGCGTTCATGCCGCGCTGCACGGGAATCCAGCTGCTGGACGGCGCCGTCCGCGCCGTGGAACTCAAGGGAAGCCCCCGGAGCCCCAAGCTGTCCGGCTTCGCCGAGCTCCCCCTCGACGGCGGGCAGAACGGCGAGAGCGAGCTCGGCACCGTCGTGCGGCAGCTGCTGCACGGCGCCCGGCTGGGCCGGGATCCCGCCGTTCTGGCCCTGAACGCGACGGGGCTGAAGGTCCGTAACCTCACCGTCCCCTTCCAGACGCCGGAGCAGATCCGCAAGGTGATCAAGACGGTCGTGGAGGAGCATCTCCACGGCACCCCCGTCGAGAACACCCTCGTCGTCTTCCACAAGGTCCGCGACTTCGAGGACGGATCCAGCCGCGTACTCACGCTGGCCGCCGAAAAAGCGCCCTTCACCGGCATCCTCTCCGCGCTGCAGGCGCGCGGCGTCGACCCCCAGGCCGCGGAGTGCGACCTGAGCGCGCTCTACCATTTCGGCCGCCATGCCGGCGCGTTTCCCGAGAAGGGGTGCGCGGTCGTGCTGGACCTCGAGCCCGAACGGACGGGGATCCTGGTCGTCCGCGACGGGGAGCTGCAGACCCTGCGGGCGTTCCGGATGCGCCTGACGGGGACGGCCGGGGGCGCGGAGAAAGAGGAGATGGAAGAGGGCGGGACGGGCGAGGCTTCGACCGCGGCGTCTCCGGGGCCGGACGTCCGGACGCGCCTGGCCCGCGAGATCGAGCGCACGCTCTTGGCGGAGGGCGTGGACGAGGAACCGGAGGCCGTGTTCGTGAGCGGTTCCCTCGCAACGGACGAGAGCCTCGTGACGGGCCTCGCCGGGCTCACGGGCCTTTCCCCGGCCCCCCTGCCCTTTCCTGCGGGGATGGAAGAGGCCCCGCGGTGGGCGGGGGTGGCGGCCGGCGCGGCCCTCAAGATGTTCGGCCAGGACCCTCTCGCCTTCGATTTCCGCCAGGGGGAGGCGGCGTTCAAGCGGAAATTCGAACGCGTGAAGGGCGGGGCCACGGTGCTCGCCGTGCTCGCATTCCTCTTCTTCGCCGTGCTCGGCCTGCATCTCGACCACCTCAAGAAGGAGGAGGTCAAGAGGCACAAGCGGGTGGCGAACCAGGCTGTCCTCATCTTCCGGCAGAGCCTGGAGAAGGAGAAACTGCCCGACCATCTTCCGCTGGCCACGGCGACCCGGTTCGTGTTCCGGAGCCTGAACAAGAAGATGGAGGACCTCACGGGCAAGGGCATGGACAAGGACGTCCCCCCCATCCAGTCGAACCTCACGCGCTGGCGCGACCTCGCGACGCGGATGGAAGGCGCCGACGGCATCGACTACCTCACCGTCAAGGAGTTCTATCTCAACCCCAAGATCTTCTTCGTGAAGGGCCAGGTCGACTCTCCCCGCGCCGTGGACAGCCTCCTCAACGCCATCAAGACGCTGCCCGGCTTCTCGAGCGCGGCCATCGGCAGCCCTCCCGAGAAGACCGAGGACGGGACCTTTCGCTACCATATTCACGCGGAGATCGACTGATGGGCGATTCCGAAGGCCTGAGCGCGTTTCTGCACAAGATGGTCATCTCCGTCTTCCTGGTGCTGGCCGCCATGGCCGCCGTCTGGACCGGCATCAACGCCTGGGACCTCTCGAAGGAACGCGAAGCCCTCCAGGAGGACCAGCGGCGGCTCGAGATGATCGGGGAGATCTCCCCCAAGGTCGAAGCCCTGGCCAAGGCGGGATACACGGAAGAGAAACGGCGGGAGGAGCGCCGGACGGGGAACTGGACGTCCTTCTTCGCGAGCACCGCCCAGGCCGCCGGCATGGCGGGAACCCAGTACCGGCTTCCCGCCCGGAAGACCTCCAAGGGAAAGGGCTTCCGGGAACACTACTTCGAGATCCGCCTGAACCCCAACACGGGCATCTCGCGGCAGGGACTGGCCCGCTTCCTCTGGCTCGTGGAGAGCCGACGGACCTACCTCAAGGTCCGCTCGGTCCATCTGAAACGGCCCCGCGAGATCGAGGACTGGGGCGGCGTGGCCACCGTCGCCTACCGCGAAAAACGCTGACCTCCCCCCCCCGCGGGCGCGATGGAAATCCGAATTGACACCCGGACCCCGGATCCCCTATCCTCCAGGATCCAGTCGGTGACGAGAAGAGGAGTCCGTGGCCGCCTTCAACAACATCGAATACGCCGTCCGAGACGAGATCCTCCACATCAGCCTGCCCGGCAAGGACTTCGTCATGGAACAGGCCCACGAGATGGTCGACCTCGTCTTCGAGAAGATGGACGACGGGCCCAAGGACATCGTGCTCGATCTCAGCGGCGTGGAATACATCAACTCCTCGGGCATCAGCGTCGTGATCCGCATGAACCTCGAGAAGAACGTGCGACTCGTCAATCCCTCCCCCATGGTCAGCGACATCCTCGAGCTGACCGGCGTCCTTCCCTTCGTCCCCCGCTTCGACTCCGTCGAGGAAGCCGTCGCTTCCTTCGCCGGCTAGAGAGTCATGGGTCATGGGTCAGTGGTCATGGGTCCGTAATAGAAAAGGACCCAGGACGAATGACGAATGGACCCATGACCAGAAAGCGCCGCAGGCCTACTGCTTCCTGGCGCGGTTCTCCGCGCGGTCCAGCGCCGCGAGCGCTTCCTTGGCCTCCTCGCGAAGACCGGCGGGAAGGTCTTCCCCGGCCAGGACGGCGTGAAGCCCGTCCCGCCCGCGCGGATCCTTGAGGCGTGCGATGGAACGGACCGCCGCGGTCTGTTGCGCAAGCGTCCCCGATCTCGCCAGGGACGTGTAGAAGAGGACGGGATCGCCTTCCGCCCGCCCGAGTCCGGCCTCGGCGCGCATCCTCAGGTGCAAGGGCAGGGTCCCCGGCGCGGGAAGGCGCTTGTCGTCCGCCGACAGGAGGGGATGGGAAAGAAGGGCGCGGTAGGCCTTCCGGGCCTCGGCCAGGTCCCCCTGCTCCTCCAGGCACCGGCCCGTCCGGAACAGGGCTTCCGCCCGCGTCTCCGCCGACGCCCCCGGGTCGCCTGCGATCTCCCTGTACGCGTCGATCGCGTCGAGGTATTTCCCTTCCGTTTCCAGATCCATCTCGTACGAGAACCGATCGTCCCCGCGGGAAGCGGGCGGCGGGCCTTCGCCCCCTTCTTCCGTGGAGGCGCATCCCGCCCCCAGGGCGACGAGCATCGAGGTTGCGAAAACGAGCGCCGTCTTCCGTCGCGCCAGGACGCATCGAGCTGGAAACAGGACTTTCATGATCTTCCGGCCAGGACCGTTGCCAACCTCGGAAGCGGAAACTCCGCCGAGAACACGTGCGGATGGCCTCCCCGCGAAATTCGGATGCCGGACCGGCGCGCCAGGAAATCGCCGTATTCCGAGACGGTTCCGATCCGGATCGCCATCCCGGCCCCGTCCCGGGCCAGGATATCCGTTGCGCGTCTCGCTGAAAAGGAGAGATTCCCCGCCGGACGATCGACGCGCTCCGTGACCAGGCCGAGATCCGCGAGAAACGTCTCCGCCTCCGAAACGAGACGGGCCAAGGCGACGCCTTCCGCGTCCTCCGTCTCGAGGGAGAGGAGATCCACCGACCGGTACTGGAGCAGCTTGAATCCCCGTCCTCCCGGCTCGACGCCGTGGGGCCGGTAGCACCACCCGCAGGCGACGTCGCGAAGGGGCTTCCGGCCTTCGGGAAGGCGCGTCCCCGCGCGAAGGGCGAGAAGGGCCGCCTCGGGCCGGGGAGCGAGAAACCGCCCGTCCGCAAGCTTCCCCAGCCGGCCTTCCCAGAAGGGAAGGAAGCCGGCTCCTTCCAGGGCCTCACGGCTCACGGTCGGACCGGCGGACACAGGCCGGAACCCCCGCTTGCGGAAATGCTCCAGGGCGCGGAGGCCGAGCTCCGCCTCGCGCCGGGCGGCGTCCCCCGTCCAGACCACGGCGCCCTTGCCCGACACGCGCCGTCCCGCCTCGGCGTCCCAGTCCTCCCGGGAAGCGGCGCCGGCCGGGAGGTCCTCTTCGAGGCGGGGCTCCCCCTCGTCGGGAAGGCCGGGGGCGGGAAGGTTGGGGATGCGGAGGAGGGCCTGCCGGAGGCCCTCGGCGGCCTCCTTCAGATCCCGTGAGACGTCCGAGGCCTCGCTGCGCAACCGCTTCCCCAGCGCGCGGTCCTTTCCATCGGTCCCCGCGCGTCCCAGCTCCCGGATGCGGCGCCCCAGCTCGCTTCGGCGCCGCGAAAGGGCTTTTCGCTTCCTCGCGAGACGCCGGACCGCCTCCACGTCGACGGGGATTCCCTTGCGGGCCGCGCCGGTGGCGACCTCGCCGGGATGGTCGAGAACGTATTTCAGTTCCAGCATGGCGGGTCCGGAACGTGCGAATCCTGAACCATAGATAAATCGATCGGTTGGATTTGGAGGGCGAGCCTCTCCTCCTTCGAGGGCTTCGGCGCGTCTTCGAGCCCCTCGCCCTCCAAGGCCGTCATCGATGACTGCAATCTGAAATCCATCATCGGCCACCGCCCGCCCGCCGCCCCCTCGACCCCGTCACACGGAGAACCGCCCGCGCCCCAGGATGTCGTGGAGGTGGATGACGCCGGCGGGCCGGCTTCGGGAATCGACGATGGCCAGCGAGGTGATGCCCTTGACTTCCATGATCCGGAGGGCTTCCGAGGCGGGCGCGGCCGGTTCCACCACCTTCGGATGAGGTGTCATGAATTCGCTTACCGGACGCGAAAGGGCGTCGTCCTTCCGGTCGGGTCCGAGGAGGATCCGGCGCAGGTCGCCGTCGGTGAGGACGCCGGCGAGACGGCCCTCGTCGTCCGTGACGAAGGTGACGCCGATGGTCTCCTTGGCCGTCATCTCCTCGAGCGCGCGGGAGAGGGCGTCGGTCTGCTTCACGACGGGCACGAGATCGCCGGTGCGCATGATGTCCTTCACCGTGAGCTGGAGCCGGGAGCCCAGCGTTCCGCCGGGGTGGATGCGGACGAAGTCCTCCGGGCGGAAGCCGCGCGCTTCCATCAGCACCATGGCGAGGGCGTCGCCGCAGGCCAGGGAAGCGGTGGTGCTGGCGGTGGGGGCGAAGCCGAGGGGGCAGGCTTCGCGGGGCACGCCGAGGTCCACGGAGAAATCGGCGGTCTCCCACAGCGTCGAATCGGACGCGCCGGTGAACGCCGCCACCCGGACGCCCAGGGGCTTCGCGGCGTGCACCAGGTTGAGGATCTCCTGGGTCTCCCCGGAGTTGGACAGCGCCAGGAGGATGTCGCCCCGATCGGCGATGCCCAGATCGCCGTGCAGGGCGTTCATGGGACTCAGGTAGAAGGAGGGCGTGCCCGTGCTGGAGAGGGTGGCCGCGATCTTCTTGGCCACGATGCCCGACTTGCCCACGCCCGAGGTCAGCACCTTGCCGTCGCCCTCGAGGATCGCTTCCGCAAGCCGCACGAAGCCCTCGCCGAGCCGCGCGGCGGCTCCCTGGAGGGCCTGGGCCTCGGTCTCGAAGATCTCCCTCGCGCGTTCGAGGATCGTCTCGGCGTCCATGATCGGCTTCCCCCGGTTGTCGGTTCGGAAAGAGGATTATAGGACGGCGGGGCGGATGGGGCAATGCACTGCCCTCGCGGGCGGGGCATGGACGCATAGGGATTCCAGATTGGAGTCGCCCATGAGCCTTCGGCTCTCCCAGAAACCATGAAAACTTGGAGGGCGAGGGTCCTCCCGAGCCCACCGTTTTTTGGACTCTGGAGCCCTGCGCCTTGCAATGCCGTTTTCTTTGAACCATTCTCAGGATGGCCGTTTGTGGGAGGCGTGTCGAAGGCGCTTTGGCGCGGCTCTGCTGCTTTGGGTTCCGTCGTTTGTTTCAAGGCAACCTTTGCATGTTTCGCGTCATGGGTCCAAGATCTGGACTCTACTGATGGACGTCTCTTCCATGGATCGCGATGACGACCGCTACGCGCGCCTCAGGCTGATCCCCTGGTGGGACCAAAAGCGGCTCGAGGCCTCCACGGTGCTCGTGGCGGGCGTCGGCGCCCTGGGCAACGAGATCGCCAAGAACCTCGCGCTGCTCGGGATCGGAACCCTCGTGATCGTCGATCTCGACGACGTCGAGATCTCGAACCTCTCGCGGTCGGTGCTGTTCCGCGCTTCCGACGCCGGCCGCCCCAAGGTCGACGCCGCGGCCGGGCGGCTGGCCGATCTGAACCCGGGCGTCCGCATCGTCCCGCTCAAACTGGACGTGACGGCGGAGCTCGGGCTCGGCTGGTTCCTGGACGCCGACGTCGCGATCGGGGCGCTGGACAACCGCGAGGCCCGGATGTGGCTGAACCGTCTCGCCCGGCGCGCCGGCACGCCCTGGATCGACGGCGGCATCCAGGAGATCGCCGGCCAGGTCCGCCTCTTCCTGCCCGGAGACAACGCCTGCTACGAGTGCGGCATGACCGACGCCGATTTCGCCCACCTGAACCTTCGCTATTCCTGCCCGGGACTGAAGCGGTCCCAGATCGAGGAGGGCAAGGTCCCCACCACTCCCACCGTCGCCTCCGTCATCGCCGGCCTCCAGGTCCAGGAAGCGCTGAAGATCCTCCACGGCAAGGGCGCCGCGCGCTCCACCGCGTGGATGTTCGACGGCACGACCAACCATTTCTACGCCTCGGAACTGGCGGTCCGCGACGACTGCCTGGCCCACGAGACCTACCCCGACCCGCTTCGCCTGCCCCTTCGCGCTTCGGACACGACGCTGGACGGGCTCGTGAAAGCCTTGCCCGGCAGGATGGAAGGGACGCCGGCGCTGGCGCTGGACCGGGACCTCGTCGAGGCCCTCCGTTGCGAGGCGTGCGGGGCGGAGGAAGAGGTTCTCGAACCTGCTTCCCGCGTGCCGGAAGAGCGTCTGGCCTGCCCGTCCTGCGGGGAGGAGCGCGTCCCGGCCCTGGTCCACCGCGTGGAGGCGGGGACGCCAAAAGCCTCGCGGACGCTGGCCGCGCTCGGCGTGCCGCCCTACGACGTCGTCCGCCTCACGGCGCCCGGCGAGGACAGGTTCGCGCTGCTCGCGGGGGACGGGCCGGGGGGGTAGTGGTGCCGGAGTTTTTCAGAAGAATGCTGCCGTTCGTAGTGAAGCACGGAGCCGAAGGCGGAGTGCTGCAAGCACCCCGGCCCGTGCTGCCAGCGTTGCCCGCGCTGCTTGCGCCACTTCGCTCACGCTACGTGGCTCACTACGAACGTCTGCCAGCCCCCCGCAGAAAACTGCCACCGCGCGAATGGCTTCAAGTCGAAAGTCGCTTTTGATCGCCCTGGATCAGTCCAGAACCCCCATCGCCACGAGCTTCGCCTCCTGCGCGTAGGTGAGAAGCGAGCGAAGTTCCTCCCGCGCTTTCTGCAGGGCGTCCTCCTGCGAGCGCCGCTCGTTCCGGAAGTCGTCGAGACGCGCCTTCGCGTCGTCGGCGCTTGCGTCCCCCGACACGATCCCCTTCAGCGAGGCCCTTCCCTCGCGCAGGAAGGACGCGAGATCCTTCCGGCGCTCCTGCACCTGGACGATCCTCTCCCGCAGGATCACCCTCTCCTCGCCCGACAGGCCAAGCGCGTCGCAGATCGCCTCCGGCGAGAGCGCCGCTTCCTCCTCGCCGAACGCCTGTTTCATCTTCCCGATCCGCTCACCCAGCCCTTTCAGCTTCTCCTTCAGGGCGTCCCCGAGGCCCTCCAGGCCCGGCCCGTCCCCGCCCAGCGTCACGGTCCTGAAGGCCGGGCGGTTCTTCTTCCGCTTTTCCACGAGCGCGTCGAAGGCTTCCCGTTTCTCCTCCGCGAGGGCTTCCCGCGCCTCCTTCAGCGCCTTTTCCGCGCGCTCGTCCTTGCCGCGCGCAGCGTCCATGATCTTCTCGAAATCGAAGTCGCGGGCCATCTTCTCCATGCGCTCGCGCGCTTCCTTTCGATAGGTCTCGAAGATCCCGCCGATCTTCTCCGCCTCCTCCTCCGAGAGGCCGATCTCCTTTTTCAGCAACTTCACGGTGATGCCGAGCGGTCCCCCCTTTCCGAACCCGGAGAAGCGGATCCCGCCTTTCGGAAAGCCTTCCGGCAATCCCTCGGGCAATCCGCCCTCGAGCCCCGGGATCCGGATGCCCTCGAAGCCTTTGGGGGAGACCCGGCGTTCCATCTCCTCGAACGCCTTCTTCTGGTCCGCGTCGAGGATCTCGAGGATGGCCTTCCGCGTCCGCTTCCTCTCCTCGAGCATGGCCTCCCGGACCGCATCGATCTGGTCCGCATCGAGACCCACTTCCCACCGGAGTCGTTCCAGCTGGATCCGCTGGGCGGGTGTCAGGTTTTTCTTCCCCTTCTCCCCGGCCCCGGCCAGGCCGGGCAACGCGAACGCGAAGACGATCACGGCGACGAGCATTCGGGTCATGGCGCGCTCCTTTCCGGTCGAACGGGATGCTGGACAGGGCTCTATACGATTTTCGGCCCGAAGAACTCCCGAAAAAGAGGCCTTCGCGGCGCGGTTTCCTCGAGCCTGATTCACATGATTATTTTCTGATCAACATGATTCTTCCTTTCTAGTTGTGGCTCGGGAGGACCCTCGCCCTCCAAAGTTGCCCAAGTGAAATCTATTCATTGCGCTACGTGCCTCATTACGAACGTCAGCCGTCCCTGCCAGTGTTCATCACGCGAGTCCCGCCACGCCGCAGCTTTTCTTTGGCCAAGACGCAAAGAACGAAAAGGATCCTGTGGTTGAGTGGTTGTGCGGTTGCATATGTAACCCGTTGCACAACCATGTCGTCGGTCTGCGGGGCCGCCTCACAGCCCACGGCTCCACGGATCAGGTCGATCTAGTCCGTGATCTCCATCGTCCACTCGTCGGAGATGCCGCCCACCTTCGGCGCGTACATGGCGAAGGCCTTGGTGGGCAGGGCGTGGAAGAGGCCGGGCACCTCGGCGCGCATCTGGTAGGTGATGACGTGCTTGCCGGTGTCCAGGGCGTCGGTGAAAAAGACGACCTTCTCGTCGCGCAGCTCCATGTGGGAGCAGAGGTTCCCGTAGGCGAAGCCCGAGCGCAGCTGCACCGGCTCGAGCCCCGCGGGCTTCGCGTCCTCGAAGACCAGGTACTCGTAGCGGTTCTTGGCCTCGATATCGAGCCGCACCTCGATGCGCTCCCCGCTCTTCACCGTCTCGCCGGGGGAAAGCGCCACGCGCTTCCAGTCCAGGACCTCCACGGTCCGCCCGCCCCGCTCGACCTTCTTCTTCTGCGGGATCATGCGGTGGAAGCTGCGGTCCACGAAGAGCTCGTGCCCGGCGCCCTGGATGTTCTCCTCCTTCGAGAAATAGCGCAGGTGCGCCGTGAGGTAGACCGAACCCTTGCCGTCGCGGGTCACGTTGATCTCGTGGTCGCCGCCGGGGATGTCCGCGCCCTCGATGCGGAACACGCCGTCGAAGGTGAAGACGTTGGACCGCGTCACGTGGAACGCCTTGCGGCCCACGCCGGGCCAGTCCACGGTCACCGTGTACTCGGGCCTCAGCTCGTCCTCGGCGCGGATGTATTCCGAGAGCGCGTAGACGGCGTTGGCCGTGGACTTGGTGGAGGCCCAGCGCGATCCCTTGCGGTTGTTGACGAGCCACTTCACGATCATCGGGATGCGCCGGTCGCTTCCGTCCACCGCCATCAGCGCCCGGAGGAGGAAGACCGTGGCCTCGATCCGGTCGTTGTACCACGTCCACCAGTACCGCGCGCCGGTGTCGAGGAAGCACGTCTTGTTCTCCTCGTCCACGCTGGCGAACTGGAGGACGTTCTCGACCACGATCTTCGCCTGCTCCGTACGGCCCGCCTCGTGGAGCGCCAGGGCCAGCAGGCACTTGGTGTAGTGGTTGAGGTCGTCGCGGCGCACGAAGATCGCGTCCAGGTCCTCCTCCTCCGCGACGCCCGCGCCCGCCAGCACCCATCCGATGTAGGCCCGCCGGTGCAGGCTCTTGTCCTCGCGGAAGGCCTCCTGCAGGTAGCCGAGCGCGCGTCCGAGGCGGATCTCCTCGATCCCGTATCCCGCCCGCTTCGCCTCCAGCAGCCCGTAGGCGACGTAGGCGGTCATGTAGGGGTTCGCGTCGCTTCCGGCCCACCAGCCGAACCCGCCGCTGGGCTTCTGGAACGTGTAGATGCGCCGCAAGCCCTCCCGGACGATCCGGTCCAGGGTGGCGGTGTCGAAGACGGGGTCGGGAAGCGTGTGCCAGCGGCTCTTCACCCTCTCGGCGAGGTGCGCAGCATCGATCTCGGCCCGCTTGCGGCCGATCTCCTCGAGGTCCACCCCGAGGTCCTTCAGCGTCCTCGCCACGGTGACCGCCGGCAGGAACCGGCTCATGGTCTGCTCCGCGCACCCGTAAGGGTACTCGATCAGGTAGGGCAGGGCGTCCAGCATGCACGAGGCGATGGAGGGCGAGACGCGGATCTCGAGGCTCGAGGCCGCGGGATCGCGCTCCTCGGGCACCGAGAGGTCGATCTTCATCTCGTTGGTCTCGTAGCCGCGCATCACGCCCGTCACCGTGACGGCCTTCTGGATCCCGTGCACGACCACCGGGAAGCTCTTCTGCACCGCGTCGGACTCCTCGTCCGTCAGCGCCTTCAACAGCACCGTGGCCTCGCCGTCCTTGACCGCCTTCACGCGGACGTCGATGCGCTCCACGCCGCCCGCCTCGACCGTGCGCGTCCCCGCCGTCTTCCCCACGGCCTCGAGGCATCCGCCCTCGAAGGAAAACTCGAAACGGACCTCCTTGGCCGTCGAGAGGTAGTTGTTCGCGATGCCGGACAGCACCACCTCGTCGCGCTCGGTGAAGAACCGCGGCGCGGCGAGCCGCACCATCAGGTTCTTTTTCGTCACCACCGCCGTCTTCGCGTTGCCCACGCGCGAGCCCCCGTCGGCCGCGACCGCCGTGGCCTGCCACGACGTGAGCGAGTCCGGGAACGTGAATCGGAAGGTCATGCTCCCGTCCTCGCCCGTGACGCCGGTCGGCGCCCAGAAGGCCGTGTCCGCGAAATTCTTCCGCACGGTCGGCTCCTTCATCCCCTTCCCTTCTTCCCCCCCGGCGGGCCGGCCGGCCGGCTTTTCGGCCTTGGCCCGGCGCCGGGCCCTGCTTTCCGCCGGGGCGCCGGCGTCCTTGTCCATCTTCTCCTCCTCCTCCAGCGCCCGCTCCCCCTGCGGGGCGCCTTCCGCGCCCTTGCTCCCCCCTCTCATGCGCCCCAGGCGTCCGTGCCCCCGGCTCCGGTCGAAGCGGACCCCGGCGTGGAGCTCGCTCTCCTCCCCGAAGAAGTCCCGCCAGTGACCGTAGCCCCGCCAGCCGGGAGGCATCCCGTGCGTCTTGATCTCGGGGTACCAGGCGGAATGCTCCTCGTGGCGGCGGAACCCGTGCTGCAGCGAGTTGTCCGGCCGGCCGGAAAGCCTGCGCCGGTCGCCGTAGTAGTAGACCCGCACGTCGGGAGCGAACGCCGGCTGGATGTACAGGACCGAGCGGTCGATCACCCCCAGCGAGACCTCGCACTGCACGGGGTCGCCGCGCCGGTCACGGACCTTCACGGCGATCTCCGCCTTCTCCCCGGGCTTGTACGCCTCCCGGGAGGGGTTCACCGTCACGTCCAGGAAACGGTCGGCGGGCGGCACGAAGATCTCCCGGTCTTCCATGAAGGGCTTGCCCCCGGCGAAGAGCGCGGCCCGCACGAAGAAGTTGGGCGCGTGCCGTTTCGAGAGCTCGACCGGGACGATCACGCTCTTGCCGGACATGGAGAGGACCTGGTAGTCCAGGATCTCGTTGCCGGCCTCCAGCGAGAAGAGGACGTCGGCGCCGCGGTGGTTCGTGTTCACCATGATGCGGGCCGTCTCGCCCTTCTCGTAGCTACGCTTGTCGGTGAGGATTTCCACGTCGGAGAAGCGGAAACGCCACCCCTCGAATTCCTCGCCCACGGACCAGACCTCGCGCCGGCCGACCACCTCCCCCCCCCAGGAGTCCTTCGCCTCGAAGCGCACCTCGAAGCGGCCCTCCACGTCGGGCACGAAGCGGAACCACGCCCGCCCGTTCCCGTCGGTCGACAGGGCTTCCTCGATCACCGTCCGGCGCTCGGGCTCGGCCTTCGGATCGGCCGCCGGGACGATCCGCACCACCTTGACCGCCCCCGCCGCCTCCACGGGGACGCCCATCGCGTTCTGGGTCACGATCTCGAACTTCGCCCGCTCGCCCTTCTCGAAGAAGCCGCGCGGCGACGTCACGAAGGCGTAGAACTCGTTGCGCGTCACCTTGATCTCGCCCGAGCCCTCGATGGTCCGGCGCGACGCGTCGCGCACCTCCGCCTTCACCGTGAAGAGGTGGTCCGGCGGACCCTCCTTCCAGTCCTTGCCCACGTCGAGGAACGGCTCGGTCTCGAGATCCACGAAGACGTTCCCCTCCGCGTCCGTCTTCGCCTTCCCGTCCAGCACCAGCTCCTCGGCGGGCGCGCGCCTCGGCCCCCAGAAATACCACCACCACGGGCGCCAGCCGTACCCGCGCCCGTAGAGCCAGTCGTATTCGCCCGAGGGCACGAAGCGGTGCCGGTAGGCGCGGCGGAAGACGCGGTAGCCCACCTCGGCGCCCGCGACCGGGCCGCCGAAGTAGTAGGAAGCGTTGATCTTCACGCGGACCTTCGAGCCCAGCTTCACCTGCGGCTCGTCGGTCGTGACCTTCACCTCGAACTCGGGCTTCTTGTACTCCTCCACGCGGAACCGCGCGCCCCGCGCCGTCGAGACCCGCTTGAAACCCGGTACGCTCACCCGGATCGAATAGAGGCCCAGCGGCGGCTCCTCGCCCAGCGTCAGCTCCCCGTGCACGGACCCGAAATCGTTCGTCGTCAACGTCTCGTCATAGACGTACTTCCGCTTCGGGTTCCGGATGCGCACGCGCACGGCGCGGCCCGCCAGCGTCTCGTATGCGCCCCCCTCCTTCACCCGGAACATCGCCTTGTAGCGGACCGTGTGCCCCGGCCGGTAGACCGGGCGGTCCGTGTACGCGTAGACCCGGACGTGCGGGCTCTCCCCCCCGCTGCGCCAGTACCACGACTGGAGACCCGTGGCAGCGTAGCGCCGGTCCGTGCGCGCCAGCACCTGGATCCGCTTGGATCGGTTGCCCGAGGGTTCCAGCTCGCGCTCGAACACCCCGCGCTCGTCCGTGCTCCCCTCGAAGTAGTGCGTCCGGTAGCCCGAGCCGGACCGGGTCCGCACCCAGAACTTCTCGCGCACCTGGAGCTTCGCCCCCGGCACCGCCTCGCCCGTCACCGCGTCCGTGACGAAGACCAGCATCCGCTTGCCGTCCATCTTCCGGATCACCGCGAGGTCCGAAAGGACCAGCATGGACGTGTGGACCACGGTCTTCCCCCGGGCCTGGAGCACGTAGGCGCCGGCGCGCTCCAGCGGCACCCGCATCTCGCCCTCCACCCAGCGGTGGTCGCCCGCGTCCTCCGTCCCGAACTCCCACTCGGCGCACTGGATGTCCCAGAACTCGCGCGCGCCCCCCTCCTGCAGGAAGCGGTCGAAGAAGTTCCGCCAGGAAGAGCGGTCGTTGCGCGCGTCCGAGAAGACCTTCTCGAGGTCCACCGGAAAGGCCGTGAACGACAGCGCGGGAAGGTTCCGCGTCTTCACCTTCACCGTCTGGCCCGTCCCGGGAAGGCGCACCCCGCTCGAATCCACGAGGATCCGGGGCTGCTCCATCCGTCGGATGCGGAATCGCCCGTCCGAGACCCACTGGCTCTCGGCGTAGTCCTCTTCGAGCCTCCGGTACCTCTCCTTCGCCTCGAGAAACGAGTCCTTCTCCTCCAGGACCCGGCCGGAGGCGAAGAGCGCGTCGTCGGCCAGCGAATCCTCCGGAAAGGTCTCGAGGAGGCCGTCCAGGATCGTCAGCGGGTTCTCGCTCTTCCGCACCGCGCCGACCCGACGGAAATACATCGCCTTGCGGTAGCGGGCCACCGCGGAGATGTGCCGGTCCTTCGACGCGTCGTAGTCCTCCGCCTCGTCGTAAAGGAACGCGGTCTTCTGGCGCAGGGTCCAGGCGGGATCGTAGCGGCCCTCCGCCTCCGGGGCCTCCTTCTCCTTCTCGGGGTCCAGGAGGTGGCGGAAGGACCACTCCCGCGAGATGCGCTCCAGCATCCGGGCGAGGTCCATGTCCAGCTCGACCGTGAACGACCGGACCTCCGCGCGAAGCGCCTCGTCCTCCCCGGCGCCGTCCTCGAGGGCGTAGCAGAGGGCCTTCGCCCGCTCGAGGTCCTTGCGGGCCTTCTCGAGGTCCTCCTTCTCCGAGTTCACGTAATAGCCGCCCCGCACGTAGCGGCCCCGGACGAACTTCCCCTGCTTGGTCCGGTAGCCGTAGTGGGGCCTCTCGAAATAGAAGGTGCCCCGGAGATGGAACCCTTCCGCCTCGTGGATCGTGGAGGCGTGCCTTTCGACGTAGGCGCCCGCCTCCTCGATGGCCTCGTCCCATTTCCCGAGCTTCGCCAGGCAGATCAGGACCTTGCGTTCCGTCTCCGGCCGTTTCTCCACCTCCCCCTCGAGGGCCTTGCGGAAGAGCTGCAGCGCGTCCTTGTAGTTGTGCTTCCCGTACTGCTTCTCGGCCTCCTCCAGCGCCTCCTCCTTGTCGGCGAAGGCGATCAGGGTCAGGGCGAGCGCGATTCCCAACACCCCTGCGGCAAAAGAGATGCGGCGAATGCTCATCGAGGGTCTCCTCCAAAGTCCGTTTGCGATTCCGGATTCATCACGGCTTTCGACGCCATTGGATCACCATGGTTCCCGAAAAGGCAACGGATTTTTTCCACGAACGGCAGGAGGGGTGGGGGCTGACGTTCGTAGTGAGCCACGGAAAGGCGTGGTGATCCGCTCACCTTCGCCACGCACGACGGGCAGCAGACCACGGCGGCCCGGGCGCTGGGGTTCGCGGTCGCCGGCTGAGATTCCGGGTGGAACCTCTACGCCTTGAAATGTCGTTTTCGCGAGAACACTTCAGGTGCTGCGTAGTCTCTTCGAGCCTGATCACGCTGATCGAAAGCTGATCTTCTCTGATCTTGGGGGGAGGGGAAAAGCGGAGGGAAAGGAGATGAGGGAAAAGATGAGGCTTTCGCTGTTCCAACCGATGAAAAGGATCAGGTGGATCCGTACCAGATCAGGTTGATCAGGGTCGAAAGACTTTCCGTATCCGGCTGTTTGCCCGTTTTGCCTGCGGGTTGGCTGCTTTGCGATTTTGGATTTCCGATTCCCGTCCATGAGATTTCGGGCCTCTGGATCGCGGGCTTCCAGCCCGCATCCTGCGCCTCCCGCAATCCGGTCCTCTGCCTTGGAGGGCGAGGGTCCTCCCGAGCCATGATTCTCAAGCGGAGGAGGAGAGGCTCGCCCTCCAAGGCAAATCGATACGTTGACGTGGGGTGAGCTGCAAGGAGCGTCAACCGAATAGACGCGCAAGCATAAGCCGCGCGAGCGCGGCGCGGATTCCCTTGCGGGGCGGTGGGGGAAGCGTCTCGCGGGCGAAGGCGAAGACCCCCTGGTCGGGGCGGGGCGACACCCAGGGTGTGAGGTCGATCCGTCGCCAGGGGGCGAGGCCTTCGGCGAGTCGCTCGTCCCACCAGGGGCGGTCGGCGACGGTGAGGTGTCCGTGGTGCGGGTTTCCACGGGCGTCCCGGGGAAGCCTTTCGGGGGGGACGAGCCCTTCGGTCCAGTCGGCCAGGGGCACGGTGAGGAAGATAAGCTTCCGGGAGACCCGCTTCAGCTCCTCGAGGGCGTCCTGGAGGTCTTGGGGCGCGACGTGCTCCAGGACTTCCTGGGCGACGGCGAGGTCGAAGGCGCGGTCGGGAAAGGGCAAATCGAGCACGGTGCCTTCGCGGATCTTCTCGCGCACCGAGTCCAGGCAGGAGGCGACGGCGTACTCGCTGATCTCGACGCCCTGGCTCCGCTTGCCGAGAAGCCCCATGGCGTGGACGAGGTAGCCGAGGGCGCAGCCGACGTCGAGGACGGAGCGGAAGGGGAGGAGGAGGGCGAGGGCGAAGGCGAGGGCGGCCTGGCGGAGGTAGACGGCGGGCCGCGCGTAGTCCCGGTATCCGGAGTCGACGGCGGGGTCCTTGCCGGGGCCGTGGAAGTAGGCTTCCCCGTAGAAGCCGGGGGGCAAGGCCGTCCGTCTTCCAGGGGATTTCGCAGCGTGTCTTGGTTTTCGTTTCACGGGGGCATTGTAACGCGCTTCCAATGGTTTCTCTTTTGAACTGCGCAGGAAAAAACCGAAAGAGCGTGTTTTCTTCTGTGTGACCCTTACGAAAATATTGTGAGAAAAGATGGAAAAAGGACTGAGTTAATCTCCGTACGCAGTGCTTTGACAATTTGCCGTCAAATTCCGAATACCTTTCTGCGATTTTCCTTGAGAAACGAGTTGAAAATTCCCTGGTTACGTGAAACTCAGGCAAGAGAATCCGAGGTGTTGAGCCCGTTGAAAACCCGCTTGAATTCGGATAACGTACGATTTGTTTCGCACTTTTGGTGGAGACGTGTAGTCCACGAACTGGTAAGAGTTTGGTTTCTGAAAATCCAACCTTAGCCAGAGGAGGACTACAAGATGGAGAGTACCAAAAAGGAAGGGAGCGCAGCAACAGCACAGGGAAAGATCATCGAGGTGGACGAGGGGATAGTACGGTCTCATTTGGACAGGGTGTTGAAGGGGACGGTAGAGGAGACGCTCAACGCCTTGCTGGATGAGGAGGCGGAACACCCTCGATCCGGTTCGAGGACTCCGCGCTCTGGACGACGGCCTGCTCGCGAAGCGCCTTGAGGATCTCGGGCTTCTGGCGGGTCCAGAGCGCCTCCTTCCCCTTGGCCTCCATGCATTCGGCCAGCAGCCACGCGGTCGATGCGGGAACGGCGAAACGGCGCAGACGATCCGGATCGAGGGAAAGCAAGGCGATCCTCCCATTGAGTAGCCTCATAGCAGCCTATTCTCGGAGGAGTAGCCAATGCTTTCCCATCCCGTTCCGAAAGCAGCGATGCCGCTCGGAAAGCGTTGGATCCCCACACCTAAACGGCAGAAGACGCGGGATGCGGGCTGGAAGCCCGCGGTCCGCCGCAGGTCGCCGGCTTGAGGCAGGAAATCCGTGCAAGTCGCGCGGTTCGCCGCGACCCCGCCTTCGCTCGGCCCCGGCCGAGGGCGAAGGCGGGCTCGCGCCTCCCACATACGAGTTCGGCGGGATGGGGCCAATCGAAAAGTCGGGCTATTCATCCAAGAATCTGGAATCTGAAATCCTTACCCAACGGCGCCCAAAACCGTTCTCAGGTCCCGCGGATGATCTCCGCCGGCGTCTTCTTGAGGAGCCTTCGCGTGGGAAGCCACGCGCCGAACACGCCCATGACCAGCGAGATGGCGAACATCCCGAGCACCGGGATGAGCGGCACGGAGAAGGGCGTGGGCAGCTCGGAGATCACCGTCTGCTGGGAGATCAAGAGGTAGGCCAGCAAAAACCCCGTGATCGCGCCGAGCAGACCCGACGTCACGAGCAGGATCGTGGTCTCGCCGGCGAACATCTTGAAGAGATCCGCGCGCCGCATCCCCAGCGCCTTCAGGATCACGATCTCGCGCTTGCGCTCCAGGACCGTGGTGTACATGCTCGCCAGCAGGCCGAACAGCGCGATGGTCACCGACAGCGCCAGGAGCCCCGTGAACAGGACCTGCGTGGAGTAGTAGAGGTTCCGGGCGTTTCGCACGTCCTCGTCGGTGTCCCGGATGGCCGTGCCCATCCTCCCCCACCCCCACTTCTCCCGGATCCGCTTGCCCACCTCCCCGGCCCCTTCCTTCTTCTTGACGAAGTAGATCGTCCGCCACCGCCCGCCGTCCTCCGCCTCGTCGCCTTCCGCCCCGGGAGGCGCCGGCGCCCCCGCCTCCTCCCGCGAGGGCAGCGCGCCCATCAGGCCCTCGAACATCTCCCGGGACACCAGGATCCCCGCCCCCCACGCGCGGCTCTGGCCCGAGAAGAAGTCGGGAAAGCCCGGGAACTTCGACGTGATGGCCTCGACTCTCGCCAGGCGATACGCCCGGTGGGGGCCCACCCGGCTTCGCAGCTTGATCAGCGATCCCGCGTCCACGGAGAGCGCCGAGGCCACGGACCGGGGCAGGATCACGCTTCCCGGCTCCGCCTCGCCGGGGTCCCCGACCAGGGTCGCGAACGCCTCCTTCCCCCCCTGGGCGAAGTCGAGGTCCTCCTGGAAGACGGCGTCGAGGAGCTCCGGCCCCGCGCCGTAGAGCCGGACCCGGGAGCGCCGGACCTCCACCAGATCGGACGCCACGACCCGGACCCGCCAGTCGACCATGTCGCGGCTCCGCATCTGGCTTCCCACGATGACCTCCACAGCCTTGTCCACGCCCTCGGTCCCGAGGATCTCCTCCTTCAGGTCGAGGCGGGGCTTGTACCAGGTCTCGATGCGCACGTCGGCGCCGTTGACGAACTTCGCCATGCGGCCGGCCTGCTCGAAGATGATCGCGGCCATGCTGGCCACGAAGAGGACCAGCGCCACGGAGAGGGAGAACATGAGGGAGGTGGCGGTGTTGCGGCGCCGGTAGCGCCTGAGGTTCCGCGCCACCAGGTCGGCGGAACGGGCGAGGGGCCTTCGGACGAGGCGGAAGACCACGCGTTCCAGAAGCGGCTGGGCGCCCAGCGACAGGAGCACCATGCCCACCAGCAGGGCGATGAGCACGGTGCCGAGGACCACGGCGATCAGCGTCGTGTCGCCGGAGGCCAGGGTGCGCGGGATGAGGATGGTGAAGAAGCCCATGAAGAGGGTGAGGATGAAGCCGGTCCCCACCAGGCGGGTGTCGAGCCCCCGCTCCTTGATCAGCTTGACGGGGGAGGGCGGGGTGCGGTAGGCGTTGAGGGCCTCGACGATGGAGCTTCGCACCGACCGCCGGGCGGGAAAGATGCCGGAGAGGAGGGCGACGAAGACGCCGCCGAAGAAGGCGGCGCCCAGGGAGAAGGGGCGGATGTAGAGGCGGACCTCGAGCGGGAAGCCCTCGGCCTCGGCCGCGGCCGTGCCGATGAGGGCGCCGGCCCACGTGAGACCGATCCCGCCCAGCACCCCGATCAGGGCGCCCGCTGCGCACAGCAGCGCCCCCTCGCCCACGACCGTCGCCATGACGAACCGGCGCTTCGCCCCGAGCGTCCTCAGGATGGCGTTCTCCCGGACGCGCTCCTCCACGCTGATGGAGAGCAGCGAGTAGATGAGCAGCGCCGAGATGGCCACCGCCACGACGCCGAAGAGGGAGAAGATGCCGCGCAGCAGCGAGGTGATCGACTCCCGGAGGTCGAGCACGGCGCACTTGGGCATCGAGACCGTGTAGTCCAGGCCCAGCGCCTCCTGGATGTCCTCGCCGATGTCCCGGGCCCTGAGGACCGAGCGGTGGATGTCCCGCGCATCGTAGACGGCGCGGCGGTCGGCGAAGGAGACGGCCAGGAAGTTCGCCTCCCCCGGCTTGCCGGCGAGGGACGCCGCTTCCCCCGGGTCGACGACGCAGAAGCCCCGCAGGAAGTCGGGAAAGACGCCGCGCTGCTCGATCAGCGCCTCCACCTCGAACGAGCGCGCCTCGCCCAGCCCGAAGGGGGCGCGGAATCCCGCGAGCTCGAGCCGGTCGCCCGGCTCCGCGCCGATCCGCTCGGCCAGCGTCTTCGAGACCAGGCACCGGTCCTCCCCGATGGGCCCGCGCCACGGGGCTTCCTCCCCGTCCTCTCCGCCGCTCTCCGTCACGAGAAAGTCGCCGAGGTCCAGCGCTTCCATCCGGGGCGGGTCCATGCCGACGACGGCGGTGAAGACCTCGCCGGCGTGTTCCACCTCCACCGCGCTTCCGGCGAGTCCGGACGCGGTGTCCGGGGAGACGACGAGGAAGCGCTCCCGGGTTTCCCCGGAGGGGGGGCGCACCACGGCCCGCACCTTCAGCCTCGTCCCCTTGTCGTTGCCGGCGCGGACCTCCTCCCCGGGCTCGACCGCGAGTTCCCCGGCCAGCGTCGAGGAGACCAGGCAGGCGCCGCTTTCCAGCGCCTCGTCCCAGGATCCGCCGGACCCGTTCGCGGACGTCTCGACGGGAAAGGAGACGTCTTTTGAGGGGTCGAGGACGACGACATCGGCCGTTTTCCGCTTGCGCAGCACCGAGCGGGCGCCCCAGAGGACGCCCTCGGCCACGCCGCCCACGCCCTCGATGGCGGCGACGGTCCTGGAAGCCTCCCCGGCCTTGCCGTCGAAGAAGCGGGGCTCGAAGAAGTTGGCGTTGCGGGGCATGACCAGCGCGTCGGCCTTTCCCGCCGCGATGGTGGCGAAATCGATGTAGGCGAGCGACAGGCTGTCCATGCCCACCTGGACGGCGGTGAGCAGGGCGACGCCGACGAAGACGCCGAGGACGCCGAGGAGGAATCGCCCCTTGCGGCGGCCGGCGTTGCGACACAGGAAGCGGATCGGAAACAGCAGGCGGGATGGCAACTTCGCACCGTCCTCAGGATTCGTCGACGATCTTCCCGTCGGTCATCACGAGCGTGCGGCCGGCCCGTTCGGCGAGCGCCGGGTCGTGGGTGACCATGATGAAGGTGGTCCTCTCCTCGCGGTTCAGATCGAAGACGAGTTCCATGATCTCGTCGCCCGTCCTGGAGTCCAGGTCGCCGGTGGGCTCGTCCAGAAGGACGATGGACGGCCGGTTGGCCAGGGCCCGCGCGATGGTCACGCGCTGCTGTTCCCCCCCCGAGAGCTCGGCGGGAAGGTGGTGGGCGCGCGGAAGCAGCCCCACCCGCGCGAGGAGATCCTCCACGCGCGTCCGTCTCGCCGGCGCGTCGAACCCCTTGAAGTTCAGGGGGACCTCCACGTTCTCGAAGGCGGTGAGCATGGGCAAGAGGTTGTAGAACTGGAAGACGAACCCCAGCTTGTCGCGCCGCAGGTCCGCGCGCTGGTTGTCGGAGAGCAGGGAGACGTCCTCGCCGTCGAGGACCACCCGGCCGCGCGTGGGCTCGTCGAGAAGCCCCACGAGGTTCAAAAGCGTGGTCTTGCCGCACCCCGACGGCCCCATGACGGCGACGAATTCCCCGGGCGCGATCGTCAGGGAGACGCCCCTGAGCGCCGGCACGGCGTTGGCCCCGAGCACGTAGGTCTTTTCCAGGTCGGCGAGCTGGACGGCGGGCGGGGACGCGGAAGCGAGGGGGGCGGGAGGCGCCGGCCCGGTGTCCGGTTCGGCGGGATCCCGTTCTTCGGGGGGCGGTTCCGGCTCTTCGATCGGCAAGGATGCACCTCCGCTGGGAAGCTCGACGGGAGGATTATAGAGGGTAGATGCCCGATTGTAGATTGTAGATTTCAGATTTCAGCCTTCAGGTTTCAGTTTGTATAGACCCGCCAAAGCGGAAGGACTCTCACCGCAGAGGACGCCGAGGGGGCAACGAATCTTGAAGGCGCAGGATGCGGGCTGGAAGCCCGCGATCCAGGCGGCCGAAATCTCACGGACTGAAATCTCCAATCTGAAATCCCTCCCTTCCCTCCCAAACCCCTAGTTCCCCCGCTCGTCGATCCCGCGCCTGAGGTCGCGGAGGAACTTCATGGTCTCGGGGAGGTTGATGGCGTGGCGCTTGGCCATGCGCTTGAGGATGGCGGGAAACTCGTCGTCGAAGAGGACGTTGAGATCGGCGGTGTTGAGCCGGTCGCCCTTGAAGAACGCCGCGAAGTTCCGGCGGTCGAGCCGGCCGGCGAGGAGGTACTTGAAGTTCCGCACCACGGTGGAGAAGCCCAGCAGGTTGGTGACGCCCTTTCGGAAGAGGTCCACGATGCGGCGGGGATCGTCGGACAGGCCGGGGACCTCGTCGAGGTCCTTGAGGGAGATGATGGCGCGCATGGTCTCGGTGAGGGTGGAGGCGGTGGAGGAGGCGCCCCGCTTGAACTCGGCGGAGAGGAAGGAGATGTTGTCGGTGTGCACGGCGTAGTCGAGGGCTTCCAGGATGCCGGCGAAGTAGCGGATCCGCTTGCCGATCTCGGCCGAGTGGACGGGGTGGGGGGGCTCGTAGTAGGAGAGGGCGATGAAGTCCTTGCTGGAGCGGGCCCCTTCCTGGATGAAGGCGCGCAGGTTCGCCTTGTGGAGGCCGAGCGAGAACTGGGTGTCGAGGACGCCGTCGACCACGGCGACGTTGAGGATCTCCTGCCCCGCGCCGCGCTGGCCCAGGCAGTAGGGGATCACGAGCGCCCGGAGGGCGGGGTTGCGGATATCTTCCGGGGAGAGGGGCTGTCCGGCCACGAGCCCCTCCTCGGAGCCGTCGAGGTCCAGAAGCTCCAGCCGGTTCTCCTTGCCCAGCGAGAAGGAGCGGACGCCGTGGAGGCTCCGGACCTGTCTGAAAAAGGAGTCGTCGCCCCGCTGGTGGAGGACGCGCGCGATCTCGTTGAAGGAGGTGAGCCGGTCGGCCAGGTCCGCCCCCGGGGTGAGGACGCCGGAGGCGATCTCCGGCTTGATCTCGGTGAGGAAGCTCAGGGTCGTTCGGAAGTGGTGGAGGAAGGTCGTGTCGTCGCAGAGATTGAAGGCGAGGATCTTCATCAGGAACCAGAGCTGGTCGAGGAAGGAGGCCCGGATCCGACGCTCCCGCTCCTCGTAGGGGGCGCCGTTTTCCCGGGTCAGCGCGGCGTAGGATTCGACGAACGCCTGGACGGACCGGAAGGTCTTCTGCAGCCGCCGTCCCAGATCCCGCGTGATGGTCTCGAGGCGCCGTTTCTTCAGGCAACGGTGCACCACGTTCTCGGTGCGGAACGGCTCGTTGGGCCGCGTGTTCGCCGTCATGATCCGCGTGAAGTCCCGGCTCAGGCCGTTCAGGTTCTTGACCGCGGCACGGTTCTTCTCGCGGAACGCCCGGTACCGCTCCAAAAGCGGCCCCAGCGCCGGCATCCGCATGGTGGATCGGTTCTTCATGACGGCAAGGCGGGGCGGACCCCCGCCATTTCCAGATTCAACGCGATGAGCTTGACCAGCGGGACCATCCGGGGCGGGGCGCAGACCTCCGAGATCCCGAGGTGCAAGAGACGTCTCAAACTGTACTCGTTGGCGCAGTGGTCCCCGGCCACCATGACCGAGACGCCGGGGTTCGTCCGCCGCGCCGCCTCGATCGCCGTGCGCACCAGGCGCTCCGTGCTCGTCTGGATGATGCGGAACGGATCCCCGAAGAACCACCCCCGGTCCACGTAGCCCCCCAGGAAGGCGTGGGCGTCCTCCCGCACCAGATGGTGCGTGGACGTGGTCAGCTTGTCGGAACGGATCACGATCCGGTCCGCGTGGCGGGCCAGCTCGTCCGCCTCCAGCGCGATCCCGCTCACCTCGATCACGGGCACCGCCCGCCACCGGACCGACCCCCGGCCCGCCTCCTCCCGCGCGATCCGCGCGATCCAGTCGCGCATCGCCGTGAACTCGTCCACCAGCGTCAGGTAGGGAATCAGGAGATCCATGTTCACCGCGATCCCCTCCGCCTCCACCGCGAGCGCGGCCCGGAACAGGGCCCGCAGCTGGGACTCGTACACGCTGGGAAACGCGGCTGCGAGCCGCACCCCCCTCAGGCCCATGATCGGATTGTAGTCCGCCAGGCTCTTGCGCTTCTCCCGGATCGCGCGGACCGTCCGGTTCACCGCCTTCTCGTCCAGGGGATCGCCCCCCGCCTCGCCCACCAGAAACTCCGCCAGCATCCGCACCTCGTAGGAGGCCGTCGGGAAGTACTCCCGCATCGTGTGCTTGACCAGCCGGATTCCCACCTCCCTCCCCGCGTAGCGGAACAGGTCCTCGTACGCCGGCGCCAGCAGATCCGTCAGACGCCCGGCCTTCTCCTCCGCCTCCCCGGGCGGGGCCATCAGCATGGAACAGAGCGCGAAGTTCACCTCCCGGTGGAAGAAGATCACGTCCGACCGGAAATTGAACAACCCCTCCGCCCCCAGGCGCCGGGCCACCTCGAAGGACGCGCGGTCCTCCGTCTGCGTGAAGACCTTCAGCGTGGGACGGTCGTTCAAGAACCCGAAGAAGCGGTTCAGCACCGGATCCGACAGATCCGAGCCCCGAAGCGGCGCGAACCCGCGGTAGAGGGAGCCGGAACCCGCGTCGAGCGTGAGATACGTCCCCTCCTCCAGCGTCACCGGATCCAGGTTCCGGCTCACGTAGCCGAGCGTCCGGGACGCCGTGTCGATCTCCACGTCCGCCTCGATCAGGGCCGGCAGGCCCGAGGCGCGCGCCACCAGCGTCGCGTGCGAGGACTGGTTCTTCTGGGCCGCGAGGATCCCGTCCACCTGGTCGAACAGGTGGATGTCCTCGTTCCGGAGGTGATTCCGGCAGAGGATCACGGTCTCGTTCTTCCCCTTGTACCGCTGGGCGGCCTGGGCCGTGAACACGAGGTGCCCCGCCGCCACCCCGGGCACCAGCGTCCGCCCGCTTCCGATCCGCTCCAGATTCGAGAGATCCACCAGCTGCTCCTTGGCGTAGAGCAGCTTCTCCAGCTGCCGGGCCCCCACCCTCCGGATCGCCCCCGCCTCGTCGAGGCGTCCCTCCGACACCAGGTCCACCACGGCCTGCAGCGTCCCCGCCGGCGACATCTTGGAGGGGCGGGTCTGCAGCACCCACAGCGTGCCGTCCTCCACCGTGAACTCGCCGTCCTGCACGAAGCCTTCCTTGACCTCCAGGTCCAGAAAGATCCGCTCCAGCGCCTCCACGATCTCCGGGAAATCCTCCGCCATCGACTCCAGCGGCTCGACCTCCCCCCGGTCGTCCACCACGTCCGTCCCCTGGCCCCCCCGCCGGTACTGCCCCAGAAGCCTCCGCCTCCCCTCCCCGTCGGTCCGGGGCTCCCCCGAGCTCGGATCCCGCGTGAAGACGACCCCCGCCCCCGACCGCTCGTTCAAATTGCCGAACACCATCCGCTGCACGGTGATGCCCACCCGCAGCTCCCCGGACAGGTAGTTGATCCGGCGGTACTCCGCCGTCCTCTCGTTGTTCGCGGAGAGCAGAAGCGCGCGGATGACCCGCCGGACCGCCGAAAACGGATCCTGGGGCACCGGGTAGAGCGACCGGAAGGCTTCCACGAGGGCCTTCAGGCCGCTGAACGTCCCCTCCCCCGCCCCCCGCCGCGCCTCCTCGAACCGTTCCGGATCCACGCCCGCCACCAGCACGCCGTAGGACTCGATGAACCGGCGATAGGCGTCGAGGAGCCAGAACGGCGGGGCCTCCGCCAGCATCTCGTCCGTCACTCCGATGTTGCACACCGTGAACAGCATGCCCGGCATGGACACGTCGCCCCCCGCGCGCACCGACACCAGCAGCGGGCGCTCCCGGTCGCCCATCGTCCGCCCCGTCTCCGCCTGGAGACGGTCCAGGGAATCCTTCAGTGCGTCCTCCACGTCGCGGGGGAAACGGGAGACGTCCACGAGCTCGGGAAAGCCCATCTGTCCGGACAGGAAGCTGCGGATGAGCCCGGCGTTCTGGCGGTAGAAGCGGGACGTGGCTTCCGTCGACAGGATGAACCCTTCCGGCACGGGCACGCCGGCGGCCGCCATCTCGACCAGCTTCCATCCCTTGAAGCCCAGGCGTCCCTGGAGCGCGAGGGGGTCCGCGCCCTCGGGGAGGTCGGCATGCCCCGGGCGGAAGTGGAAGAGGATGTCGTCGTCGCTGGCCATCCGGGAATTATACCGGGAAAGGGCGCGGGAGGGGGAGGGGGAAGGGGGTAGAGGCATTCGCGCTGTCACTTCAGGTCGGATCGCGGACATCCTGTCCGCAGCATCTCGTCCCGCATGGCTGCGCCACTGCACTTCGTTTCGTGGCTCACTACGAACGACAGCCCGCGCACAATCAAAACAGCCACAGCGTGAATGGCTCGGGTAGGGGAAATGGGGGATGGGCGATGGGGGATGGGCGATGGGGGATGGGGGATGGGCGATGGGCTGTGGAATGATGGAAGGGTGGAAAGGATCCCCTCTGCGTCCCCTGAAGCAGAGGCTGACGCGTCGCCGAGGTGCGCTGGCTGGAAGCCGGCGGTCCGCGCAGTGATGTTCCGCGTTGCGCGAAGGTTGGCGGGGGACGGTCCGACGTTCGTAGTGAGCCACGTAGCGTAAGCGGAGTGGCGGAGCAGCGTTGCCGAATAGCAGAAATATTTGCAGCACTCCACTGCGTCTTGCGCGCCCCCCCCCTTTCCGCTACCATCCTTCTTTTCCGTAGAAAGAGGATGTCCCTTGTCCTCTCCCGATCGCAAGCCTCCGTACCATCTCGTGTCCCGGGAAAGCCGGCCCGAACTCGGAAGCGGCACGGCCGAGGTGGCCGTAGCCGGGGTTCGTTTCGGGGGGGGGCTTCCGGTGATCATCGCCGGGCCCTGCACGGTCGAGTCGCGGGAGCAGACGTTCGGGGCCGCGGAGGCGGCGCAGCAGGCGGGGGCGGACATGCTCCGGGGAGGGGTCTGGAAGACGCGGACGAGCCCCTACGATTTCCAGGGGCTGGGGGAGGAAGGTCTTCGCATCCTCGAGGAAGCCCGGGCGCGGACGGGCCTTCCCTTCGTGACGGAAGTTCTGGATCCGCGTCACGTCGGGACGGCGGCGGCCTCGGCGGACATGCTGCAGGTGGGCACGCGCAGCATGCACAACACGCCGCTTCTCAAGGAGGTCGGCCGGGCGGGCAGGCCGGTGCTGCTCAAGCGTGGCTGGGCCTCGACGCTGGACGAGTGGCTCTGCGCGGCGGAGTACGTCGCTTCGGAAGGGGTCCTGGACATCGTGTTGTGCGAGCGGGGCATCCGCCTCGACCCGAAGGCCCCTCACGCGAGCCCCACCCTCGATTTCGAGGCGATCGGGAAGCTCCGCAGGGCCACGTTCCTTCCGGTGATCGTCGACCCGAGCCACGGCACGGAAGATGCCGCGCTCGTGCCCGGGGCGAGCGCGCGCGCCCTCGCCCGCAAGGCGGACGGCCTCCTCATCGAGATCCTGCCCCGCCGCTGGACGGCGGATCGGGTCCGTTGCGACGGCCACCAGAGCATCACGCCCGAGGCGCTCGGCGAGATCGTGCGAAGGGCGAAGCCGGATCCGGGGAACCCGCCCGGGGCGTAGCGCCATCGGGGAGATCAGACGACCTCGATCTTGATCTCGCTTCCCTTCTCCGGTGTCTTCTTGGGCAGGACGACGTCGAGGACGCCCTCCTGGAAGGTGGCGGAGATCTGGTCGGGGTCGACCTCGGCGGGGAGGGTGAAGCTCCGCTGGAACCGTCCGGTGTTCCGTTCGGCGAGGTGGGCGGTGAAGGCCTCTCCTTCGGGGACGGGGGGGCGCTCGCCTTCGATCTTCAGGATGCGGCCGGAGAGGTTGACGTCCAGCGCTTGGGGGGAGACGCCGGGGAGGTCCACGCGTACGCGGATCTCGGCGGGGCCTTCCATGACGTCGGCCAGCGGCGACCATTCCCCGCGGGCGAAGGCGGTGAGGTCGATGGCGGAGACGCCCTTCACGATGCGCTTCATGTCGTCCTGGAGCTTCTGGAGCATCTCGGAGAGGTTGTGCTTGAGATCGGCCATGTCGGTGTCTCCACAGGGGTCTGGAAGCCGGGCGCCGCGCGTCCCTCGCGGCGCGTTCACGATGCGCGCCGCCTTTGCAAGCGGAATCCAACGGACACGAGAATACAAAACGCAAATTTTGTTGGAAAGGCCTTGACACGAAATTCCGCCGTTTTCATAATCGCACCTCTTTTCAGCGGGTTTGACGCCGAAACCATAAGGTAGCTGCCATCCCATGAAGGAATCGGAAATCGTACTCGCCGTTCTCGCCATGGGCTTTCTGGGCATCGCCACGGGTCTGGGGATCATCCTGGCGGGTCACCTGCTGGGTCCGAAGCGGACGAAATCCAAGGAAAAGCTCGACACTTACGAGTGCGGGGTCCCCCTGCTGGACTCGTCCCGAAACCGTTTCTCCATCAAGTTCTTCATGACCGCCCTGATCTTCATGCTGTTCGACATCGAGGCGGTCTTTCTGGTTCCCTGGGCGGTGAAATTCGCCGATCTGGGCGTGGTGGCCCTGGTGGAGGCGCTTGCCTTTCTGGCGGTGCTGGCGCTGGGGCTGGTCTACGTGTGGAAACGAGGGGTGCTGGATTGGGAATAGAGACGAAACTGCCCGGCGTCATCACGACGCAGCTGGACAAGGTGGTGAACTGGGGCCGTAGGAACAGTCTCTTCCTGAACACGTTCGCCACCGCCTGCTGCGGGATCGAGATCATGTCGACGTTCACCTCCCGCTACGACATCGCCCGTTTCGGCGCGGAGGTGATCCGTTTCTCGCCGCGCCAGGCCGATTTGATGATCGTGGCGGGCCGGGTGGTTCTCAAGGAGATGCCCGTGCTGATGAAGATCTGGCGCCAGATGGCCGAGCCCAAGTGGGTGATGGCCATGGGGGCGTGCGCCTGTACGGGCGGTCTCTTCAGGACCTACGGCGTGGTCCAGGGGATCGACAAGTTCCTGCCCGTCGACATCTACATCCCGGGGTGCCCGCCGCGCCCGGAGAGCGTGCTGGACGGGCTGATGGAGCTGCAGAGGAAGATCAGCGAGGAGAAGATCGCGGACCGGATCCACGGGGATTGACGGGCCGCGCGCGCCATGGAAAGCGATCTGCCGAAAATCCGGGAAGCGCTGAAGGAAGCCGTTTCGGACACGGACGACTTCCGGGGGCAGGAGACCGTCGTCGCCGATCCGGAGAGGATCCTGGACGTGCTTCGTTTCCTCCGGGACGACGCGGAGATGCGCTACGACATGATGGTGGACGTCACGGGGGTCGACTACGCGGAATACCCGGAAGAGATGCCGGGCCGGTTCGCCGTGGTCTACCACCTGTGGTCGCTGGACCGCAAGCGGCGGATCCGGGTGAAGGCGTTCCTGCCGGCGGATTCCCCGCGGATCGACTCCGCGGTCCCGCTGTACCAGATCGCGAACTGGGGCGAGCGCGAGGTATACGACCTGATGGGCATCCGGTTCGACGGGCATCCGGACCTTCGGAGAATCATGCTTCCCGAGTCCTTCGTGGGCCATCCCCTCCGCAAGGAGTACCCCCTGGAGGGTCACGGGGAGCGCGACGACTTCGAGGTGTACGACCCGGAATCGGAAGTCTAGCAAGGAGGACGCGAAGAAGGGGCGGTCATTCCGGGGCGGAAGGGAAAGGAGTCCCGGCGGTGGTCCCGCCTCTTTTTCGGTCCTCGTTGGACGTTTTTGTCGAGACGAGCATGACGACGAAGACGACGGTGGCCAGGACGGTGGATCGTTCCAGCCGGAACATGGTGCTGAACATCGGCCCGTCGCACCCGGCGATGCACGGCACGCTCCGCATCGTGGCCGAGCTGGACGGGGAGACCATCACGAAGGCCACGCTGGAGATCGGCTACCTCCACTGCGGTTTCGAGAAGCTGGCCGAGCACCGCACGTACAACCAGTGGCTCACCGTCACCGACCGGATGAACTACGTCTCGGCGCTGGCGAACAACATCGGGTTCGTGCTGGCGGTGGAGGCGCTGCTCGGCGTCGAGGTCCCGGAGCGGTGCGCGTGGATCCGGACGGTCTTGTACGAGCTCTCCCGGCTGTCGGACCACGTGATGAACATCGGTCTCATGGCGATGGACCTCGGGGCGATGACGCCGATGCTGTGGTCGTTCAAGGAGCGGGAGACCCTCTACGACGTGTTCGAGGCCTGCTGCGGGG
>CAZDSO010000030.1:0-33433 GCA_964508045.1 uncultured Planctomycetia bacterium | reverse complement strand
AGATCTCGAGGGTCACGGCCTTCGGCCACGTGAAGGCGCTTGAGAAGAAGGGTGCGCTGAAGAGGCGTCCCCACGAATCACGTTCCATCCAGATCCTGGATCCCGAGTTCTCCCCGTCCGGGTATGCATTGCCTCTTCTGGGTTCGATCCAGGCGGGGGCTCCGCTGGAGGCGCTCGAGGTCCCCGAGGTGTTCGATCTTTCCGAGATGGTCCCGCTCGACGAGAACCATTACGTTCTTCGCGTGAAGGGCTCGTCCATGATCGACGAGGGTGTTCGTCCGGGGGATTACGTGATCGTGCGGTCCACGCCAGTGGCTCGAAACGGCCAGATGGTGGTGGCGGTGCTGGAGGAGGGGGAGGCGACGCTGAAGCGTTTCTACCACGAGGGGGACCGGATCCGTCTTCAGCCTTCGAACCAGGCCATGCCGCCGATCTACGTGGGCGCATGCGAGATCCGGGGTGTGGCGGTGGGCATATTCCGAAGATTCTGAGGCCTCGGGTTGCATCGTCGCGAGAGGATGATGCATCATGAGGCGCATTTCCGGCTCGAGACCGATCGAGGAGGAGTCATGGCAGGCAATCAGAAGAAGGGTGAAAACAACGTCTCGAAGGAGCTGGCATCCCGTCGGAAGGCTCTTTCGTACACCATCGACCAGATCGACAAGAAATACGGCCGGGGTTCGATCATCCGTCTGGGCAGCAAGAGGGTGGAGCCGGTCGACACGATTTCGACGGGGTCCCTCTCGCTCGACCTCGCGCTGGGGGTGGGCGGGGTTCCGCGAGGACGCGTGGTCGAGATTTTCGGCCCCGAGTCCTCCGGCAAAACCACGCTGGCGCTCCACATCATGGCCAACTGCCAGAAGAACCGTGGAGTGGCCGCCATGATCGACGCCGAGCACGCGCTCGACCCGGCCTACGCTTCCAAGCTGGGCGTGAACCTCGACGACCTTCTGGTGTCCCAGCCGGACAGCGGCGAGCAGGCTCTCGAGATCGCGGAGCTGCTCGTGCGGTCCAGCGCGGTGGACGTGGTCGTGATCGATTCGGTCGCGGCGCTGGTTCCCCGGGCCGAGCTGGAAGGGGAGATGGGGGACACGCACGTGGGCCTGCAGGCGCGGCTGATGTCGCAGGCTCTTCGCAAGCTCACCGCCGTGATCCACAAGTCCAAGACCTGCGTCATCTTCATCAATCAGATCCGGATGAAGATCGGCGTGATGTTCGGAAGCCCGGAGACCACGCCGGGGGGGCGCGCCCTCAAGTTCTACTCCTCGGTGCGGATCGACATCCGGCGGATCTCCTCGATCAAGTCCGGCGACGGCGTGATCGGGAACCGGACGCGCGCCAAGGTGGTGAAGAACAAGGTCGCGGCTCCCTTCCAGTTCGCGGAGTTCGACATCATCTACAACAAGGGGATCTCCTGGATCGGCGACATCCTCGACCTGGCCATCAGCGAGCAGATCCTGCAGAAGTCCGGCTCCTGGGTCTCGTTCGACGACACGCGGCTCGGGCAGGGTCGGGAGAACGTCATCCGTTTCCTGGAGGAGAACCCCGATCTTTTGGTGGAGGTCGAAAACGGGCTCTTCGCCAAGCTGATGCCGGATCGGGCGCGGCCCTCACCGGCCAAGGAGAAAAACGAGGAAGCCTGACCGGAATCCACGGTTCGCCATCGACATCGCGCCCTTCCACGCGGGGGGCGGGGGCGGCTTGCGCGGACGCGCCGGGAAGGTCCCGGCGGAAGATCGTGCGTCCCGTCCCCCGCCGGAAGGCTTCTTCCAGTCCATAGAAAGAGGTCAAGGGCCACATACGCAGAGATCCCGTTCCCCATTCCCATTCACGGTTTCCCCGGATCGCCGCCCGCCTTCTGCTTCGAGATCCCTAGAAGTTCCTCTCCCATCTCGAGGTCCATCGTCACCCGCGGCACCTTGTGCTGCCCTCCCAGCTTGCCCTTGCGCTTCATCCATTCCCAGAACGTGCCCCGGGCCACCGGGATCAGCGTGGGCGGCGACATGCCGTAGTCGTCCAAGCGGTGCGTGTCGTAATCCTCGTTCTCACTCCGGATGCTCTCATCCACGTGCGCCAGGAAAGCCTCGCCGTCGGCCGGAGGCCGGTCGAATTCCATGATCCATCGATGCGCCGGCTTGGGATGGTCGGGGGAGGGGTATCGCGGCCAGACGGTGTAGTCCGACACCACGGCTCCGGTCTGCCTGCAGGCGGAGGAGACGGCCTTTTCGATCATCTCCAGCGTCACGTGCTCCCCGAACGCGCTCAAGAAGATCTGGGTGCGTCCGGAAAAACGGATCCGGGGCGGGGCGAGGGACTCGAACCGGATCACGTCCCCCAGCGGGTAGGCCCAGATCCCGCCGTTGGAACTGATGACCACCGCGTAGTCCTTCCCCGTTTCCACCTCCCCCATGTGAAGCCGCTCGGGGTTCTCCTCGCCGGCCTTCCCGGCGGGCACGAACTCGAAGAAGACGCCGTTGTCCGTGATGAGGCGCATGGGGCCCCCGTCCTCCTCCTGGATGGCCGTCATGCCCGCCTCGGAGGAGGAGTAGGTGTCCACGTACTGGATGGGCTTGCCCACGTAGGCCTCGAAGGCGGGCCGGTAGGGCTCGAAGGCCATGCCGTAGGAGACGAAGAAGGAGAGAGGTTTCCAGAGGTCCGTGATGCGCGGCTCCCGTGCCCCCCCGGCCTTCGCCGTCTCGCACATCGTCTTGAAGAGCATGGCCGCCCAGGAGGGGCACGCCGAGAGGGCGCAGACGTCGGCGCGCAGGTACTTCTCGACGACGGCGGCGATCTTGGTCTCCCAGCTGGCGATGGCTCCGGTTTCCCGGTCGGGAAGGTAGCGGCTCCTGGCGTAGAAGGGGATGTGGCGTCCCATGATCCCCGAGGCGTCTCCGTAGAGGCTTTCCCCCCGTTCCCGGAGCTGCGTGGTCCCGCCGAGGTAGAAGAACTTGCCCCCGGCCACGGCCTTGGCGCCGCCGCGGCGGACGAGGAAGGAGACGAGGTCCGTGCCGGCCCGCCGGTTGGAGCGGATGGCGTCGCGGGTGACGGGGAGGAGCTTGTCGCCCGAGGTGGTGCCGGAGGAAAGCGCGAAGAAGCGGACGTGGCCGGGCCAGGTCACGTCCCGATCGCCGTCGAAGGCCCGGCCCCAGACCGGGGCCATGGCCTCGTAGTCCGTGAGGGGCACGCGCTTTCGAAACGCTTCGGGGGACGCGAGTTCGGAAAAGGCGTACTTGCGCCCCCACGCGGTGTCTTCCGCCCGGCGGAGCAGATCGTGGAAAACGGCCATCTGGGATTTCACGGGATCCGCCGTCGCCTTCTCGAAGTCCTTGAGGCGTCGGGAGGCCACCAGCGACAAGGTCGTGGATACGATTCCCACCGGCATTCTCCCTTCAACGATGGTTTGGTGTCCGGCGCGCCGCAGGCCGTGAGTCGATTTCCGGCATCGCAAGATTCTCCAGGGTACCGCCCGAATCCCAAAGAATTTTCCCGATTTTCTGGGAGAAAGGAAGGCGACTATGGTACATTCCGTGTTTCAGTTCGAGATCGTGATGTTCGATACTGGGGTTTTTCTACACTGAGAGGTCGCTGTGGCGGATCTCTTCCAGAAGTGCTTCGAATTCAAGACGACGACGAAGATCATCGCCGACGAGTACAAGTCGGTGGCCGAGAAGATCCTGTTCGACACCTCTCCGGTGGACAATTTCGGTCCCCGGATGATCAAGGATGGGCGGGAATACCTCCAGTTCTCCACGAACGACTACCTGGGCTTGACGCAGCACCCCGACGTGAAGAAGGCGGCGGTGGAGGCCGCCCAGAAGTGGGGGATCAGCGCCCCCATGGGTGCCCGGCCTCTCACGGGAAACACGGAGCTCCACCTGGAGCTGGAGCGGGATGTCGCGGATTTCAAGCGCACGGAAGCCGCCCTGGTGTTCTCCACCGGAGCCAACGCCATGATCGGGACGATCGCCAGCCTCTTCGGTCCCGACGATCTGGTGGTGATGGACCAGTACGCCCACGCGAGCCTCATCTGCGGGGCGCGGATCGCGCGGGCGGACATCAAGATCTTCCGCCATAACGATCCCGATGCCCTGGAGAAGATTCTCGCCCGCACCGACGACAAGCGGAACGTCGGGGTCGTGATCGACGGCGTGTACAGTATGCAGGGCGACATCGCCCCCATCCCCGAGATCGCGGAGGTGAAGAACCGCTACGGGGCGCGACTGATCGTGGACGACGCCCACGGGAACGGCGTCAACGGCGAGAACGGCCGGGGGACGGCCGAACGACTGGGCGCGGAGGACGGCGTGGACCTCCACCTGGGCACGTTCAGCAAGGCCTTCGCGGTGAGCGGGGGGTTTGCGGCGGGACCGGCCTCCGTCCTGGAATACATCCGGTACATGGCCCCCACCATGCTGTTCACGAAGTCCTCCTCCGCGATCGTCCTGAAAGCAACCCAGGCCTCCCTGCGGGCGTGCCGGGCGGAGCCCGAACGACGGAAGCGGATGTGGGAAAACGCGCGCTATCTCCAGGAGGGGTTGCGCGAACTGGAATTGACCATCGGCCAGACCCAGTCGCCCATCACCCCCATGCGCATGAGCGGCACGGGGGCCGTGGTCATGGCGGCGGCGTTGCGCGAGAAGTACGGCATCTGGGCCGCCGCGGTCACCTACCCCGCCATCCGCTACGGGACGTCCATCTTGAGGGTGATTCCCACGGCCAACCACACGAAAGAGCAGATTTCGTATTTCCTCGAGGCCCTGGGGGAAATCAAGAAGAACCATCCCGAGTTCGTCGTCCCCGCCTCATCCCCCGCCCCATGAACGACACCGCGCAGACACGACTCGTCGAGGACGCAGCCTCCCGCCGCCGCTTCCTGGATCTTCCCCGCACCCTCTATGCCGGCGACCCCAACTGGGTACCGCCCCTGAGAAGCGCCCACAAGAAGCTCTTCGCAGGCCGCACCGCCTTCAACCGCTTCGCGGACCTGGGCCTGTTTCTGGTCGAGCGCGGGGGGCACCCCGTCGGCCGCGTGGCCGCCATCCGGAACCACAACCACAACGAGCACTACGGCGACCGCACCGGCTTCTTCGGCTTTTTCGAGTGCCGGCCCGACGACCCCGAGGCGGCGACGGCGCTGATCCGGGCGGCCGAGGCGTGGCTCGCGGACCAGGGCCTCGACACCCTCCGCGGCCCCGTGAATCCCTCCATGAACGCCGAGTGCGGCCTGCTCGTCGAGGGATTCGATTCGCCCCCCGTGGCGCTCATGCCCTACAACCATCCAACCTACGGCGCCCTGCTCGAGGGCGCCGGCCTCTCCAAACTGAAGGACCTGTACGCCTACCTCATCCGGCGGGAGAAGACGAAACCGGGGACCCCGGCGTTCGAACGCCTGGTCCGCACCTCCGAGCTGCTTCACCGCCGCCACCCCGAGGTGAAGGTCCGCACGATCGACCTCGCCCACTACAAGGAGGACCTCATGCGCTTCATGGGCGTGTTCGAGGAGGCGCGCCGCAACAACTGGGGATACGTTCCCGTCACGAAGGACGAGGTGCTCGAATCCGCCAAGGATCTGAAGATGGTGGCCGACCCCGACATCATCGTCCTGGCGGAAGTGGACGGAAAGCCCGCCGGCGCCTCCCTGGCCATCCCCGACATCAACCAGATCCTCGCCAGGATCGGCGGCCGCCTGTTTCCCTTCGGGTTCATCACCTTCCTGCGCGCCCGGCGGAAGATCGACACTATGCGCATCTTCGGGATCGGCGCCATCGAGAAATACCGCCACCTCGGCGTCACGGCCCTCCTCCTCGTGGAAACCATCCAGCGCGGCCTCAAGAAGCAGTACCAGACCTGCGAGGCCTCCTGGGTCCTCGAAGACAACGTCATGTCCAACCGGACCATCGAGCGCGTGCTCCACCCCGAACGCTACAAGACCTACCGCCTCTACGAGAAAAAAATCCACGTCTGAATGCCTGATTGCGGATTGCGGATACGTGGGCGGGATCTTGTAGATCGGGTTTTTCAACGGGCTGTTCGCCGAGCCATTCGCGCTGTCGGCAAGTCGTACGCTTCCCCTTCTTTCCGTAGCTCACTACGAACGTCAGCCCGCGCCACAGCGGGAGGACTCTCACCGCCGAGGACGCAGGGGACGCACAGGGATTCTTTCAAAGCCTCTCAGGCAAATCTTTCACGGGTACAACCCTGGTCGAACCGCTGGAATCTGAAATCTCTTCCCGGGAAGCCTAGCCCCGCTCCCGGGCCAGCGTCTCGCAGAACGGGCAGGCCAGCGTCTCCTCCTTGACGCGGTCCCCGCACTGGGGGCACGTCCAGAAGCCCACCCAGTCCCGGGGACCCGGGCCGCGGGAGGCGCAACGAGCGCAAAGCGGGATCGTGAGGTAGGGAGCGGGGCGGGAGGGCTGCACGGGGTCCTTCCCGCAGGCGGGGCAGAGGTAGGCGCCGGGAAACCCCAGAACGCCTTCGGGAAGGCGGAACATCTCCTGCAGAAACGCATCCTTCTCGCCGTCGAAACGAAGACCGCGGCGCCGGACCTTCGGCTTGCCGGCGCTCCAGCGCGCCGCCTGCCCCCAGCGGTCGTACACGACGATCCGGCCCGCGCCCCCCACCGCCCCGTACACGGCGTGGAAGGGCGTTCTTCCCCGGAACGTCCCCTCCGTGGCCAGGAAGACGCCGCGGAAGGGCACGGACCTCGGCGCGGCCGCCTCCTCGGCGGTCAGGGGACGCCCGGTTCCCGTCGAGGCGAAGGCGATCAGCGGGGCTCCGCCTCCCGTCCGCTCGAGGGCGACCGGTCTCGCCGCGCCCAGTTTCGTCTTCAGCAACGCAAGATCCATCTCGCCTCGAACGCCCCCGGGAGGGGGCGACAAAAAAGGCCATGCCTCGCGGCATGGCCCTTGACCGAAAACCCTTCTTCTGCTTCAGAGATCGGTTCCACGGACGGTGGAACGCTTGTTGGCCTCGGTGCGCTTCATCGCGTCGTCAAGCATCGCGTGAACCTTCGCGTTCAGCGCGTCGATGACGTCGGACGAAGACATGAAGCCGCTTCCCTTGACGTAGTTCTTGACCTTCGAGGCCACGACCAGGACTTCCTTCGGAGCTTTTTTCTTTTTCCGCTTCGCCATTGCAAGACCTCCTTCTTCGATGGTTGGGTTCGGGAAATTTGTCTGAATTATAGGTGGCGTCGGATTCGTGTCAACCGGCAGGAATGGAAAATATGCAAAGAATTCCGGGAAAGGGAGGGCCTTCTTCGCCCCCGGCGCCCTCGAAACGAACCGCTCAGATCCGCTCCTGCACGTACGCCGCCACCCCTTCCGCCGGGATGCGGATCTGGTCCATGGTGTCCCGGTCCCGCACCGTGACCGTCCCGTCCTCCAACGTCGTCCCGTCCACCGTGAAGCAGAACGGCGTCCCCGCCTCGTCCTGGCGGCGGTAGCGGCGGCCGATGGCCCCCCGCTCGTCGTAAAAGGCCGAGAAACGGGATTTCACGTCGGCGTGGATCTTGCGGGCGATCTCGGGCATCCCCTCCTTCTTGATCAGCGGGAAGATCGCCGCCTTGACCGGGGCGAGACGCGGATGGAACTTCAGGACCGTGCGGCGATCGCCGCGGACCTCCTCCTCGTGATAGGCGTCGCAGAAGAACGCCAGCGTGGCCCGGTCCGCCCCCGCCGAGGGCTCGATGACGTAGGGAACGTACCGGGATTTCGACGCGTCGTCGAAGTAGGAAAGGGGGCCCTCCGACCAGTCCGCGCCCTCCGCGGCCAGATCCACCTTCGAGGTGTCCCCGTCCGCCTCGACCCACCGCGGGAGGCTCCGCATGCCGATCTGGTGACGTCTCAGGTCGTAGTCCGTACGGTTGGCGACGCCCTCCAGCTCCGCCCAGCCGAAGGGGAACCGGTACTCCACGTCCACGCAGGCCTTGGCGTAGTGCGCCAGCTCCTCGGGATCGTGGTCGCGGAGCCGGAGGTTCTCTTCCCGGATGCCCAGATCCAGGTACCAGCGAAAGCGATCGTCCCGCCACCGCTCGTACCAGGCATCGTCCTCCCCCGGACGCACGAAAAACTCGATCTCCATCTGCTCGAACTCGCGCGTGCGGAACGTGAAATTGCGCGGCGTGATCTCGTTGCGGAAACTCTTCCCCGTCTGGGCGATGCCGAAGGGGATGCGGACCCGCGAGGCGTTCACCACGTTGGCGAAGTTCACGAAGATCCCCTGCGCCGTCTCCGGGCGGAGATAGGTCGTGGCCGCGTCTTCCTCCACCGGCCCCACCTGCGTCTTGAACATGAGGTTGAACCGCCGCGGAGGCGTCAGTTCCCCCCCGCACACCGGGCACGCGCCCTCCACGTCCTCCGCGCGGAACCGGCGCTTGCACTGCCGGCAGTCCACCATGGGATCCGAGAACTCGTCCACGTGGCCCGAGGCCTTCCAGACCATGGGATGCATCAGGATGGTGCAGTCGAGCCCCACCATGTCGTCGCGGTTCCGGACCACCGCCGACCACCACGCCTCCTTGACGTTGCGCTTCAGCTCCACTCCCAGCGGGCCGTAATCCCAGCACCCCCCCAGGCCCTCGTAGATCTCGCTGCCCTGGAACACGAATCCCCGCCGCTTGGCCAGGGAAATGATCTTGTCCATCTCGGCCATCTCCGCCATCAAGCCCCTCCATGAAACGGGATCCTTCGGCCCCGAAGAAAGAAAAAGTCCCCTGACGGGGGAGGCGTCTCGCCGCCGCGTCGCCAGGGGATTCTCGGATTGCCCCGCGAGGACTCGAACCTCGACTAGCTGATCCAGAGTCAGCCGTCCTGCCGATTAGACGACGGGGCAGCACCGACGGAACTATACGGGCCCACCCGCATCCTGTCAAGAAGGGCTACGCGCGGCCCTTCTTGCGGAGCCGCTCCAGAAGATCCGTCGTGCTGTGACGCTTGGGATCGCCCGTGATGGCGATCTCCCCCCCGAAGGAAAGCACCGTCTCGCGCTCCGGCACCGTCTCGGGGGTGTAGTCCGTGCCCTTGGCGTGAACGTGAGGCTTCAAGAGAAGAAGCAGCTCGCGCACGTCCGGGCCCGAGAAAACCGTCACCAGGTCGGGGCTCCTCAGCGCCGCCACGATCTCCGCGCGCTCCCCCTCCGGCGTCACGGGTTGCCCCTCCCCCTTCAACGCGCGAACGGACGCGTCGCTGTTCAGCGCCACCACCAAAACGTCCCCCAGCGCCTTCGCCCCTTCCAGGTAGCGGACATGCCCCGCGTGAAGGAGGTCGAAACATCCGTTGGCGAACACGATGCGCCTCCCCTGCGCCTTCAGCGCCTCGACCGCCTCCTTCAACCGCACAGGATCCAGAATGATCTCGGCCACGTTCGACCTTCATCTTTCCACGTCTGGCTTTTCACCCGGCGCCCTCGAACCTCGCGCCTCCCTTCGGAGAAGCGCGTCCCTGAGCTCCTCCGGAGAACACGTCGCCGTCCCACGCTTCATCACCACCACGCCCGCCGCCACGTTCGCAAGCCGAGCCGCCTCCGCCGCCGAAGCCCCCACCGAACGCGCCGCCGCCAGCACCGCCACCACCGTGTCCCCCGCCCCGCTCACGTCCGTGATCTCCTCGCTCCCCGCGATCGGAATCTCCACCTCCCCCGCCTCCGAAACGAGAAGCATCCCCTGGTTGCCCCGTGTCAGCAAAAGATGCTGCGCACCCAGACGCGACCGGAGCGCGCGCCCCGCGGACAGCGCATCCTTCCCCGTACGGATCGAACGACCCAACGCACGCTCCGCCTCCCCCTCGTTCGGCGTGACCATCCACGCCCCCGGAAACGCCTCCAGACGGTCGTGCGAATCCACGATCAACGCCCGCTCCCCCGCGAGCGATCGGATCGCCTCCACCGCCCCCTCCGTCACCGTCCGGTACCCGTAGTCCGACACCACCACCACACCGCAGGACGACGGCAACGAACGAAGCGCGGTACAAAGCGCCTCCTGCGAGGAAGCCTCCGGGGAAAAGTCCCGGTCCCGGTCGATCCGGATGACCTGCTGCTTCGCCGTATGGATGTCCCCCGCGAGAATGCGCGTCTTCTCGATCGTGTCGCACGAGGCCCGCGCCATCCCCGAGACGTCCGCCCCCGCCTCCCCTAACAGGTCGACCAGCCGCTCCCCCAGCGCATCCTGCCCCACGATCCCGAGCGCCCGCGCCGAGGCTCCGAGCCGGCAGAGGTTGTTCACCGTGTTCGCCGCCGAACCCGGCACCAGACGCTCCTGCTCGTAACGAAGGACGATCACCGGCGCCTCCCGCGACAGCTTCGTCGGACGCCCGTACACGTAGCGGTCCGCGATCATGTCCCCCACCACGGCGACGTCCGCCCCCGCGAGCTGCGATGCGATGTCCAGAAGACGGCTCATGCTCTCCCCTCGCGATCCTCACGAAGCCGCATTGTCCGCCACCGGCCCCTCCATGGCAAGCGTCCGCCCTGCGAGCCGTTCGCGCTGTGGCCGTTTTCCGGTTGCCGGCGGACAGGGATTGTAGATTCCAGATTTCAGATTGGAGATCTCAGCGGCGGCACCCTCGTACCCACCCACAAAACCCTCTGCTGACGTTCGTAGTGAGCCACGGAACGAAGTGGAGTGGCGCAGCAACGCGGGCCGAGGTGCTGCGGACAGGATGTCCGCGATCCGACATGAGGTGCTGATAGCCCGCAGCATGGAAACGAGTGCCGGGGGCAGAAAGGATAGAGAGGCGCTCGTGGTACAGCTTGCGGTGAAATGCCTCGAATCCGCATCAACGTTGCCAAGGCCCCGCCGCATGTTGCATCATGGAAAGACCGTGCTGCCTCCCGAAGTCAAACGCCGCATCGAACGCTTCCAGGGCGCCCTCGCCGGCCTCGCCCTCGGCGACGCCGTGGGCGCGCCGGTGGACGGCTGGACCCGCTCCGTCCTCCGGGGACGACTGGGGCGCGTCGATGGCCCCGGCTCGCGCGACGAGAGGGGCTTTCTCCTCGGCCGCGTGGCCCGCGGCGAGAACCCCCGCAAGGTCGCCAAGTCCGCCGGCATGGTTTCCCCCCCCGGCCTCTACACCCACGGCGCCCAGCAGGCGCTTCTCGTGGCCGAGTGCTTCCTCCTCGAGGGCGACGTCGGCGGCCGGCGCTTCGCCGACGCTTCCGCCCGCTTCGCCAAGCCCTCCAAACGGGGCAAGTTCGGACGACACCGGAAACCCTCGCCCCTCTTCCGGGCCAGCATCGGCCGCGTCCTCCACGGAGAGCCCTGGGACACCGCCGGAGAGGAGGCCGCCTTCGGCGACGTCCTCCCCAGGGCGCTTCCCCTCGGACTCGTCTTTCGCGATCACCCCGCCGCCCTGGCCGCCCGCGCCGCCGAACTCGCCCTCGTCACCAACCGAACCGCTTCCGCGGTCATGCCGGCCGTCGCCACGGCCCAGCTCATCGCCCGCCTCTCCCGCAAGGAGCCTCCCCTCGAGGCCCGGGACGTCCTCGATTCCCTCGCCAAGGACCTGCAGCAGGCGGAGAAGGACGTCGTCGAGGCCGTGGGCGAAAAACTCCTCTCCCCCCCCGAGGATCTCGCCCGTTTCCGAAATGTCGTGCCGATCCTCTCCAAGCACGTGGAACTCGCCTCCGCTTCCGACGCGGACCGGACCACCCTCGACCTCCTGCAGAAGGACCTGGCCCGCGCCCTGCCGTTCGCCGACCGGCGGATCACCGCCGGATACGCCTTCGGCCTGTTCGCCGCGGCGGCCTACATCGTCCTCACGGAATCGCGCGGCCCGAAAGAGGCGATCCTGCGCGCGGTCAACCTGGGGCGGAAAACCTCCCTCGCCGGCGGACTCGCCGGCGGACTCGCCGGCTCGTTGTGGGGGGTTCACGCCCTGCCTGGATCGTGGCTCGAAACGCTCTGGAACCGCAGGACCCTCCTGGCCCTGGGGGAGTCGCTGGCCCGCCACGGCGACGGGAAGCGGTGGACCCGATCGCTGTTCGAGGCGGAAGCCGACGCGAACCGCCGATGCAGGGAAGCGCGGGAATCCCTCCGCCGGGAAATCCTCGCCGCGCGCCGCTGAGCCGGGGAGGCCTACCGGAAGCGGCTCCTGAGAAGCGAGACGAGAACGCCCCGCACCTTGAACTTCCGGGCCTCGGGTTTCCCCTCGCGCAGGAGATCCGGGGCGAGACGGGGATTCTCGAAGCGGAGAAAGACGAGTTTCCGCTTCCGGTCGCGGAAATAGCGCGCCACCTTCATCTTCCCTCCCGCGGAGGCCAGGACGATGTCGCCGGAGGCGGGCCTTCCCGCGGTGTCGAAGACGAGAAGGTCGCCGTCGAACACGGCGGGATGCATGGCCGTCCCCCGGGCGAACAGGGCCAGCCGGTTGCCGCCTTTCAGGAAGTCGTCCCCCTTGCCGAACGCCTCGGCGGTGACGTGAACCTCGATCCTCTCCTTCAGATCCTTCTTTTCGGAGAATCCGTCCAGTTTCACGCGTCCCCGGGCGCGAAGCACGTAGTCGGGGGGGGGCGTGCGCGACTGCAAAAGGTCGTCTTCCGTCATCTCCCGGCCGGCCATGATGGACGAGGCCTTCTCGCCCGTGGCCCGGGAAATGGCTCGCGCCGCCTCGAAAGGGACGCGGTTCCGCCCCAGCTCGTAGTTCCGGTAGGTCGTATAGGGAATCCCGCACAGTTTCGAGAAACGCTTCATGCCGCGGGGGCCGGAGACGCGCTTGCGCAACGCGACGAGGAACGCGTTGGGAACGGGCTTGTCGGATGTCCCCGTTTTCGCGCGGGTCGTGCGCCGCTTTCCGGATCGGGATCGGGCCATGTCTCGATTCAGCGCCTCAAGATCGCACGGGACCAGCGGTCCGCATCATTCCAGGTGGCCTTCCCGCCGTCAAGGTTCAAGATCCTGCATGCCGGCTGGAACAGAAGGGGTGCAAAAACGGGATTTTTTTTGCATCATTGAAGTAGAAAAACCTGATTTCATGGAGAGCACCAAGGTGGGCATCGATTCCGACATTCCTGGATCCTCCGATCGCGGTTCCCTGTCCGCTTCACGCTTCGAGAAGAGGCTTTCTGAGCAGGAAGAGAACCGCACGCGACTGGAAACGACGCTCGCTCTCTCGGACCTCGGATCCAGGATGACGCACAAGCTGAAGAACCCCCTGGCCGCCTTGATGCTTTCCGCGACGCGATTGAAACGAAGCCTCAAGGAGGCGGGCGTGGGGGACCAGGAACTGGCCGTCGCCGGAGAGATCGCCGGCGCGATCACCGAGTTCTCGAAGTCCCTCGATCGGGTCTTCCAGAAGCTACCGCCGGTTCCCGTGTCTTTCTCCACCTTCTCCCTGGGCGAGGCGCTGGCCTTCTGCCTCGAGCGGGTGCGGGAAGAGAAAGACAAGCCGATCGAAATCGTCCCGCGCATCCCGGACGACCTCCCGCCTCTCACGGGAGACCCGCTGCTCGTCCGCCACGCGCTCTCGAATCTGCTGGGGCTGATCGTCGACGGCCTGCCGGAAGGCGGAACGCTCCGGGCGGAGCTCGAGAACGAGGGCGGGGAGGGAATCCGCGTCCGCCTGAAAGCCCCGGCGTCCGGCGAGACCCTCGAGGGCTACGACCGGGTGCGGTGGGGGACGGCGGCGCACGTGTTCAAACTTCACGGAGGATCACTGGAGCGAAGCGAGCCCCCGGAAGACGCGCTCGAAGCCTCGGGCTTTATCCCCTTCCGGCCCGCCGGGAAAAGGGCCCGGCACACGTCGAACAGGACGCCATGAGAAAGCGACATCGCGTCCTTCTGATCGAGGACGACACCGCAGTCCTGGAGCAGGTCGAGGCCCTTCTGGTGGAAGAGGGGTTCGAGGTGGCCTCCACGAACACGGCGGAGGAGGGTCTCGAAAGGCTGGAGAACGAGGGCGCCCATCTGGTGCTGACCGATCTCTGTCTCCCCGGCGCAGACGGTCTGGAAGTCGTGGAACGGGCCCGTTCCCTCTCCCCGTACACACCCGTGGTCGTCATGACGGCCCACGCCTCCATCGACACGGCCGTCGACGCCATGCGGCGCGGCGCCTTTCATTACCTCGAAAAACCCTTCTCCGCCGATTCCCTCCTCGAGCACGTGAAAAAGGCCGTGGAACACGGCGACCTGGCCCGGGAGCGGGAAGTGCTCAGGAAACGCCTGTCCGCCGATTTCGGCGTGGGGCGCATCCTGGGCGAAAGCCCCGCCATCTCGACCATGCGCGAGACGATCCTCGAGGTGGCGGATACCGACTCCAACGTGCTCGTCTCCGGCGAGACCGGCACGGGCAAGGAACTCGTCGTCAACGCGCTCCACTACGAAAGCCGGCGGGCGGGCGGGCCCCTGGTGAAGGTGAACTGCGCGGCCCTGTCCGAGACGCTCCTCGAAAGCGAACTCTTCGGCCACGAAAAGGGCGCCTTCACCGGCGCGGAGCGGAAACGGGCCGGCAAGTTCGAGCGGGCGGACGGAGGAACCCTCTTTCTCGACGAAATCACCGAGATGAGCGGGGGACTCCAGGCCAAGCTCCTCCGCGTCCTCCAGGGCGCCGAATTCGAGCGGGTGGGCGGCGATACCCCGCTCCACGTCGACGTGCGCGTGGTCGCGGCCACCAACCGGGACCCCGAGGAGGCCGTGAAAAAGAAACAGCTTCGCGAAGACCTCTACTTCCGCCTCAACGTCATCCGGATCGACGTCCCCCCTCTCCGGGATCGGCCCGAGGACATCCCGTTGCTCGCCGAGTCCTTCCTGACCCTCTATGCCGCCAAGCACCGCAAGAAGGACCGGGCCTTCTCACCCGACGCCAAGGAGGCGCTTCGCGACGCCTTCTGGCCCGGCAACGTGCGGGAGCTGGAAAACGTCGTCGAGAGGGCCGTCATCCTCTCCCGAAACGAGACCGTCCACACCGCCGACATCCGTGACCGGAAAGGTGCCGTCATGAACGGCGATCCCCCCTCGGCCGCTCCCACCACGCTGAACCTCGGCGAACTGGAACGAAAGACCATCCTCCGGGCCCTGAAGGAAACCGGATGGGTCAAGGCCCAGGCCGCGAAGAAACTCGGCGTTTTCCCCTCCTCGCTCTACAAGAAAATGAAGCGTCTCGACATCCCCCTCCAGCGGGAAGAATAGCCTTTCGCAACGCCTCCCCCCCTTCCGCCCACCTCTGCCCGACCCCGCCCCCCCGGTGCCGGATTTTTAATTCATTGTCTGGAAAGAAGTTATCGCTTCCAGGGCCAGGCGACCCCTCATCGTCCGCCTGGAAGGTATGCGTTTTGCTGATAAAAAACACGGGAAGTGCAATGACGGATGGTGCCATGAAGGAGATCGGGTCGGGAAAATCGCGGGCTCTCCAGGGCGCGTTCAACAGGAGGTCGATGATGTCCCGCATTCTCGTGATCGACGACGAGGAGAACTGGCTGGATCTGTCCCGCGAATTCCTCGGAGAGGCCGGACACGACGTCGTCGCCATCAGCGACGGCTTGAAGGCGTTCGAGATGCTGGAAGCGGAGCCTCTGGACCTGGTCGTCCTCGACATCAAGATGCCGTTGAACGGCAGGTCCCTGCTCTGGTACGCCTCTCGCTACCGCCCGGATCTCCCCGTGGTGATCCACAGCGCTTTCGCCAGCTGCCGCGGGGATCCCGATTTCGAGGACGCCGACGCGTTCGTCGTGAAGTCTCCGGATTTCCAGGAACTGCTCCAGACCATCGACAAGATCGTGGAAACGGGAGCGTGAGCCTTCAAGGAGGTACCATGCGTTGCCAGGAATGCGGAGGAACCGGCGTGTGCCGGTCCTGCAACGGAACAGGGATCGGCGGGTACAGCGAATCGCCCTCCCCCGCGCCGAGGGTCCGGGACAACTGCCTCGCGTGCGGCGGTTCGGGCGTCTGCCCGACCTGTCACGGCATGGGCGACACGGGCCAGCCCCGTTTCGAAAATTCGTCCCTCTACGGGTTTCGTTGAGCCAGACGCTTCGCAAAAGGAATAGACATGTTTCCATTCAAGACCATCCTCTGCCCCACCGACTTCAGCGAACCTTCCCGAGAGGCGCTGCAGATCGCGGAGAAATTTGCCCGACACTTCTCGGCCAAGATCCACCTGGTCCATGTCATCACCCCCGTCCCTCTCGCCGTCCCCACCACCGGCGCCGTGGCCATCGACTTTCCCGCCTACCAGAAGGAGATGGAAAAGAGCGCCCGGGAATCACTCGAGAAAACCGTCGTGGAGGCCTTCGGCGAAGATGCGGACGTGGAGACCTCCGTCTTGGTCGGAGAAGCGGCCGACGAAATCGTGCGCTTCGCCGATGAGAAGGGCCTCGATCTCATCCTCCTCGCCACGCACGGCTACACGGGCTGGCGGCACCTCGTCTTCGGGTCCGTGGCGGAAAAGGTCATCCGGCTCTCCAAGAAGCCCGTCCTGACCATACGCGAACCGGAAGATGATACCGCCGGGTAACACGGGTTACGGCGCCGTTACCTTTTCCCCCGTCCAGGAACAAGTGTGTCCCCACCGGCGAAAGAAGACGCGTGTCTTCCGGACACGGCTCCAAACAGCGGGCCCCCTGAGCTGAAAATCCCCAATCCCCTCTCAAACAACAACTTGGACGAACCTCAAAAAACCGTCCCCGGAGCCTTTTCCACCGGATTCAAGCCTTTCTTCCCCGGCATTGCCCACCTAGGTTCCTTTTGGAACGAGGATTGCTCTTGGCCTCTGTTGACTTCTTCTGGAGGCCATCATGAAAGCAACCACCTTCCTCCCCTTGCTCACCGGGGCCCTGATTCTGGTCTTCCTTCCCCTCGCCGGATGCGACGAGGAAGAGGCGTCCGATGCGCCCCCCCCGACCGTGGATTTCATCGCGGATCCCCTCCAGGGTGCCGCCCCCCTGATCGTGACCTTCACCGATCTCAGCGAGGGGGACTACTCGAAAGCGGTGTGGAACTTCGGGGACGGCACCGAGAGCACCCATCCGCAACCCCTTCATCTCTATGAAGACGAGGGAACGTACACCGTGGAGTTGACCCTCTACCGGGGAGACGAGATCGTCGCCACGTTGGCCCGGGACGCCTACATCTCCGTGGGCCCTCCGGACCCGACGCCCCGGGCGGATTTCACCGCCTCGCCCCGGTCCCCCAGCACCGGCGAAGTGGTCCAGTTCATGGACGCCTCCTCCGGAGAGGTCGACGCCTGGTCGTGGAATTTCGGGGACGGCGCGACGAGCCAGCTCACCAACCCCACTCACACCTACAACACGGCGGGGATGTACACCGTCACCCTGACCGTGAGCGGAAGCCTGGGATCGGATACGGAAGAGAAGGTGAACTACATCTCCGTCACCGAACCCACCTCCCCGACCGCGTACTTCACCGCCTCCCCCCTGTCGGGACCTTCCCCGCTCACCGTCCAGTTCACGGACGGATCGACGGGTTCCATCGACACCTGGAGCTGGACCTTCGGGGACGGATCGACCGGCACGGACCAGAACCCGGGCCACACGTACACGGGGAACGCCGGGGACCTCTTCACCGTCTCCCTCACCGTCAGCGGTCCCGGAGGTTCGGACACCTACACCCGGGTGAACGCCATCCAGATCACCAACGGCACGGCGCCCATCGCCGATTTCTCGGCGACGCCCACCTCGGGGCCGTCACTTCTTCCCGTGAACTTCACTGACCTCTCCTCGGGAAACATCACCTCCTGGTCCTGGTCGTTCGGGGACGGGTCGACCGGCTCCGCCCGGAACCCGAGCCACACGTATTCCGGCGCCGTGGGGACCTCGTTCACCGTGTCCCTCACCGTATCGGGTCCCGGGGGAAGCGACACCGAGACCAAGAGCGGCTACATCGCGATCATGGGTCCGACGCCGGTCCCCTGCGTGCCGGTGATCTACCTCTATCCCGAGACGCCGAGGGAAGAGGACGTCCGCGTGCGGTTCAAGGGCGAGGCGACGGTGACGATTCCCGAGGTCCCCCTGGGGCGCGAGATCGTCTGGGAGGACTGCTGGGCCGACGGGATGGGGGTGGTCTGGGAGGGGACCCGCTACGATTACCTTTTCTACGAGTGCACGCTCGACGACCCCGTCACCTCGCACCGCGGATGGATCCTGAGCCGGGATGCGGAAGGACAGCTGGCGTTGAACGGGCTCCCGATCACCTACGAGGGCTTGCGGACGCACTTCGAGAACGAGCTTTTCGAGGCGGGCCTCTATGCCCACGAAGTCCGTGATTTCCTCGACTGCTGGCTCGGTCCCGACGCCGCCCTCTTTTTCGGCCGGGAGACCTTCACCTACGCCGTGAAGTACTTCCCCATCGACCAGGTGGACGACACGATGCAGATCGTCACCTCCTGGAAGTACGACAACGCGGTCCGGATCCAGTTCTACGTCGAGCCGGCGCCGGCCGGTCTCCAGCTGCTGGAGCCGGTCTACCCCGCCGCGCCCGACGGCGGAAGCGTCCTGCATGAGTGGGGCGTGGTGCCCGTCTCGACGTTGCTCGAACGGTAGGCGCCGGCCGTGCTGCACGGCCGGGGGCTTTCTGCCCGCCATGGGCTAGCCCGGATTATTCATGAAAACTACTGCGGTCGCCGCAAGCACATGATCTGCTTCGTCGCTGCGACGATTCCGGCCCTCACGTGGCGCTTTGGCCACGCTCCGGACCGGAATCGTCTTGCTCCTCGCATCTCAGGCACTTGCGGCAACCTCGCTACGTCTTCATGAATAATCCGGGCTAGGAGCCGTATCCCTCGCGCAGTTTCCCGTCCACGAGGTGAAGGCGCCGTTTCGCGCGCGCCGCCACGTCGGCATCATGGGTGATGAGGATCACGGTGATGCCCGTCTCGTTGAGCTCGCTCAAAAGGTCCATGACGGCGTTGCCCGAGGCCGTGTCCAGGTTGCCGGTGGGTTCGTCGGCCAGGACGAGGCGGGGATCCTTGACCAGGGCCCGGGCGACCGCGACCCGTTGCTGTTCGCCTCCCGAGAGTTCGTAGGGCCGGTGGCCGGCTCTATGCCCCATGCCCACGCGTTCCAGCGCCCGGCTCGCCTTCTGAAGCCGGTTGTCCGCGCGGGCGTAGAGCAGGGGCAGGGCCACGTTTCTCTGCGCCGTCTCCTCGGCGAGCAGGTTGAAGCTCTGGAAGATGAACCCGATCTCGCGATTCCTCACGCGCGAGAGCTCCCGATCGGTGAACGCCAGGGCGTTTCGATCCCGGTAGAAATACGCGCCGGAGGTCGGCCGGTCCAGAAAACCCAAAACGTGCAAAAGGGTGGATTTCCCCGACCCCGAGGGCCCCATCACCGCAAGGAATTCGCCCTCCTCCACGCGGAGGTCCACCCCGTCCAGGGCGCGCACCTCTCCTCCCCCCATGGGATAGATCTTGGTCGCCTGTTTCAGCTCGAGCACCGTTCATCGTCTCCGAAGAATCTCAACGGCTTGCATCCGCGCCGCCTTCCAGGCCGGCCAGAACGTGGACAGCACCCCGAGAAGCACGGCCACCGCGATGGGGAGAAAGACCCCCTTGACGGTGAAGGCGGGCTCCCAGCGCGCCACGTACTTCGCCAGTCCCCAGGCCGTCGGGATGCCCAGCACGATCCCCAGCGCCCCCCCGGCCATCGAGAGGAGGACGTTCTCCACCGTCAGCTGGAGCCAGATGTCCACCGGCCGCGCCCCTTCCGTCAGGCGGACCCCCACCTCGTGGAACCGCTCGCGAATGGCGATGAGGTTCACCGTGCCGATCAAGACGCCCGTGATGAACAGCAAGGCCGCCCACAGCAGGTTCCCGAGGAGGTTGAACTCGTACGTCGTCTTCACGATCACGTCCGCCCATTCCTTCAGCGTCCAGGTCGTCTTGCCCAGGTCCTCTCCCACCACCTCCTTCACCTTCTTGGTCAAGGGTTCCACGTCCCCGATCGTGGGAGCGGCCACCTTGATCGAATGGATCACCCCGTCCCCCTCCGGCAGGAGCGACAGGGGAAAATAGACGTTCCGGTAGGCCTGGAGGCGGGCGAAGGCCATGCGGGCGGGGTCGAAGCTGTCGAAGTAGTCCAGGTGCTCGCGGAGGGAGAAGGGATCCTCCAGCACGCCGATCACCTCGAGATCCAGCGTCCGGTTCCCCAGGGACAGCACGATCCGCTTGCCCAGAGGGATCGCCTCCCCGAACCCCTCCCGGGCCAGGGCGCTGTCCATGACGCACACGGGCGCGCCCCCCGCCGACTCCGCCGCGTTGAAGAAACGACCCCGTTCCATGTCCACGTCGAACGTGGCGCGCATGTTGTGGTCCGTCCCCACCCCCACCGCCAGGAACGTCTTCTCCGACGCCGCGGGACGCGCCACGTAGAAACCGATCCGGGTGGGCGCCACCGGAACGCCCGGAAGGGCTTCCCGCAATGCCCTGAGGTGCTCGCGCTCCAGCGACGCGTCCGGGATGCCGGGCTTTCCCTTGAAGATCGACGGGTTCAAAACCTCGATGACGCGCACGCCCAGGGAGCGCACGTCCCTTTCCACCTGGTAGGTGATCCCGTCCATCAGCGCCATGGAGGACGTCACGCCCGCGATCCCCACCGCCGCCGTGAGCAGCGTGAGGAAGGAGCGCACCGAACGCGAACGGATCGATCGGAGCGCCACCGAAAGCAGCGCCGTCACCTTCATACCGGAAAGACCGTTTCAACCGTCATCCGCAATCCGGAATCCCAGATCCCAAATCCGAAAGCAGCAAAGCCGCGCCAAGGCCCCCATCCGCTCTCCTCTCACTCGTTCCTCAGCGCCTCCACCGGATCCAGCCCGGAAGCGCGCAACGCCGGAAGCACCCCCGCCACCCCCCCCGCCAGGATCGTGGCGCCCACCACCAGCGCCGCCGATCCCCAGGGAAACACCAGGCCCATGGCCGCCTGCGGCGCGAGCCAGATCCGCACCTTCGCCACCAGCATGCCCGTGGGAAGCCCCAGAAGACCCCCCGTGACGGACAGGATCATGGCGTGCGCGAGGTACTGGACGACGATGTCCGACTTCGTCGCGCCTTCCACCCGCCGCACCGCGATCTCCCGGTAGTTCTCCAGCACGAAAAAAAGCATGACGTTGGTGATCACCACCGCCCCCATCACCAGGCAGAGGACGAACGTGGCGTACCGCAGACGCGTGTAGCGCTCCATGCCCCCCTTCAAGAATACCGGCGCGAGAAGGTTCCACCGGATCAGCGGGATCCGCCCCCGCGAGGAGAGGTCCTTCTGGAGATCCTCGACGAGATCCATGACCGCCTCCGGTTTCGCCTTGAGGATCACCATGTCGATCCTCTCCGCCTCCCGCGCGAGAAGATCCAGGGATACGTGCGCGGAACGGCCCTCCCGGCGCCACGGCTCCGTATCCACCTCCACCCCCATGTTCCGCATCAGATCCGCCGCGATATTCGAAAGGAAGTGGTTGCGCTTGACCCCGAAGTCGTTGATCTCCTTCAACGACGCCGGCAGGGGCGACAGCACCCCGGAAACCCGAAGCGGCGCGAATCCCCCTTCCGCCTCACCCGCCTCCACCTTCCCCTGAAGCGCCGCCACGTCCGTCCTGCCCGCGTCCGCCGGAAGCGGAAAGATCTCGAGATCCCCGATCCCCCCTTCCCCCCCGATCACCGACGCCAGGCCCGGCTCCAGCGCCGCCTCGCCCTCGCCGCGGAAAAAACGCCCCGAGCGAAGGGAAAGCCCCCGCGCTTCCAGCGAACGCGGCGTGGTCCCCACCACCCATCCCGTCGCCGTCTTTCCGCCTCGCCGGAAGACCGCCCGTTGCGCGCGGAAGGGCGCCGCCGCCTTCAGCGAATCCCCGAACCGCTCCTCCACGTGCCGGAAGTCCTCCAGGGTGAGGGCGCGGGATGCGTCCATCGGATCCGAGGTGAGAATCACCCGGTCCGTACCCACGGAGGAGGCCCTCTCCAGCATGGTCTGCTGGCTTCCCTTGATGAGCGCCGGCGGCATGATGGCCACCGCCGATCCCCATACCATGCCCTGCAGGACCAGAAAAGTCCGAAAGGGCCGCCGCATCATCTCGTGCAGGGCGATGCGCAGATTATGCAGAAGCAACGAGAGCATGCCGGCATTCTACCAATCCTTCGCCGTGCGGCCTCTCCCGTACAGGGTGATCGCGCCCGTCGCCGCCACGGTGACCCCGCCCGTCACGCCGAGCACCGCGAGGAGGTCGAAGGGTGTCCGGTGGAAGACCAGGTAGCCGGCCCATTGGATCAGAACGCCTCCCACGAGGATCCAGGCCGTCTTCCAACGCCGCAGGGCGAGCTGGTAGTACACCAGAAGGGCCAGGATCATGTAGGGCAGGACGGCGAGGGGATACCGGCTGATCAACGCGGCGGATCCGGGCTGATCCGGAAACAGGGCCCCGGCGATGACCGTGGGGAAGGCCGCGCAGAAGGCGAACCCGAGCCCCCAGACGGCGATCGTCATGATCAGGGCGTCCCGGAGAAAGAGCCACGTGCCCTCCTCCTTCCCGCGAGCCGACGCCACGCGGGGAAACATCACCATCACCAGCGGGAGCGTGACCATGATGAAGGCCCGGCCGATGTACGCAGCCGCCCCGTAGGCCCCCGCGTTGCCCACCGGGGCGCCCGGCGACGTCGAGGACGCCCCGAAGTACCGCTGGGCGAAGAGAACATCCACATAGGTGAAGGCGGCGAGGGCCAGAAGTGCCGCCACGGTGGGGAGGAGGCCCCGGGCGGAGGGCGGAGACAGGCCCTCGTCTCCGCCTCGTTCCCGGCGCAGTGGGGAAAGACCGCCCAGAAGAAGCGCCACGAACGAGGCGACGACGTAGCCCAGCGCCAGCGTCCCCACGGCCGTGGTCGCGTGCATCCAGGCCGCCAGGGACAGAAGGAGGGCCGCGGCGGGACGGACGGCGGCCTCCAGGACCAGGGTCGCTCCGAGCCTCGAGAAACGCTGGTCTCCCTGGAGCCGGCCGTAGAGGAGGGGCAGCATCGCGTAGGCGCCGAGCGCCACGCCCGTCACGGCCACCGGCCCGAGCGAGGGAATGCGCAGAAGCGGGGCCAAAAGCGGCGAGAGGAGAAGGAACACCAGGAAAAGCGCCACCCCGACCCCTCCCAGACGCTTCGCCCACGCCCTGAACAGGCGGGAGCGCGTCCCCTCCCCCGAGGAAGCGTGCAGGCCCGCCAGGAACGTCTGGACCGCGCCGCCGGGAGCCGCCGCCATCAGGAGAATGGAATGGGCGCAGAAAAAGACCCCCAGCTCCCCCGCGTCGAGGGACCGTGCCACCACCGTGACATAGACCACGTTCAGGACGGAGGCGGCGCTGAGCGCCGTGATCATGGAAAACACCTGCCCCAGGTAGCGCCGCCGCACGCCCGCATCGCTGGATGGACTCATGAATGAAGCCGAGCGAACCCGAGGGATATCGCGCTCCCGCGACCCAGACCTGTTCACGTCAGGGTGCACGAAGGATATCGTATCCCGGAGCAGGGGACACGGGATTTTCCTTGCGCTTCCACCTGCTCGCGGATATCCTCCATGTGCGTGAAACAGGGGAGGTTTTCGAGCTTCCCCTGTTTTTTCGTATCCGGACAAGCCGCATGTTCAAGGCCAGAATCCTGTTCGTCGGAGCCGATGCTCACCTTGCGGAGCTGACGTCCGCCATTCTGGAACGACGCGGAGCGCGGATCGCCGTCGCCGGCTCCATGGATACGCTCATCGCCCTCGTCGAACAGAACCGCCCCCAGCTCTTGATCCTCGACCAGCGCCAGGCGGAAAAGAGATCCGGCGTCGAGGCCTGCGCGTTCCTGCGCCGGATCTTCACCCGAAAGGAGATTCCCATCCTCTTCCTGGCCCGTTCCGGCGACGAAGACATCATCCTGCAGTCCATGGAGGCCGGGGCGAACGAGTGCCTGACCGTCCCCTACAAGGCCCATGAACTGCTGGCCAAGACGGCCCTGTTGATCCGCCGCAAGCGCAAGGAGGAAAGCCGCCGGCTCACCCGCAGCGTGATCCGCCGCGTGATCGGAGGCGAAAACGTCGACCTCGGCAAGGGGATCCCGTTCGGCGAGAACGTCCTGCTCGAGGTGCTGGGGCGCGGATCCATGGGGGCCGTCTTCAAGGCCTGCCAAAACGAATCGAACGAGGTCGCCGCCCTCAAGATCCTCGATCCCGAGATCAACTCCGACGGCCGGGCCCTGCGCCGCTTGCAGCGGGAAGGCCGCGTGCTCACCAGCATACGACACCCCCACGTCGTCTCCGTCCACGGCGTCTCCCGTTGCGAGGGGTTCTACTACCTCGTCATGGAGTACGTCGAAGGAGATTCCGTCATCCGCCGCATCGAGCGCCATTATCCCGCCCCCGCCTTCAAACCAGAAGAGGTGATCGACCTCTTGTTCCAGATCGTCTCCGCGCTCGAGGCCGTCTGGGAAGCCGGCCTGGTCCACCGGGACGTCAAACCCGAGAACATCATGATCCTCCCCGACGGCACGGCCAAACTGGTGGACTTCGGTCTGGCCCGCCGGGACGGGGACGAACCCCTGACGCGAAGCGGAATCATCTACGGAACCCCCAACTACATGTCCCCGGAACAGATCCAGGGCCTGGATCTCGACCCCCGCACGGACATCTACTCGCTGGGGGCCACCGCCTACCACATGCTCACGGGGTCCGCCCCCTTCGACGGGCCCAGCACCCGGAGCATCCTCTACCGCCATGTCTTCGAGGACCTCCGGTCTCCGGAGATGCTGGACCCCGCCATCCCCCGGGCGGCCGGTGCGGTGATCTGCCGGATGATGGAAAAGGAGCCGGAGGACCGGTACGGCGACGGGAGGGAGCTGCGGCGCGCGCTCGAGCATACGCGGGAAGCGCTGGCCATGACGCGCGAGAAGAAGGAAGCCGTGACCCGGAGGTGATCGCTCCGGTGCAGGCGTTTTTACTTGAGGGGCGTATTCGTACTGCGCCTCCGACCGCGACGACGAAATCGCGGCGAGGTCCCGGCGAATTTGATACGATGATGAGGATCCGCCGGAAAACGTGCCGGCGGGAGGCTGGGAGTGGGGAGGGTAGAACGGTGTCCGAGGAAAACGAACGAGAACCCGCCGGCGAGCAGCCGGCTTCCACCGCGCAATCCGTCGAAAACCGCCCGAGATTCACCTACGTGGGCATCCGGTTCGGGATGGCCTTGGAACGGGGCGTCTTTTCCACCGAGCTGCCCGATTTGAAGATCGGGGAGCGCTGCATCATCAAGTCGCGCCGCGGCATCGAGTGGGGAGAAGTCACCGAGATCGTCCAGGACGCCCCGGAAACCCACCCGGAAGGGCGGGTGCTCCGCCGCCCCTCGGACAAGGACGTCGCCCGGATCCGGGCGCTGGCGGAAGAAGGCACGGAGGAGGAATTCGCGTTCTGCAAGGAAAAGATCGCGGAACACGGCCTCCCCATGAACCTCGTCGGCGTGGAAAAAATCTTCTCCGGAGACAAGATCGTCTTCTACTTCACGGCGATGGGGCGCGTCGATTTCCGGGGACTCGTCAGGACCCTGGCGCAGGCCTACCGCAAGCGGATCGAATTGAAGCAGATCGGGGTGCGGGACGAGGCCAAACTGCTCGGGACGGTGGGACATTGCGGCCGGGAACTCTGTTGCCGCTCCTTCATGCGGAACATCGAGCAGGTGACGATGAAGATGGCCAAGGTGCAGAAAAGCACCCTCGACCCCACCAAGATCTCGGGCCGCTGCGGCCGCCTCATGTGCTGTCTCCGCTTCGAGGACGACACCTACCGCGCGTTCAAGAAGATGCTCCCCTCGCGGGGATCCAAGGTCTGGACGGAGAAGGGACAGGTCGACGTGCTCGATCAGCGCATCCTGAGCCGGAGCCTGTTCGTCCGCGGACCCGCCGGAGACCGCTACCTCATTTCGATCGACGACGTCCGGGAGGGCCCTCCCCCGGCCCGCGAGAGTTCTTCCGGCAGGCCTTCCCACGGCGAGAGCCGCAAGCCCGCCCCCTCCCCCGGGAGGAGCGAAGGCCGGGGGGGAGACCGGCAAGACAAGCGAGGAGAGAAGTCTTCCGGCAACCGTCGTCCCAGACGCTCCCGGGGACGGGGCGGCAAAAAGCGCTCGGGAGACGGCGGGCGCCGTGGAAAGACTGGCTCTCCTTCCCAACCCGGACAGGGTGCGCCCTCTTCCCGTCCCCCCCAGGGGGGGGAGAAGAAGTCCCGCCGCGGACACGGGCGACGCCGCCGGCGGCCGCGGAAACCGGGAGGCGGAAACACCGGCGGTCCGGCCTCGTGAAGTGCCCTGGAGGCGCGGAGCCCTTTTCGGAACCGCTTGCATCGAGAATGGTTCCGGCGAATTCTGCTTTGACAGGCCTCTGGGATGCTGGTATAGTTTTCTGGTCGATGACAGGGTTGATGGGTGCATCCCTCGGGCGACGGAAGCACCGTCTTTTCTCCTTCCGGGAGGAGTCGGGATGGTCACGCAGAAAGACGTTGCGGATCATATCGGGATGGACCTCGAGATCGTCCGGAGAATCCTCAACGAGACGCCCGGTTACAATCCCGACAAGGCCGTGCAGGACAAGGTGTTCCAGGCCGCGAGGAAACTGGGATACGATCTCAGGAAGCTCAAGATCGGCAAGCGGATGGAAGTGCGGAAATCCACGATCGAGGACTTGATCCAGCAGGTCGAGAAGCATCCGGAATGGGGCCGCGAGGAAATTCTCGATCTTCTGAAGAACAGCATCGGCCTGGTGAAGAGAGTGCAGAAAAAGGCCTTCCCCCAGGAATTTCCCTCCGAGGACTGACGGACCGGACGCATTCCCCATGGCGAAAAACCCGGATTTCAAGGTCGGGGGCCTCGTTCGCTGGAACCGCCGCATCGGTCGCATTCAGCGCATCACGGCCAAACGGGTCCATTTACGCGTGCTCATGGACACCGAGTTCAGGGTCTTCGAGTCCAAGATGATCGACCGCCAGGACGCCAGCCGCCTTCTCAGGACGGTTCCCTCGGGTTTCTACTCGAGCGTCCTGTTCAAGACGCCCGGCAAGATCAGGACCCTCTGCCGCGAGAACGCGCTGGAGGTGATGCGCCTCATCCTCTCGGAGTACACCTCCCCCTTCGGGAAGCGGGAATTCAAGCAGATCCTCGTGTGGGACGACGGGGCGGTCCCGGAAGAGCGGTGGAACGTCTTCTGGAACGGCGTCTACCGCCTCATGCGCGCGAGCGACGACTTCACCGTGGACGAAAAGGGACGCTACAGCCTCGCCTGATCCGGCGGCGGATTCTACCCATCCCGCTTCCCGACTGTTATGATGGCCCTCGCGTGGCGTGAGCGCGAAACGATCGAGGCGTGTCATGAAGCACGGAATCCTCTCCACGGCATTCTGCCTGGCCGGCGCCCTGGCGGCGGGGTGCGCCTCCACCCCGGCGGCAGAAGAAGGAAAGAAGAGCCTCACCATCCGCACCTTCCAGGAGGACCGTCTTCCCCTGGAGGCCCAGGCGCGCCAGCTCGGCGTGACGGCCGCGGCCGTCCTGGCGGAACAGTTCGCCCGGGACGAGGACTTCTTCCTCGTTCTGCCCGCCGAGAGCCTGGAACAGACCCGCCTCGCCTGGGAACGCCGCGCCGAGGACACCTCCGTCCCCATTCCCGTCAAGGAGGGAGATGCCGAAGCGAACGTCCAGGGAACGGTCTGGATGGACGGCGGCTCCCTGTTCGCTTCCGCCGTCTTTTGCGAAGACGATCTCGAGCGGCGCGCCGAGGTTCGCGGCCCCCTGGGGAACCTGAAAGGCAACAAGGTCCTCTTCCGGGAGCTGGCGCTACGGCTCCTGAAAGCCTTGAAACCCGGCGATCCGCGCGTCCTGGTCCGCCTCGGGATCACGCTTCGCGAGCAGGGACTCGTCCCCCAGGCCGTCGAAACCTACCAGGAAGCGATCCGCGCGGACCCGAAGATGGCGGCGGCCCACTACAACCTCGGCGTGGCCTACGATGCCCTCGGCGACATCCCGTCCGCCGTGGCGGCGTACCGCCGGGCCGTCGCCGCGAACCCCGCCCACCTCTACGCCAGGTACAACTGGGCCCTCGACGAGATGAGGCGCCTCGAAGCGGGGGAATCCCGGGCCGATTTCCTGGCGCGGGTGGGCGCCGCGTCCGAGCGGCTTCGCCAGATCATCGCCCGGGACGCCCGCACGCGCCACGCCCACTTCCTCCTCGTGGAAGCCCTGAGCATTCTCGGAAAATACAGCGAGGCCCTCGAGGCCTGCGAGCGCATCAAGCACATCTTTCCCGCCGACGGCCACGCCTTCGAGGTCCACGGGAATCTCCTCCTGACCCTCGAGAGGTTCGAAAGCGCCGCCGTGCAGTTCAGGAAAGCCGCCGAACTCGAACCCGGCCTCGTCACCAACGTCTACTTCCTCGGCCGCGCCCTCGAAGGCATGGGGCGGAAAGAGGAAGCTGCGTCGACGTACCGCGAATTCATGGGTCGCAGCGCGGGCGATCCGAAATTCGAGCAGGCCCGGCGAGACGCGGCGCGCAGGATGGAGGCGATCCAGGCAGAACGGAAGGCCGGGGAGGCCTCCTCTCCCGGCGGAGGGTAAGGCTTCGTGGACGAAGATCGGATTCCCACCCGACACTGGTACGCCGTCCATACGCGGAGCCGGCACGAGAAGGACGTGACCGACGAACTGGAGAAGATCCCCGTCGATTACTACCTGCCCGTCACCGAACGGGAACGACGCTGGAAGGACCGCCGAAAGAAGATGGAAGTCCCCCTCTTCCCCGGATACGTCTTCGTCCGGGAGGACTTCTCCGGCGAAGAGGGATGGCTCAGGAAAATGCACGTCCTGAAGGCGCGCGGCGCCGTGAAGATCCTCTCCACACCCGACGGAGACCCCATTCCCGTGCCAGACCAGGAGATCTACAACGTCCGAACCGTCCTCGAAAAACAGCTGAAGGTCGACCCCTACCACTACGACTTCTATCCCGGCCAGCCCCTCCGGATCCGAAAAGGCCCCCTCCAGGGCGTGGAGGGCATCCTGATCGAACGAAAGGGCATCCACCTGCTCATCCTCCAGGTCCACCTCCTCTGCCAGGCCGTCGCCGTCACCCTGCCCGCGGCCGACGTCGAAGCCGCCGGCTGAACCGCCCCCTCTCTTGCTCCTTCTCTCCCTGGCCTCACCCGCTCCCCCTCGCCCCCACCTGATGGCGGACCAAGATAATCCTTGAGGCTCGCACACCGCGGAGTATCGTGGGCACTCGTATGCCGACCCCGACCGGCTACGGAGATGCGCCCTTTGGACCCGATGCCTGACCGGAAAACCATGCTCGAAAACAGGGGCTGGAGCGCCTTCTGGATCCGAAACGCCCGCCGCGCTTCCGAGAGACGCCGCGAGCGCTTCGGAATCGATCCCCCCCGCCCCGTCGCGCGACTCCTCCGCACCGAGAAGGCGCGCGTCGGCCTCCTCCCCTCCCTCCGCCTGGCCCTCTACGCCGTCTTCGGATCCCCCCGCCAGATGCTCGCCCTCCTCTGGCGCCACCTCACCGACCGCGACACCCCCAAGCGGATACTCCGCATCGAAGCCCTCGCAAGCGAGCTGCGCTCGGCCGTCTCCCCCTCCTGCCGCGTCGTCGACGGCTACCTCGAGAGAAGACTCTACAGCCGCGACCTCGCCCGCGTCCCCCGCCTCCTCGAGACCCTCCTCCACCGCACCACCCCCCAGCTCGTCGTCCAGCCGAGGCGCGAGGACGATCTCGCGAAAATCCTCCGCTTCGCCGGGAAGCACAGCCTCCCCGTCTACCCCCGCGGCGTCTCCTCCTCCGCCTTCGGAGGCGCCGTCCCCACCCTCAACGGCGTCACCCTCGACCTCTCCTCCATGATGGAGATCCTCGACATCGACGCGCTGGCCCTCACCGCGCGCGTCCAGGCCGGCGTCCGCTGGGCCGACCTCGCCGAGCGCCTACGCCCCCTCGGACTCGCCCCCCTCGCCACGCCCTCCAGCCGCTTCTCCACCGTCGCCGGCTGGGCCGCCTCCGGGGGACTGGGCATCGAAAGCTTCGGCTTCGGACCCATGGCCCAGGCGATCGTGCGCGCACGCGTCGCCCTCATGAACGGAACCGTCCTCGATCTCGATCAAAACGACCCCGCCCTGAAAGACTTCCTCGGCACTGAAGGCCAGTTCGGCGTGATCTCCGAGCTCACGATCCGCGTCCGCAAGCGCCCCCCCGCAAGCCGCCCGAGGCTGCTGCTCTTCCCGGACGGCGCGGAAGCCTTCGCCTTTCTCGACCGCCTGGTCGAAAGCGGCCGGCGCCCCTCCCACGTCGCCTACTACGACCCGTCCAGACTCGCGGAAGAGAACCTGATGTTCCGGGACCGGCCCGGAAGCCCGGAAGGAACGGTCGTGCCCGAGAAGGACGCCGTCCTCCTCCACTTCGACGACCCAAAGAAAGAGCGCGCCTTCCTCGAGGACGGAAACCTCGCCTCCGCCGGAGAGACCGCCCCGGACGCCGCTGCCCATTACCTGTGGGCCGAGCGCTTCTTCCCCATGAAATTCCAGCGGATCGGGCCCGGCATGCTCGCGGCCGAGGTCCTGCTCCCCCGCGCCAGGGTGCCGACGTTTCTCCAGCGTGCGCGGACGCTCGCGAAACGGTTCGGAAACGAACTCGCCGCCGAGGTCTTCGTGTGCCGGCCCGGCAAGAGCCCCATCGAGGAAGAGGACCGGGACTGCGTCGTCATCGCCTCCTTCCGCGTCGACCCGAGACGGAAGCTCGACTACTTCCTGCGCCTTCTGCTCGTCCAGCTGCTCGTCCACATCGGCGTCAAGACGGGGGGGCGCCCCTACGGTTTCGGCATCTGGAACTCCCCGTTCCTCCATCGCGGCGTACCCGTCCATCTGCGCAAGCGACTCGTCGCGCGCAAACTCGAGCTCGACCCGGCCCTCTTGCTCAACCCCATGAAGTTCTTCCGCGTACGCACGCGGCTGTTCAACCTGCCGGGGCTCATCTTCCTCTCGCCCGTCTTCGGCTTCACGCTCGGAACGCTTCGTTTCTTCTCCCCGCTGGTCGGCGCCCTCGCCCGCCTCCTCGGCTCCAATGCCGCCGAGCACTGGGCCGTCCCCGACCCCGCCGAGGACGGCGGAACACGCCTGCTCGAGGAGACCGCCCTCCGGTGCGTCTTCTGCGGCGCCTGCGTCTCCTGCTGCCCGGCCTACCGCCTCACCGGAGACGAGCGCTCCACCGGACGCGGGAAACTCCGGCTCGTCGAGGCCCTCGCCCGCTCGGAGACCCTCCGTCCCGAAGACCGCCAGGCCCCCTTCCGTTGCCTGCACTGCGGCCTCTGCGAGGAGGTCTGCCAGGCCGGCCTTCCCCTGACCGACTGCTACGAGGCGCTGGAAAACCGGATCGAGAACGCGTTCGGAAGACCCGCCGAGGCCGTCGAAGCGTTCGCCGCGCAGGCGGACAGGCAGCGCGACTGGATCCTGGAGACGTTCGGCCTGCGGCTGGCACCGTGGACGCCCGGGGAACGCCTGCACCCCCTGCCCGCCCCGAAGACGCCCGGGGAAGGAGGTGGACGGTGACCGAGACCCTCAGGCTCGCCCCCCGCCCCGCCCCGCCCCGCCATCCGGTCCTCAGACCCTATCGGATCGAGCGGAGCGACCGCTGCATCAACTGCGGAACCTGCATCACCGCCTGCCTCTACGACGTCCACGCGCGCTCCGAGGAGGACCCGCGGAAGATGGCCGACCCCGCGGAAAACGCCTGCCGGCGCTGCATGGCCTGCATCTTCCACTGCCCCCGGTCCGCCCTGAGCCTGAGACGGTCCGAGGACTACCTCGCCCAGGGCGACGAGACCTACACCCCTGACGTGATCCGCACCACCCTGGACCAGGCCGCGGAGGGCAAGATCCCGGTGAGCGGCGCGGGCTACGGCGGCCCGTTCGACGGGCCGGGGTACGACAACCTGTGGACCGACATGTCCGAGATCGTCCGGCCCACCCGCGACGGCATCCACGGTCGCGAGAACATCTCCACCACCGTGCATCTCGGACGGCGCATCCGCGACCTGTGCGGCATGCGCTTCGACCCCGACGGAAACCTGAAATCCCCCATCCCCCCGGCCCGCGAGGTGCCCCTGCCCGTCCTGTTCGGGCTGAGCCCCTGCCGGCCCGGCGAGGGGGCGCTTGAGTCCCTGGCGCTCGCGGCGAGCAAGCTGAACACCTATTTCACGGTGCGGGCCGAGGACCGCCCCAAGCGCTTCCTGGAATACCTGAACCACCTCGTCGTGCGCCTGAAACCGGAGGAAGTGGAACAGCGGGCGTCCACCCTCGAATGGGCCACGATGATCGAACTCGAACCCGGCGACGATCCGATGCGGGCCGTCGACCGTGCCCACGAGATCAATCCCCACCTCCTCACCATGCTGAGGGTCCCCGCCGGCACAGGCGCGCCGGAGGAGATCGCGCGCCTCTGCAAGAAGGGCGCCGGGACGATCCACCTGAGCGCCTCCGTCCACGGGCGCGGGGAAGACGGGACCCTCCTGATCGACTGCCTGCAGCAGACGCACGCCCTTCTGGTCGAGCGCGGGATCCGCGACCATGTCACGCTGCTCGCCTCGGGCGGCGTGGCCCTCGCCGAGCACGTGCCCAAGACCATCCTGCTCGGCGCCGACGCCGTGATCGTGGACATGCCCCTGTTCCTCGCCCTGGAATGCACGCTCTGCGGGCGGTGCCGCCAGGGCGAGGCCTGCCCGCGGGGGCTCGGGGAGATCGACCGGCGATGGGGCGCGACCCGCGTGATCAACCTCATGCTCTGCTGGCGCGACCAGCTGCTCGAGGTGCTGGGCGCCATGGGCCTGAGGGACGTGCGGCGGCTTCGCGGCGAGACGGGACGGGCCATCTTCGCCGACCGCGCCCGGGAGGATTTCAAGAAGCGCCTGGCAAGCAGCGGGCCGGATACCACAGAGGCCACAGAGAGCACAGAGGACGCAGAGGTTTCTGCAGGGGGAGCCTCGAAAAGGCCTGAACCCTCTGATCCCTCTGTGTCCCCGGAGCGCGAGGCGCGCCCGTCCCCGTCGCGCTTTCCCACCGACGCCGGCCGCTGGCGCGTGGTCGTCGACCGGTCGCGCTGCACGGACTGCGGGCTCTGCGCATCGATGTGCGAGAGGGGCGTGTTCCGGCGGATCGAGGGACGCCGCATGCTCGAGGAGCCCGACCACGCCCTTTGCATCGGACCCCGGTGCGCGGAGGAGAACGCGTGGTGCTGCACGCGGATCTGCCCGTGGGAAGCGGTTCGCATCGAGGAGGATCCGGCGTACCAGGTGCTGGGGGACCGGCGCTGGACCGCCCCGCTGATCCTCGCGACGCGCCGGGCCGCTCGCACGGGCGCGCCGCCGGGATGGCCCCGGGAGGAGACGACGGGCGCTTCGGGCGGGGGGTTCGACCGCCTCGTGCTGAAGGCGGGCCGGGGCGAGGGAGACGCGGATCTCTCCATCCCGCTCAACC
>CAZDSO010000029.1:0-34772 GCA_964508045.1 uncultured Planctomycetia bacterium | reverse complement strand
CGTAGCTCTCGCAACCACCTGCAAGCGAAGGAGGAGAGGCTCGCCCTCCAAGTTTCCATGGTTTCCGGGAGAGCCGAAGGCTCATGGCTGACTCCAATCTAAAATCCAAAATCTACAATCCCTTCATTCGCAATCCATCATCCCTGCGCGTCCCCGCTCCTCTGGCTGGAATCTCCAAGCGAACGGCTCTTTCCGAGCCATTGCTTCGCCGAAGATCTTCCGATATAGTTCAGAAGGGCTTTCCGGAACAGCCACGGGTTTCCTCCGGTTTTCCCGTTTTCCTGGCCGAAAGCGACGCGGGCGCGGACCCGGCTCCCGCGAGAATGATGGACATGGCGAAGTTCCGCATATTCCGGATCCGCGGAGGAAAGCACAGGCTCGTGGAAAACGCCCCGGCGCGGAAGCGCGACATCGCCAAAGGCTCGGTGACCCTGCAGAATCTGGACAAGGATGAGCAGGTGACCTATTTCCAGCCTCCCGACCTGAAGAAGAAGATCCGGTCCTGCCCCCTCAGCGTCAAGATCTACAACACGCCGCGGGAAATCCTCGAATCCATGCTCCGCGCCGCCGTGTCGGACGAGGTGATCGAGAGCACGTTCGATTTCTCCGCGGTCGCCCGGAGGCGCCGCAGCTCCCGGACGGAAACGAAGACCCTCAAGGCCATCGTCACGGAAGCCGCCCTCTCCTCGGCGGCCTCCCGGAAGACCTTCCAGGCGAAGATCGAAAACGGCACCCTGCTCTTGAAGGTCCTCAGCCGGGAATTCGGAAGCCGGGAGGCCCAGGAATACGTCGCCGTCGTCTTCGAAAGGCTCTCCGGCCACTTCGAAAACGCCGTCGTGGACATCCGCGAAGTCACCTACATGAACAGCGCGGGCATCAGCGTCCTCGCCCGGACGACCTCCACCATGCCCACGCGGATCGTGGGCGCCTCGCAAAACGTGCGCTCCGTCATGGAACTGATGGGCCTTCTTCCCCTTCTGGGCCTCGACGACTCCCAGGAAGAGGCCATCCACCACCTGAAGGGGGAAAGGGAGAAAGAAAAGGGGGGCGAGAAGGCGTAGCCACGTCGCTGCTTTGGGAATCCGTCATGCGGAAGCGAAGAACCACCCGGCGAATGCGGCTTTTCCTCGCCGCCGCCCTGCTCGGCCTCGTCGTCGCGCCCGCGCCTTCCGGATGCGGAAAGGACGGGACGGACGGCGATACGAAGGCCGGCGCCAGGCCGGAATCGGAAAACGCCCCGGCCGGAAAGCCCCCCGCCCCGGCCCCCCCGGATATCGACGTGCCCCCGGCATGGGACCCGTCCCCGGAAGAGATCCGGAATGCCCCGGAAACCCTGCACCGCCGAATCGATCCCTACACGGTCCGGTTCCTCCCCGGACCCTCCCGCTCCATGCTCGAGAAGAAAAGCGACGTCTACCGCTTCGCCTGGATGTTCTTCAAGGGCTCCGAAGACGAGCGGCAGGAAGCGAGAAAGGCCCTCGTCGAACTGGGGCTTCCCACCGCCCGGTTCCTCATGGACCTGCCCGGCCTCCTCGTCCCCGAATCCGGACGGGAGCCGCCCGACCCCGACGATTTCGAGTACATGGCCCCCGAGGATCACGCCCTCGAGGTGATCAAGGACATCCAGGAAAGGGTCCTCGAAAAGGGAGACGTCAACGGGATGATGGCCTTCTTCGCGGCCGCCTCCGACAAGAAGATCGACCTCGACGTCGAACTCGCCGGCACGAAAAAGGAGATCCGGATGCACCGCGTCCACTTCATCCCGGCGCTGTGGCGCGTCGGCGACGCCCTGGGCTGCGATATGGACATCGTCCATCCGGACGCCGAGACGGTCTCCCTCCGGCTTCCCGTCCTGATCGACATGACCATCCACGGCGAGGACGCGGGATGGCTCCTGGACGCGCTCGCCCGCCTGGGCGAGTTCGAGGCCGACATCCCGCCCTCCGTGAAAACCCCCCTCCACGGCCGGATCCGCGCGACGACCTACGAGGAGGCCTTTCGCATCATCGCCGAACGAGCCGGCTATCAGGTCGAGAAGACCGACAAGGGGTTCAAGGTGATCGACTGAGACCGGATTTCCCGGGAGGGCCCGACATCCGCCATCCGACATCCCCATCCGAAGGAAAACCCTTCGCGGAAGCCTCCGCCTGCGCGAAGGTCATCCTGATCGGCGAGCACGCCGTCGTCTACGGAAAGCCCGCCCTCGCCTCCCCCCTGCCCGGGCTCCGGGCCCGGGTCCGGATCGAGACGGGCCGCCCGCGAGGCCCCGGCATCTTCGTCGAGGCGCCCGATCTGGGCCGCGCTGGATCGACGGAGGAGGACCCCGCCCTCGTGCCCCTCGCGCGCGCCGTCCAGGTCGCTTCCGAACGGTTCGGGATCGATCCCGCCCCCTGCACCCTCAGAATCGAATCCGACATTCCCGTCGGCCGGGGCCTTGGAAGCGGCGCCGCGGTCGCCGCCGCCACCGCGCGGGCCGTCGCTGCGCTCGCGGGACGGAAGCCGTCGCCCGAAGACATCTCCGACTGCGCCTTCGAGGTGGAGAAGATCCACCACGGCGATCCCAGCGGCGTCGACAACGCCGTCGTCTCCCTGGAACGCCCCGTCTACTTCCTCAAGGAGCGCGCCCCCCTCCCGCTCGCATCCCCGGTGCCGCCGCTCGTCCTCGCCGATTCCGGGACCGCCTCCTCCACCGCCGCCATGGTGGCGCGCGTGCGCAGACTGCGCCAGGACAACCCCGGAAAGGTCGAAACGATCCTGGAACAGCTGGGCGCGGGCGCCCGGCGGGCCCGCGACCTTCTCGCGGCCGGGGACCTCGACGGTCTCGGCGCGACCCTCGCCGAAGCGCACGTCCTCTTGCGCGACCTCGGCGTCTCGACCGAAAGGCTGGACCGGCTCGTGGAGGAGGCGCTGAAGGCGGGCGCGCCCGGCGCGAAGCTGTCCGGCGCCGGCGGCGGCGGGTTCATGCTCGCGCTCGCCCCCTCGCAGGAGACGGCGGACCGGGTCGCGGATGCCCTGGAGAACGCCGGCGCCACCCGCGTGATCCGGCCCGGCCACGAAGAAGGACGAGAAGGGGGAAACGGGTCATGAACGCCGGCGAGACCCCCAGGAAGGTGTTCACGGCGCAGAATCCCGCCCAGGCCCACCTGGTCCGGCTGCTGCTCGCGCGCCACGGCATTCCCGCCGAGGTGACCCAGGAAGAGCTCTTCACCGCACGCGGCGAGGTTCCCCCCACGATGGGAACCCTGCCCGCCGTGGTCGTCCGACGGGCGGAAGACGCGCCCCGCGCGCAGGAGATCGTACAGGACGCCGACCAGCGGCGCGCCGCCGGCTCCGGTTCCGCCTGCCCGCTCTGCGGTTCCGGGGACTTGCATGATTCATCGGGACTGATCTCGATCCTCGTCCTGTTTCTCGTGTTCTCGGGATGCGTGGGGACGGCCGTCCTGCTGCTCGCCCTCGGCTTCACGGAAAACCTCGCGGCGCTCCTGGCGCTCCTTCTCGTGTCGCTGGCGGCGTGCGCAGGGGCGGGCGCGTTTCTCCTGAAAGAGTCCCGATCCAGGCGGCGGTACTACCAGTGCCTCGATTGCGGATTGAAGTGGTCCCTCGTCCCGGGAGAGGAGGGCTCGTTCTCCACGCGCGGTGGGCGGGCTGGGAGGCTGTGAAAAAATCCCCGGTCGCCGCTGAGCAAGGGGATTTTCCCACATCCTGTCGATCAGAAAAAGATCATGTGAATCAGGCTCGAGAAAACAACGCAGCACCGGAAATCTTCTCGCGAAACGCTCGCGCCTCCCTCGTCCGGCAACCTGGTTTCCGGTCAGGAAACCCAGGTGTCAACCGGAGACGCGCTCGCCCGGGAGAATCCGCGGCGGAAGCGGGATCGGGCTGTGGCGCGATATTTGCGTTGAAATCCTGCACGTGGTTTTTCGCCTCGCGTGGTGGTCGATGACGCTATACAGGAAGGAAGACTCTCTGCACCGGAAACCCCTGTCGGGATCCAGGAAGCGGACATCCGCCCCGGCGGTTCTCGTGGTCGCCCTGTCGCTTCTCACGGCCGCGGGATGCCAGCCGGAAGAGACGGGCACCTCCACGGGGCCCAGGGCCCTCAACGTCTCGGCGGGATTCTGGAACTTCACCGACGTGGAGTGCGACCCGTCCGCGCAACGGGTCCCGCTGATGCAGATGAGCCTGTCCACCGGAAGCGGGTACGCCGTGACGGTGGAGACCCTGACGGTTCGCGCGACCGGCCCGCTCGCCGATCCCGGCCGCATCCTGGGCCTCGTCCTCGCGGTGGACGGGGACGGGAACGGCCGCTACAACCCCGCGGGAGGCGATGTCGTCCTCCTTGCCGCCGAGCCCTTCGGCGCGGGGGGAGAGGCCGTCCTGTCTCCGTCCCGGACGGTGCCGGCGGGATCGAGCGAGACCTGGGTGCTCGTGGCCGACCTCGCGGACACCGCCACGGCGGGCGCCTGGCTGGAGACCTCGCTCGACGCCGCGACCGGCGTCTCCGCCAGGGATGCCACCGGCGAACCGCTGTCCGCCGGCGGGACCCTCGACGGCGCGCGCGTCGCCGTGCCGGTGGGTTGCCCCGTCTGGTCGGAGCGGTCCCCCTCCGGCGGCGGGCCCGCCCGGGCCGCGCATGCGTGCGTCCGCGATCCCGCCTCGAGGCGCATGATCGTCTTCGGCGGCACCGACGGGTCCGCCTCGTTCAACGACGTCCATGCGCTGGACTTGTCGGCGGGAAACGAAACCTGGAGCCTGCTGGCGCCGGCGGGCGTCGCGCCCGCCGTGCGTCACGACGCGACGGCCGTGCGCGATCCCGTGAGCGGCGACATGGTGGTCTTCGGCGGCGCGAATGCCCAGTACCTGTTCAACGACCTCTGGCGCCTCTCGCTCACGGCCGGCGCGGAAGCCTGGTCTTGCCCCGTCGTGTCCGGGACGCCCCCCTCGGCGCGGTACGGCGCCCTGGGCGTCTACGACATCCATCGGAGTCGGGTGGTGATCTGCGGGGGAACCGGCGCCGCGCCGACGAATCCCCATCTGGGGGATGCCTACCTGCTCGATCTCACGGGGGCGTCCCCGTCCTGGTCCGCCTGGAACGTCGGCTCGCCCCCCGGCTACAGCCAGTCGGGCCACGTCGGATTCTATGACGAGGAGGGGCCCTGCACGTGGATGTTCTCGGGTCTGGCGAACCCGGGCATGTCCATCAACCGGCTCTACTACCTCGGCGGCGCGTCCACCCCGGCCGTTCTCGCGGAGACATCCGTCCCGGGCGCGCCCGATCCCGTGGCCTGGGCGGCGGGGGCGAGGAGAGGTTCCTCGGGACGCTTCTACGTGTTCGGCGGGTTCGAGTACACCACGGGCGTTCCGGTGGGCGACCTCTTCGCCTTCGAACCCGCCGGCTCGGGCCGCTGGACCCTCGTCCTCCCCGAAGGCACGCCGCCCTCCCCCCGGTGCATGCACTCCATGGTCTACGACCCGCTGGAAGACCGGCTGATCCTCTACGGCGGCCAGGCCTGGACCGCCCCGGCCTGGACCACGCTGGACGAGGTCTGGGAGCTCAGGTGGTAGAAACGCGTGGCTCGGGAGGCCCGCCGTCGCCAGCCTTGCACAAGCAGGGGCTATGGCGGGTCCTTCGGAGACCCTCGCCCTCCAAAACAGCTCCATTGAACCGATACGTTTCGGGGTGGCAATCTCCTAGGCCTTCACCTCCTTCACCTCCACGTGGGGCAGGAGCCTTTCCACGTCCTCCTGGCGGCACAGGGCCACGCCGGGGGTCATGGAGGTGGCGGCCCCCGCCGCGGACGCGAGCCGGATGCAGTCGGCGGGGTCCCGCCCGAGGGAGAGGCCGAGCACGAAGCCGGCCAGGGCCGAGTCGCCCGCGCCGATGGCCGAGACGGTCTCCACGTCGGGGGCCACGGCGAACAGCGGCGGGCCCTCGGGAGGCGTGTAGATCATGCCCTCGCGACCGAGCGTGGCCAGGACCGCCCCCACGCCGTTCTCCATCACCTTGCGGGACCCTTTCACGATGTCCGCGTGGCTTGCCGCGGGCGTTCCCAGCAGACGCTCGAACTCGTGCGCGTTGGGCTTGATGAGGTCGGGCCCGGCGGACACGCCGTGGCGGAGCGGCTCCCCGTCCGTGTCCAGCGCCACGAAGGCGCCCTTCTCCTTGAGGGTGAGGATGAGCTGGGCGTAGATGGACGGGGTCACGCCCCGGGGGACGCTCCCGCACAGCATCGCGTGCGAAGCGTCCTTGAGCCCGCGGATCTGATGGAAGATCTCCGCCACTTCCTGCGGGCGAATCTCCGGCCCCGGCGAGTTGAGCCCCGTCTGGGCCCCCGTCTTCCGGTTCCGGACGAAGACGTTGATCCTCGTTTCGCCCGCGATCCGGATGAACCTCGTGAGGACGCCTTCGTTGATCAGGAGCCCCTCGAGCTCGAGCCCGTCGAACCCCCCCACGAGACCCAGCGCCACGCACTTCCCTTCCATCTCACGGATCACGCGCGCGGCGTCGATGCCCTTCCCGCCGGCCCACCGGCTCTCCGACGCCACGCGGTTGGCGTCGTCCGGCTTCAGATCCTCCACGTCGAGGATGCGGTCCAGCGAAGGATTGAGGGTCAGCGTGTAGATCACGTCTCCTCCTCTCGAATCGGCCTCCGCGAAGGGAAGCTGGCGCGGATCCCCGCGGCGCGGATACAATGCCCCGGTCCTGTCGAGGTTGCCCGCATGAACAGAGCACCGATTGTAGCACGTTTTCGGACGCCGCGGTCCGTCGCCCGTGGAATCCCGCTCTTCCTCGCCCTCCTGTCCCTCGCCGCCCCCGCCCTCGCCCGGGAACCCGGAGCGGGGCCCCCCTACCCCGTGGAACTCTTCGACGTCGCCACGCTCGTCAAGCCCGTCCAGGATTTCCCGGGCCCCCGATTCGAGCTGAGCGCGGGACGGGCCTTGGCGTCGATGATGCGGGAAATCGAGCAGCCGGGAACCTTCGGCGCCCGCGAGCGCCCCCCCGCCCTTCTCACCGGCCGGGAGCTGGAAGACCTCGCCAGGGAGACCGATCCCGTCTGGGAAACCGATCCCGTGAACATCCGGCTGAAGTTCTTCAACGACCGCCTCCTCGCCCAGGGACCGCAGGAAGCCATCGACCGCCTGCGTTCCCTCCTGGCATCGCTCGAAAAGGAGGCCACGCGCGCCTACCTCGTCCGCGCCGTGCTCGTCCAGGTGCCCGAGGGCGCCGGCCCGGATCGGCTCGGAGCGCCCGGCTCCGCCTTCTCGCCCGAGGGCGCTTCCGCCCTCCTGGACGACCTGCCCGAAAAGCAGGGCGCCATCGTCGCGGAGGGGACCGTGGGCGCGCTGAACGGACAGCGGGTCCACCTGGCCGACGGGCGCGAGCGCGCCTTCGTCGTCGACTATGACGTCGTGCTGGGCAAGGAGACCGCCAAGACCGACCCCGTCGTCGAAATCTTCCGCGACGGGCTCGTTTTGGACGTCCGCCCCATCTCCTCGCCCACCGGAAAACGCGTCCGCCTCGACCTCTTCATCGGCTACACGCGGTTCGATGCGGACACCGCCCGGTTCGAGACGGGCAATCCGGAGCTCGGCTCCCTCGACCTCCCCCGCGTCTCGGGCTTCCGCATGGAGACCTCGGTGGTCGTGCCCGAGGGCGACTTCCTGCTGATCGGACCGCTCCTTCCCGTCTCGGACCGGTTCCGGACCGCGCAAACGGCCGACGAAACGCTCCCGGGGAAGAAGAAGAAGGCCTCCCCCACCACGTCCGATCCCCCCGAACCCGGCAAGGAACTCCACCTGCTCGTCCAGGTCAGGGAAACCCCTTCATGATGGATTGGTGTTCAAGGATCCCGGGTATCCGAGATCCGCATTCCGCAATCCGAGATGCCGTGCCGGGCAACGCCTGGTCCATCTTCACCAGCGCAACCGCCTTCTCGAGGCCGGCGGCGGCCAAGAGAGCCCAAATCGTGAAAAGCGAACTGGAAGGACTCCCCCACGTCCGGCGCGATCATGGCCCCCTCAGGGGACGAAAAGGATCCTGTGGTTGTGTGGTTGAAGGGAACCAGGGATTTTTTCACACCCTCTCAGGTCGGACCGCGGACATCCTGTCCGCAGCACCTCGGCCCGCGTTGCTGCGCCACTCCGACTTCGTCTACGTGGCTCACTACGAACCTCGGCCTGCGCCCCGGACCGCCGGCTTCCAGTTTTCTCGAAACACTTCAGGGGGAGCTGCACTTTCTTCCATAAAATTCTTGCCCACCTTGGTTCCTTTTTCCACATTCACGGAATACGAAGAGCAGGCATACAACATATAGCCATATAGATTTTAACAACACAATATATAGAAGGTTTTTTGCGAACCTAGGTTTCCTCCACTCCCTCCCACTTTTCGTTGGATTTTCCCAATTCTGCACGTATAATATTAATAATTTCCCAGATATTCCCAGAAAATCCCAAATACGAGCGGAACCGTACAACCGAAAGCCCGTCTCCACCTCCTGGGCACGAACCGGGCCGAGAAGAAGAAGGGGGAGGTTCGGACCCTCCGAAGAAATGTGTTCATAGGAACCGAGACCAAATCGATCGACGCCAAGGGGAGGCTGGTCATCCCCTCGAAGTTCCGGCGCAACGCCGGATTCGACGGGGAGGAAGGTTTCTACGTGACGCCCGGCCCGGGGCCCTACCTGATGATGTTCACATCCCGGGAGTGGAATCGTTTCACGTCGCGGGTCTCGCGTGCGAACGCCGGATCGGGCGACGTGTTCGATCCCCAGCGCCACCTTTTTCCGGAGGCGGAGTTCCTTCCGCTGGACAAGCAGGGTCGGATCGTGCTGCCTCCTTCCCACCTCGCGGAGACGGAACTGGGTTTGGACGTTGCGATTCTGGGGATGGGGAACCACATCGAGCTCTGGAACGAGGAGAGGTGGCAGGTCTACAGGAAGGAGAGTCTCAGCCGCCGGGATCCCGCCCTGTGGCGTTCGTACTTGTCTCCGGGTTAGGGTCCCGGAGGATCGGATGTATATGTCGACCATGTTTGAGGGGAGGGTGCGATGACGGAACAGATCCTAGTCGAGAATCCTGCGGGTTCTCGTCCCGCCGTGGCGGAGGGCAACATTTGCTTTGAGAAGGTCCATCACGTGGTGAGCCGCCTGCAGGGGGACGGGAGACCGCCGATCGACCCGGAGGAGCTCGACGCTCTTCGGCGCCTGTACCAGAATCTGCAGCGGCTCTGGACGCGAAGCGAGACCTTCGCGGGGATCCAGTTGAGCCCGGAGCTGGAAGAGGTCATCCGGACCATGGAACCCGAATGGGCCGCTTGATCCGTCGCCGTTGCAGGCGTCTGGACGGAGGGGTTCCATGCCGGGGCATGTTCCCGTGATGAAGGAGGAGGTGATCCGCCTCCTCTCCGTGGAGAGGGGCGGTGTGATCGTCGACGGGACCGTCGGGGACGGGGGCCACGCCGCCGCCATTCTCAAGGCCTCCGGTCCCGGCGGGATCCTCGTCGGCGTGGATCTCGACCCGGACGCGCTGGCCCGCGCCCGTGGGAACCTGTCGCCCTGGGAGGGCCGTTTCGAGCTGGTCCGGGGCGATTTCGCCGATCTTCCCGCCTTGATACCCGATCGCCTTCCCGCCCGGAGTGTCCTCCTGGACCTCGGCGTGAACAGTTCCACGCTGGCCGATGCGCAGCGTGGGTTTTCCTTTTCCGTGGACGGTCCTTTGGACATGCGGATGGATCCCGGGGGGGAGCGGACGGCCGCGGATCTCGTCAACCGCCTGCCGGTGAAGGATCTGGAGGGGCTGTTCCGCGAGTTCGGGGAGGAGCGCTACGCGCGGCGGATCGCGCGGCGGATCGTGGAGGCGCGCTCGCAGAAACCGCTCAAGCGAACGGGCCGTCTCGCCGATATCATCACGAGGGCGGTCCCCCGGCGGTCCCGGATCCACCCGGCGACCCGGGCGTTTCAGGCGCTCCGGATCGCGGTCAACGGGGAGCTCGAGCGTCTGGAGCGGTTTCTGGAAGGGTTGCCCGGGCTTCTCGAGCCGGACGGGAGAGCGGTGGTCGTCAGTTTTCACTCTCTGGAGGACAGGCGGGTGAAACGGGCGTTCCGGGAAGGAGCGAGGCGGGGCGCCTGGGAGAACCTCACGCCCAAGCCCCTCACGCCCTCGCGCGAAGAGATCGGGGAGAATCCAAGGAGCCGGAGCGCGAAGCTCCGCGCCGTACGTCGGATCGAGGAGACGGGATGTGGCGATGGATCAGGTTGATCTGGTTGCTGGCGGCCGTGGGGGGCGCGGGCATCCTGGTGGTTCATTACCAGACCTCGGTGGTGGCGACCGGCTACCGGATCTCGGGCCTTCTGGAGACCCGGGAGGCGTTGAAGGAGAAGAACCGGAAGCTGCGGATCGAGCTGGGTCGCGCGAGCGTCCCCGACAGCGTCCGCGCATCCTGGAACGTGTTCCAGGAGAGGAAGGAGACCGGAAAGCAAACGGCCCCCGGAGGAGACGTCCCGGGGCGGGAGGAAGGAATCCGGGGGGAGGACTGATCGTGCGGGTCCCGAGATTGGAGGGCGGGATGATGAGCAAGGTGTTGGCGGTTTTTGTTGCGGCGGCTCTTCTGTTCGGGTCCGTCTCCCTGGCCATGGGAGAGGATTCGGTGGGCGAGGTCTGTCGGGACGGGGCGCGGCTTCGGGCCGGCGGCTCGATGGTCCATCACACGGTGGCGTCGCTGGCCGTGGGTACGAAGGTGGCCGTGGTCAAGCAGCTCGGAGACTGGTACGTCGTCCGGATCCCGAAGGACGTCCCCGTCTACGTCTCGGCCAAGTGGATCCGCTCGGAAGGCGAAGACAGCGGGGTGGTGGCCGGCGACCGCGTCAACCTCCGTGCCACGCCCAGCACGAAGCACAGCGCCCTGGGCGTCACCTACCGCGGGACGGTGGTGAAGATCCTGGGCAAGCGCGACGGGTTCCTCAAGATCGTGCCTCCCGACAGCGCCGTGGGCTGGGTCTACAAGAGCGGCCTGAAGCGGCTGGCGGGATCGGTCGAGGAGCACCAGGTGAACGAGCCGGCCTACCGGAAGGTCGAGAAGGAGACCGAGGAGAAGAAGGCCTCCACGGAAAGCGTCCACAAGGCCGAGTATCTCCTGGACGCTTCCATCACGGCGTTCTTCGCCGGCGACGACGGCCAGGCGGAAACCATTCTCGATAAAATCACGGCCTCGTACGCGGACACGCCCGCGGCGGTCAAGGCGGGCGTGCTCCTCGAGGCGATCGAGAAGAGGAAACAGGCGAAAAGGGCCGACCTCGCGAAGCGTCAGGCCCGCGAGCGCAAGCGCCAGGAGATCGACCGCAAGTTCTACGAGGACCTGAAGAAGATGTATCTGGAGGAGCTGGAGAAGATCAAGCCCAAGAAACCGGTCTACACGGCCACGGGCATCCTGAAGGGCCTCGGGATGATGGTCCTCAGACGCGGAACGCACAAGCTGATCGACGCCGAGGGGCACGAGCTCTACACGCTTCGCGTCTCCGAAAAGGCCGACGTCGACCTCTACGATTCCAGGTACTACGAGAAGAAGATCGGCGTCATCGGGAAGGTCCTCTCGGCCCCCGGCTGGTCCTCCAGGATCATCGAGGTCGAGAAGATCGTCCTGCTCGAGACGAAGAAGAAGTGAGCGCGGGGCCGCGCGCCCGGACATGAAAGGTTCACCCGGCGCCGGGAGGGCGAACGCCCTCCCGGCGCCTCGGTCTGGAGGCAACCATGGGCAAGCTGATCAAGGCGGGCATACTCACCGTCATCCTGTTCGGGGTCGGCGCCTACGTCCTGGTTTCCACCTTCGCCCCGGGCGACACGCCGGAAGAGCAGGCCGACGCCACGCTCAAGGAGATGAACCGGGCCTGGCGCATGGCCCGGCACATGGCGCCCCAATCCGCTCCCGACGCGAACGGGACCGGCCTCAAGACCCTTCTCGGCGGATCGGAGGCCAACCCCTCGCCCGAGGAGGCCGCGCCCGCCCGGGAAGTCGACGTCACCGTCGAAACGAATCCCGCCGACGCCAACGAGCCGGCCGGGACGGACGCCGCGGACGCGGCCCCCCCCTCCGAGGGGGATGCCGTATCCAGGGCGCCGGACGGCGCCCCGGACGGGGCCGAAGCGACCGGGGAGAAGGCCCCCGCGCGCCCCGCCCGCGTCACCCACGTCGTCCAGCCCGGCGAGACCCTCTGCAACATCGCCCGGGACTACTTCGGATCCTCTCGCCACTGGAAGCGCATCGCCGACGCCAATCCGGGCGTCGATCCGGACCGCCTGACCATCGGGGCGAAACTCGTCATCCCCGAACCCTCGGCGGTCCCCGAAACGGATGAAGAGGATCCCGGGGAGACGGCCGCTTCCGAGACCATCCTCTACAAGGTCGAGTCCGGCGATACCCTCTACGCCATCGCACGGAAGGTGCTGGGGGACGAGAAACGGTACAAGGAGATCCTCGAGGCGAATCCCGATCTGGACCCGGACCGTCTTTCGATCGGCGAAACGCTCAGGATCCGGAAGTAATCGGGGAGGACGGCCGTGACTTCGAGAGGGGAGGTGGAGGAGGTTCTCACGCCCCGGCGACGCTGGACCCTGCGGGTCTCCGCCGCCGCGTCCCTGCTCGTGGCGTTTTGCTTGAGCGGACGACTCGTCGCCATCCAGGTGGCCGCCCACGACGAGTACCTGGCCCTGCGAAACGAGCAATCCCGGATCCTGATCCCCCTCCCCCCGGAGCGGGGCCGGATCCTGGACCGGCAGGGGAAGGAACTCGCCGTCTCCCGCAACCGCGTGAAATCGCTCTTCGCCGTCCCCCCCCGCATCGCCGACCCCGAAAGCCTGGCCGAAACCCTCGGCAGGCTCCTCCGGACCGACCCCGGCGCGATCCTGGCGTCGCTCGAGAAACAGGACCGCCAGTTCGTGTGGGTGAAGAGGAAGATCTCCGACGCCGAGATGCAGGCCGTCGAAGCGTTGGACAACGAGGGCCTCGGCTTCCGGGACGAGCCCAAGCGCTACTACCCCCACGGGGGGGTCGCCGCCCACGTCCTCGGGTTCACCGGCCTCGATCACAAGGGACTGGAGGGAGCGGAAGCCGCCTTCGACACGATTCTCGCCGGCAAGACGGGCAGCACCTGGTTCGCAAGGGACGCGCACAAAAGGCTCATCGCGCTGCCCGACTACACCGGCTCGCCCCCCGTCGACGGACACGACGTGTGGCTCACCATCGACGCCGGACTCCAGTACATCGTGGAGAAAACACTCCAACAGGCCATGGAAACCTGGAAGCCGCGCGGCGCCAGCGCCGTCATGATGGACGTCGAGACCGGAGGCATCCAGGCCCTGGCCGTCCGCCCCACGTTCGATCCCAACCGCTTCGCCGCGTCCCCCAAGGAGACGCGCCGGAACCGCGTCCTCACCGACCCCTACGAGCCCGGCTCCATCTTCAAGCCGCTGACGCTGGCCATGGCCTACGAGGAGGGCGCCGTCCGGCCGGACCAGCGCTTCGATTGCGGCATGGGGGCCTTCGTCTTCCGCGACGGCCGGCACCGCCGGACCCTGCACGACTACAGCCGCCACGGCATGCTCACCGCCGAGACCATCCTGGTCAAATCCAGCAACATCGGCATCACCAAGATCGCCCTGCTGATGAGCGACCGGACGCTCCGGCGCTACGTGAGGGCCTTCGGCGTGGGCCGGCGCACCGGCATCGAGATCCGGGGCGAGGAAGCGGGATGGGTGGCGCCCCGGGGATGGTCCTTCTACTCGAGGACCTCGGTGCCCTGGGGACAGGAAGTGGCCATGACGCCCCTGCAGATCGTCGCGGCGATCAACGTCATCGCCTCCGGCGGCCTCCTCGTGAGGCCCACGGTCTTTCTGAGGGCCACGGCGCGAAACGGGGACGTGGTCGTGCCCATCGCAGAACCCCGCCGGAAACGGGTGCTGTCGCCGAAGACGGCGGCCCTGGTGAGACGGGCCATGGTCCGCGTCGTGGAGGAGGGAACGGGGCGGCGGGCGAGGATCGACGGCTACCGGATCGGCGGGAAGACCGGCACCAAGTCCAAGCGGGACAAGGACGGCTCGTACAGCCGGACGCGGTCGGTCACCTCCTTCGTCTGCTTCGCCCCGGCCGAGAGGCCCCGCATCACCCTGCTCGTCTCCCTGGACGAGCCCTCGCGTGGCGCCTCGGCCCACCACTTGACGGGCGGCCGTTGCGCCGCGCCCGTGGCGAAGGAGATCCTGGAACAGGCGCTCCCCTATCTGGGTATCGAACCGGCGAGGAAGGACTAGGGATTCTGGACCGGAATCCGCGCAGGCAATGAGCTTGGAGGGCTGGAGGATGAAACTCGGGAAACTGCTGGAAGGGGCAGGCGTGAGATACTGTCTCAACTTCAGGGATCTGGACGTCCTCGGCGTCACGGACGATTCGAGGAACGTCCGGCCCGGCCATCTCTTCGTGGCCGTCCGGGGCGCGGAAAGCGACGGGCACCGGTTCCTGCCGAACGCCCTCGCCCACGGCGCAGGCGCCGTGGCCGTGGAGGACCCCGCTTCCGTCGGCTCCGCCTGGCCCTCCCACATCCCGGTGGCCGTGGTGCAGAACGCCCGCCGGACGGTCTCCCGCGTCGCCGCGCGCATCCACGGGGAACCGGCGCGCCGCGTGCGCGTCATCGGCGTCACCGGCACTAACGGAAAAACCACCGCCGCCCACTACATCCGGGCGATCCTGAAATCCGCCGGCTACCGGGCCGGTCTGATGGGCACGCTCGGGCACGACCTCGACGGCCGCGCGGCGAAGGCGAAGAACACCACGCCGGGGGCCCTGGACATCCACGGCTTTCTCAGGGACATGGAGCGATCCTCCGTGACCTTCGCCGTGATGGAGGTCTCCTCGCATGCGCTCGACCAGGAACGGGTGGCCGACGTTCCCTTCGCTTCCGGCGTCTTCACGAATCTGACCTCCGACCATCTGGACTATCACGGCACCCAGGTGGAGTACCTGAAGGCCAAGACCCGCCTCTTCTCGGGGCTGGCGCCGGACGCGCTGGCGGTCCTGAACGCGGACGACTGGGCGAGCGCCGTCTTCGCGGGGGCATGCCCCGCCCGCAAAGTGCGCTACGGCCTCGGCGGCAAACCCGACCTCCGCTACCGCCTGGCCGACTCGGGCCTGTGGGGAAGCCGCATCGCGCTGGCGTGGCGGGGGCGGGCGCCGGTCGAGGCGACGATCGCCATGCCGGGCCTTCACAACGCCGCCAACGCCGCCGCGGCCGCCGCCTTCGCCCTCGGCCTCGGCCTCCCCATGGACGCCGTGATCGGGGGACTCGGATCGCTGACCGGCGTGCCCGGACGGCTCGAAGAAGTCCCGCTGGGCGCCCCTTTCAAGGCTTTCGTCGACTACGCCCATACCGAGGACGCGTTGCGCGCCGTCCTGAAAGGCCTTCGCGCCGCGCACCGGGGACGCCTCCTCCTCGTCTTCGGCGCGGGAGGAGACCGCGACAAGAGCAAGAGACCCCGCATGGGACGCGCCGCCGGCGAGCTCGCCGACCATTGCTGGCTGACCTCGGACAATCCGCGGAGCGAAGACCCCGACGACGTCATCCGGGACATCGAGACGGGCATGCCCCTTCACGCGTGGTACGCGGTCGAGCCGGACCGGCGGGCCGCGATCTTCGAGGCCCTGGCGTTCGCGCGGCCGGGCGACGCGGTGCTGGTCGCAGGGAAGGGCCACGAGACGGAGCAGGTCATCGGACGGGAAACCCGTCTCTTCAGCGACCGGGACGTGATCCGGGAAGCGTGGGCTTCCCTGGGAAGGGAACGGCGGGATCCCGCGGTCCCCGCGCCCGAGACGAAGGCGATGGTGGCCTGAGCCTGTCGACCTTCGTCGAGGCGGGAAGGACGGGTTGAGGCAGGGAGGTTCCGGATGACACCGGTTGGACGAAGCGCGGCAGGACGAAAGGGTTGTGGGAGGCGAATCCTTCGGTGAAAGCGAAGGTTCGGCGATCCGCGGCGCGGCATCGCCGTGGTCCCGGGCCCATCGCCCGCGTGGCCCGCGACACACGCCTCCCACAAGCCGCAAACCGGGAAAACGTTCCTGAGAAGAAGGAGGACGCCATGGAGCCGACTGAACTGACCGAGATCGCCCGCATCGTGGGCGGCCGTCTCGAAGGAGAAGACGCGGGCGTCCGCGCCACGGGAGCCAAGATCGATTCCAGGGCAGTCGAGCCCGGCGACCTCTTCTTCGCCCTTCCGGGAAAACACGCCCACGGGGCGGACTTTGCGGGCGCGGCGGTCCGAAACGGCGCGGCCGCCGTGGTGGCCGCCCACGACGACGGGCTTGCCCTTCGCGACCTGCCGGACGCCCGCCGGCTGCGCGTGGCCGACCCGGCCGCCGCCTTGCAGGATCTGGCCCGGGCGTACCGGCGGACGCTGGCGATGCCCGTGGTGGCCGTCACGGGCTCCTGCGGCAAGACCTCCACCCGGGAGATGATCCACGCCGTGCTCACCGCGCATCTCGGACCGGGCATCCGGTCGCGGGCCAGCTACAACAACCATCTGGGGGTGCCGCTGACGCTTCTGGAAGCCGAACGCCGTCACGCCTTCGCGGTCGTGGAGATGGGGGCCAACGGTCCCGGGGAAATCCGCGCGCTGTCCCGCCTGGCCGCCCCCCGCGTCGGCGTGATCACGAACGTGCGGAAAGCCCACCTGGAGGGATTCCAGGACCTTTTCGGCGTGGCCCGCGCGAAAGGGGAGATCTTCGAGGAACTCCCCCCCGACGGTCTGGCGGTCTTCAACCCGGCCGAGTTCGGACTTTCGACGCTGGCGGTGCGCCGGGAGACGGCCCGGCTCACGTTCGGGGCGGGCCGGGGTTGCTCGGCCCGCATCGAGGCGGTGGAGACGGCGCCGGGCGGGATCGCCGTCACGATCAACGGGACGGCGTTCGAGGTGCCCGTGCTGGGGAAGCGCCTCGCCTGGAACGTGGCGGCGGCCGCGGCGGTGGGCATCGCCTTCGGCATGGACCTGCCCGAAGCGGCGGAAGCGCTCCGCGATTTCCGTTCGCTTCCGGGAAGGCTCCACCGCACCCAGGCCGGTCCGGTGACCCTCATCGACGACGCCTACAACGCCAACCCCGCCTCCATGAAGGCGGCGCTGGACGCCCTGCCGGCAACGGGGATCGCGGGGCGGCGCGTTTTGGTCCTGGGCGACATGCTGGAGCTGGGCCGGTCGTCTCTTTCCTGCCACATGGAACTCGGCCGGGAGGCGTCGAAAACCGGAGCGGACCTGGTCGTCACGGTGGGCCGGTACGTCTCGGCCACGGCGGGCGCGTTGCTCTCGCGCGGCTGTCCGCCCTCGCGGATCCGTCACTTCGAGGACACGGGATCCGCCGCGCTGGAAATCCCCGGGTTGCTCCGCGAAGGCGACGTGGTGCTGCTGAAAGCGTCGAGGGCGTTGCGGTTCGAGAAGATCCGCGAGGCGATCGAGTCCCGCTTCACGGCGCCGGCGGAGATGGAAGCCTGCCTGTCGGCGTGAGACTCTCCCTTCCAGGGGGCTTGTTGGAGGGCGAGGGTCTCCCCCGCCGCCTGGCTCGAACATGCAAGGACTTTGGCGGACCCGCCGTAGCTCACGCTTCGCAAACCAAGCGAAGGTGGGCCCCCGAGCCCATTGATGTGGCTCGCTCTGACGTTCGTAGTGAGCCACGTAGACGAAGTCGGAGTGGCGCAGCAACGCGGGCCGAGGTGCTTGCAGCTCTCCGCCTTCGGCTTCGTGCTTCACTTTGACGGTTGCCACTTTCGAATGGCTCCCATGGCCTCTCACCGCCCCCGCTTCTTCTGGATGCGCTCCCAGAGGCGCGTGGCGTCCGCGTCGAACAGGGACAGGAGCTGGAAGTGATCCATCTCCACGGGACGCAACGAGGCCAGGCTTTCCACGATGCGATCCTCGACCTCGTCCGCTTCCTCGAGGCGGCCCATGCGCCGCAGGCCCTTGAGGACGGAGAAGAGCAGCATCCCCTTCTGATTGCTCTTCTCGAGTACGTCCCGCCAGACCTTCACGGCGGCTCCCGCCTTGCCGGAAAAAGAAAGGGCGTTCGCTCGCAGCCGCGGACGCTCGAGGATCCTGTTCACCTCCGGCGATGTCATCGGCACGCCGGGTTCCGTTTCGAACAAGATGCGGTCGACGGAAACCTCGAGGGGATGGCCCGTGCCGCCGCCCTTGACCCCCCCGAAGACCAGGCCGAACGGGCCCTTGCCGAAGGGGCGGATCCCGGTGATCAGCCGGTCCTTGAGGATTTCGTCCTCGACCCGCACCCGGGGCTTGATCACCTGGTACCGGAACGTCGCGAGCCCCGGCAGATACTCCAGAACCAGCTCGTACCAGTCCCCTTGAGTGAAATCGAAGTAGGAATAGATGAGCTGTTCGTGATGGTCGGCGCCGGACGGGGAACTTTTCACCCGCCGGAACTGCAGGTTCCGCGTGGTCGTCTCTCCCTGGAACTCCGAGACCGAGCGAAGCACGATCGCCAGCTCGTCCTGCTCGCGGTCGGCGTCCCCCTTCTGGATCGCGCCGGGCAGGTAGGCCAGGCGGATGAGGCCCATGATCTCGTGCTCCGCGGGGTCCACGCCGTCGACGCGCAGGCGCAGGCGCAAGCGGAACGCGCGATCCCCCGCCCAGGGAAGGGGGTGGGCGAGACAGCCCATCGACTTCTGGAAACGGATGTGAAGACGGCCGAGCCGCTGGTCCGCGCCCTCGACGCCGAAGCGAAAGGGGTCCTCGACGATCCATCGACGCATGGCCTCCACGCCCGCCTTGTCGGGACCTTCGCCCTCCTTGAAATTCCATCCCACGCCCGCCGTCAACCTCGTGACCGGGGCGATCTTCTTCTCGAGATCCTCGATCGGGCGGGCCTCTTCGGGGGAGAGGCCTTCCCGGTCGATCCCCTGCAGGACCTCGAGGGCTTCCGCCCAGTGTCCCCTCGAAACGTGGGCCCGGGCGATTTTCCGGAAGGCCTCGGGAGCGTGGGCGGGGAAGCGGGAAGCGGTTTCCCGGTACCGCGTCAGGGCTTTCCCGAGGTTCTTCGCGTCCAGCGCGCTGTCGCCGGCCAGAAGCATCGCGCGGGCCACCGCTTCCTCGTGGGCCGGGCCGGCGTTTCGCACCACGAATTCGCACTCGGAAACGGCCGCTTCGGTGAGGCCGATCTTCCGCATCAGCCGCGCCGTCTCGAGCGCCGCCTCGAGGTCCTCGCTTCCGGGCGCCTTCGCTCCGGTTCCGTCCCCGCTTCCGCAGGAAGCGAGGCAGAAAAGTGCGGCGCACGCCAGAAGGCTGCGCAAGAGACCGCCGTCCACGTTTCGATCCTCCATCCGCGATTCCGGCTCCCCCCTCTGCCGCCCCGCGCGGGAGGGTTCACCCGTCGAACCCCAGGACCTTGCCCTGGTAACCGAGCAGGATGATCTCGTCCTTCCCGTCGCCGTCCACGTCGCCGAAGTCCAGGAACTCGTACCGCGTCCCCAGCCCGGCTTCCATCTCGAGAAGGGTTTCTCCCGCCAGCGCCCCGTCCGCAAGGAGGAACCGGTCCAGCTTCTCCACCTTCCTCCCCCCGGACGTGCGCTCGTAGTAGAGGACGTAGATCTCCCCCCGCCCGTCGCCGTCCAGGTCGGCCGCGTCCACGAACATCACGCCGCTGTTGTACGCGTTCTCCGTGAGGTCCACGCCGCCGATCTTCATCAGCTTCCGCGGCCGGAAACGGAAGACGAAGAGATCCTCCTTCGGGATCTCCCCGAACTGTTTTCCCGGACCGAACAGGACGGTGTTCTTGGTGTACTGGTTCGCGGTGACGATTTCGCATATCCCGTCCCCGTCCAGGTCCTCGAGCGCCACGCCGGCGGGGTGTCCGACGATGTGCGAGGAGGTCAGGAAGAAACGGTCCGAACCGGGTTCCTGCTCGATCAGGCTCACGCAGTAGTCATTCCAGTGGGCCAGGGCCGCGGCCACCTGGGGCAATTCCGTCCCGGGATTGCCCACGTCGATCCCGACCACGTCGCTGTTGTAGGGAGGCTTGCCGGAAATCCAGGTGGAATAGAGACGGTAGCCGTCGCCCTCGCGCCGGAAGAATTCGATGCGCCTCCCGTAGAAGCTCTCCCCGAGGACGATCTCGGGCGAGCCGTCGCAGTCGACGTCGGCCGCGCACAGCGCCCCGTGCCGGAACAGCGTGCAGCGGCCCTCGAGGAGGAACCGCCAGGTCCTGCGCAATTCCCCTTCCGCCGGCTCCCAGATCTCCAGGGCGCCGGGGTTCTTGCTGTGGGGTTTTCCGTAGGCGAGAAGGATCTCGCCGTCCCCGTCGCCGTCGAGATCCGCGATCTCCACGCACCCGATGTCTCCGCGGGAGGCGTCGGTCACCGTCTTCCGGGCGATCTCCTCAAGCCGATCTCCCTGTTTCCGGAGCAGGACGAGATCCTTGGGCGTGGCGAGGACCAACTCCTTCACCCCGTCGCCGTCCACGTCCCCCGTCCCGGCGGACAGGAGGCGATAAGGAAGATCCAGGATGGGCGTGACGCTCTTGAGGCGTTCCAGCTCCCGTTCCACGTCTTCCGTCGCGGACCCCGCCTCCACCAATCGGTCGAAACTCCGCCGGGCCTCGTTCAGGCGCCCGGCCTTGAGCATGGATTCCCCAAGGACCCTCAAGGCGAGGAGGCCTTCCTCCGACGCCGGAAAACGTTCCGCCATCACCTCCGCCAGCGCCAGGGCGGGCGCCGACCGGTCGATGTCGACCAGACTCTCCAGCAGCCGGGCCATGGCCCAGCGTTCCGCCGGCTCCCCCCGGCCCACGCTCATGAGCCGGGCCAGCGCGTCGAAATAGTCCGCCGGGGGGCCCTCCGCCTTCGCCCGGGCCACGATCTTCCGGGCCCGGATCTCGAGCGCGCGGTCGGAGAAGCTCTTGATCACGTAGGCGGCCAGCGCCTCGGCCCTGTCCGCGTTGCCCGCCTCCAGGGCGGCTTGCGCTTCCGCCAGCTTGGTCTCGCCGCGCTCCTGGAGGGCCTGTTCCCGGGACACGATGAAGATCAGCGGCGCCAGGACCGCCGTCAGGACCGCGAGAAGGATCAGCCCCGTGACCGCCTTGCGTTTCCTGACCTTCATCCAGATCTTCGTCGCGCTCCCCACCGGCCTCGCCACCACGGGGTCGCCCCGCAGAAAGCGCTCCAGGTCCTCCTTGAACGCCTCCGCAGACTGGTAGCGGCTCGCCGGATCCTTGAACAGGGCCTTCAGGATCACCGTGGAGAGGTTGACCGGAATCTTCCTGTTCCGATGGTTCGGCGGCACCGGCGCCTCCTCCATGACGCGCCGGAGCACCGAGTGCACGCCCTCGTCCTCCTCGAAATCGATCGGGGGCATGGACGTGAGCATCTCGTAGAGTGTGGCCCCCAGGGCGTAGACGTCGGTCCGGCGGTCCACGTTTCCCTTCTCGCCCGTGGCCTGCTCGGGACTCATGTACGCCGGCGTGCCCAGAACGGCGCCCGAGGCCGTGAGGCTGGACTCCGTGGCTTCCTGCCGCGCCAGCCCGAAATCCATCACCCGCACCGTCCCGTCCGGCTGCACCATGATGTTCGCCGGCTTGATGTCCCGGTGGATCACGCCTTGTTCGTGGGCGTACTGGAGGGCGTCGGCGGCCTGACAGATCAGCTTGCACGCCCGGCGGAACGGCAGGGTTCCCTCGTCGATCAGGCCCTCGAAGGTCTTCCCCTCGATGTACTCCATGGCGAAGTAGTGGATCCCACCCTGCTCTCCCATGCCGAACACCTTCACGATGCCCGGATGATCCAGGTTTCCGGCCGCCTCCGCTTCCAGCCGGAAGCGCCGCACCCGCTTCTCGTTCATGACCAGCTCGGCCGGAAGCACCTTCAGCGCCACCCGGCGGTTGAGACTCTTCTGCACGGCCTCGTAGACCACGCCCATGGCCCCCCGGCCCAGCTCCCGGAGCACCTCGTACTCCCCGAGGATGGGTTGACCGTCCTTCGTGTACGCGACCGCCCCGCCCTCGTCCTGGCTCGAAAGCCCGGGCAGGCTGATCGGCGGATGCGAGGGACCCGCCTCTCGCGCCGCTTCCGGGGAGATGGTGGCGTCGCTTTCGGAAAACCGTACCGGCGCGGGGGGAGGCGTTCCCCAGCCCTCGGGAGGCAGCGTCCCGGATGATCCCGTCCCCGCTTCGACCTCCCCCGCATGCGTTTCGGGAACGGCCCCCCCGGCGGACTCGGCCAGCGTCTCGAGGAGCTCCGCGGACGCCTTGCGGGTCCGGCGGATCCGGAAGGAGACGATGCGGTTGCGGGACGGTTCGTCGATCTGCCCGGCGTCCAGCAGGAGATCCTCGACCGCCGGCGTCTCGCGATCCATCTTGACGCGATCGAGGATCTCCTCCAGCGCTTCCTTCTCCACGAGTCCCGCCTCGCAGGCCCACCTCCCGATGGCTTCTTCCTCCCGGAAACGGTTTCGCAGGAACCGTCTTTCCTGTTCCAGGACCCGGAGCTGCGCCTCGCCGGCAAACCCCTTTTTTCGGAACACCTCGCTCAGGGAGACCTTCAGGCCGATCTCGGCGGACTGGGCCTGGATGCTCAGGGACTGGCGCAGCTGGTCCGCCGAGACCACCTTCCTCTCGAGGGCCAGTCGTCCGAGAACCAGATCATGCGTGTCCGAAGAGGCGGGATCCATGCTCATGCCGTGTTGAAGGGTACGCGAAATCGATCGGCAAGATTATAGCCCCTCGAAACGACGCCTTCCAATCCCTTCGACACCCGACGGATTCGGTACGTGACTCCGGGGCCTGGCGAACCACGCCTGGCGAGCCGGCTGGGTTTGTCCTTCAGAATTTCTCTTTACAAGCCAGGGGGATCGATATAGGCTCTGAGGTTCTCTATATGGGAAAGAAACACTGAAGACATGGGGGCCACTGAAATCTCCGGGATGACTTTCCACCGGTGCGGTCGATCCGCTTTCCCCCGGGCTCCACAACGGCGGCGTCACCCCTCGATGAAGGACTCTTTTCCGCCGGTTCCCCTTCCGGCGAGTCCGCTTCCCCCTTTTTTGAGGAACAGAAACATGAAAACGGGATGGATTCCAGTCACGGGCTTTGCTCTGGCCGCCGCGCTCCTGATCGCCGGCTGCCCCTCCGAGGGAGACACCATCACCTACTACCAGGCGAACCTGGGCTACGGAGACTTCCCCGGGGGGACGATCGAGGAGAACAACCTGGCCTCCGACGGGCGGGCCTTCACCGAGAACAGCGCCGACCTCGAGGACATGACCGTCTTCACGAACTGGTCCAACGGAACGGCCATGATCCTCCACCATTCCACCGACTTCTTCGGCTCCGGGGACCATCAGCTCTGGGCCAGCTTCTTCGACGGATCCTCCTTCACACCCCCTGTCGAGATCCACGCCCCGGGATGCGACGTGAGCGCGGATTTCGAGTTGAAACGAGCCTTCGTGGTCTGGCTCAATACCGAGGGCAACACCGCCGACCAGGGACGGTCGCGCAACGGCGACGCCGTCATCGTGTTCCGCCGGCAGGAACGCGATACGACCGGTACCTCCGACCTGCGACTCTACAACACCTACTTCGACCGGAGCCGATCCCACCTGGGCGTCGATCCGGACAACGACGACGTGCACTGGGGCTTCGACACCACGGCCGCCTACCTGGACACGGATTCGAACGACGACGTCGCCGTATTCGGCGCGGTCTCCGATTCGTGGTACAGCGAGTTCTTCGGACCCGCGTTCCAGAGAGGCCCGATGTTCATGGAGCCCTGGAGCGGGGAGAACACCACGTATCTCGGCGTCTTCTGGACCAAGGACAACGGGGCCGGCGGACAGTCCCTCTACACCGCCAACTTCGACCTGGACGACGCCAACACCGCCAACGAGTTCGACAGCGAGTCGGCCTTCACCACCGCCACGACCATGGACGTCGACGACCAGTTCTCCGATGGCTTCTGGGTCCACGACGGATGGCTGCTCTACATCGTGGACCTCGACAACGAAGTCTCCGACCCGAACCACGAGCTGCTGGAATGCACGCGCTGGGACGCGGGCACGGGCGAGCTCGCCTCCCCTCTCGTCCTCTCCCGCGTGGACCCCGACAACGCCGTCACGGCCGAGATGACGGAATGGGTCTACGGGGAAGACCACGGACTCGGCCGCCTCTACGTGATCTGGAAGGAGGAGGGGTTCGTGTCCACCACCACCGGCTCCGGCGTGCATCCCGACAAGGACGTGATGCTCGCCGTCGTCGACCCCGCCGGCCCCTCGGTGGAGCAGGACGAGATCGACAACTACGTCGGAACGGATACCGGTGACCCCTTCGATGTCGACAACATCATCGCCGCCATCAGCCGCGACGGCTCCTGGATCGGCGTAGGGTGGCGGCAGGGCTACTCCACTGCCGAACCCACCACCTGCCTGTTCATGCAGGCGATCCAAACCGTGCCCGAAGGCGGCGCTGCACGCACCCTGGCCGATTCGATCCTGGCCTCGCCCGTAAGGATGAACGACGACTACCAGGAAAACACCGACATCCCCAACGTGGTGGACTGGGAGATGCAGGACATGATGAAGTACAGCGTCGGTTTCCAGAGCGACCTCACCCGCATGAACGTCCTCTTCGTCCAGAAGCCCGACAGCGCCGACTACGAGAATTTCCAGCTGCGCACGGCCTTCCTCGACGTCGAACTCGGCGCGAACGCGACCACCGCGCCCACCCTCTCCACCGGCGCGGGCTCGGATTCCGACACCAAGATCTGGGAAAACGACGATGATCATCCCTTCTGGTCCGTCGGCTCGGACGTCCTGGAGAATGCCGTCGCGCTCGACGCAGGCGGCGGCGCCGTCTACGTCTACTTCATCGGCGACGGGGACGGCAACCCCCTCGTCGAAAGCCCGGGGGATCCGCACGAGGCCCGTCTGTTCGTCTGGGACGGCGTCAGCGCAACGGAGATCAGCGGCGACGCCGCCGACACCGGCGAATCCACGCTGGGATTCTCCAATTCCCGGCAGGTCATCGAATTCCAGACGACCACCACGCCGTGGAAGGCGGGCACCGATGCCCACGCCCCCTCGCACCACCACCTGTTCATCGTCGAAGAGCGCAGCGCGCCCGGCTCGAGCGAGGCCCTGCGATACCGCGAGGTGGACGTCGACGGCTCCGCAGGCGCTTCCTTCTGGCCGGCGCTGACCGAACAGCCCGCCGACCTGGACACCGGGGAAGCCAGCAACGTGGAGCTGCTCCTTCAAGATGGCCCTCCGCTCCTTCGCAAGAACACCGTGGCGGTCTTCTTCTCCCAGGGCGGGCATCTCTACTACAACGAGAGGACCGTCGGCGGCACCTGGTACGAGCAGAACGGTCTGCCCCATCCGGAGATCGTGGACAACCTCTCCATGCACAGCATCGTGGCCCCCGAAGCCGGCTTCTACAAGACCCCCTCCGTCTTTCCGGAGACGGGACCCATCGACATGCTCTCCAAGACCATGTTCTTCTTCGGGAAGCAGTGCGACGACATGGAGAACGTCCGCCTCTTCGTTCGCGTCAGGAACTGACACGCGCGGGCAAGGATGAAAAACGAAAGGGCCCGGCGCCGCGCGCCGGGCCCTTCTTTTTCCCTAGCCCGGATGATTCATGAAGACGTAGCGAGGTTGCCGCAAGTGCCTGAGATGCGAGGAGCAAGACGATTCCGGTCCGGAGCGTGGCCAAAGCGCCACGTGAGGGCCGGAATCGTCGCAGCGACGAAGCAGATCATGTGCTTGCGGCGACCGCAGTAGTTTTCATGAATAATCCGGGCTAGTTCCCCTCCCCCTGAGGCTCGATCCGGACCCTCACCGCTTTGCCCCGGAAGCGCTCCATGCCCCCCTTCGGGACGTAGGAAAAATCCCGGCCCGTCGCCGTCACCTCGAGGCCGTCCCCCCTCTCCACCACCTCCGTCTCGCCCTCGCCCTTCGCTTCCGAAAGGACCCAGCCCCCCTCGGCATCCTTCGCGCGCGACCCCCGCACCGACAGGCCCTCCGACCGCATGTCCGCGCGCCGATCCCCCGTCCCCCCCTCCTCCCCCGCCTCGACGGACAGGGTGGCCGGGCTTCCCGCCTGCAGCGCGACCGAGCTCTCCTCCTTCGAGCCGGGACGGACACCGGTCAGGGCGAAATGCACGGCGCCGGGGGTCGCCAGGTGGATCGTCCGGATCTTCGAGGCCGCCCCCTTCTTCCCCTCCAGCGGAGGAAAATCCCCTCCCGGCTTCAGATCGAAGAATGCAGGACCCAGCAGATCCCCCTCCCACGCTCCCCCGCCTTCCCGCCGGACCCTCGACGCATGCAGATCCTTTCCCTGTCCGAGCACGTCCACGCTCCCGTCGGGCGCGACATGGCGCAGCTGGACGCCCTCGAACGCGTCCAGCGTCTTCACTTCCGGCGCCGCGCTTCCTTCCCGGCGGAGCACCACGACTTCGGCCCGGCCCGCGCTGAACGTCCATGCGGGTTGCGGGTCCGAGACCGCTCCTTCCCACACGAGGATGTTCGCGTCCCCTTCCAGGCTGATCTCCGCCCGCCCGAAGCCGCCTTCCGGCCCGGACCGCGGGACCGCTTCGAGCGACATCGTCCGGGAGGATGCCTGGACCCTCTCGCCCGTCTCCCCCGCCGTCCCCGGCGTCGCGAAGGTGAGGGAAGCCCCCTCCGACGCCGACACGCGAATCGGATCCCCCTGCGTCTCGGGAAGGGCCTCGAGGCGGATCGGACCCTCGGATTCCAGGTGCGCCCACGAAAGCTTCGCGCCCGCTTCCGGCGTCTCCGCGGTGAAGGGAGGATACGCGCCCGTCCCGCGGAGGAAGAACGCGGCCGGGCCTCCCAGCGATCCGGCGAGCCGTCCCTCGTCCCCCTCGCGTCGCAGGCGGAGCGCCTCCCCCTCCCCCCAGGCCTCGAGCACGCCCGATGAACCGTAGTTGAAGAACCGCGTGCCGGAGCCCGTTTCCAGCGACGCGAGGCCCTGCACGCCCCGTCGATCCGGTCCGAGAACGAGCGTCGCTTCCTTCGCCCGGAAACGCCATTCCGGCTCCTCGGGGCTCTTCCCCGCCTCCCAGGCCACCAGGTCGGCTTCTCCGGGGATCTCGATCTCGACCCGTTCGGGGGCGTACGCGCCGGTCCCGTCCTCGCGCGCCAGGCGAAGCGAGGCCGCGCCGGCCGTGACGCACCGGACGCCCCCCATCCCCCGGGCCTCCCCCCGTTCCCTCCCGGAAGGCGCAAACCGGTAGTCCAGCGCCGGCGCCTTCCCGGCGACGCGCCCCCTCTCCACGCCCGTCTCCTCGTCCCGCTCCCACGTCATGCGGTCGGCTCCCGACAGGCGAAGCGATTCCCCCGCCTCCCCCCGCCGGAGAAACGACCCCACCCCCTTCCACGCGGCCCGGCGGGCGACCCAGCGCGTGCTTCCGTCCGACCGGACGGGCGCGAAGACCACCTCGACGTCCTCCCCCTCCAGCCGGTTCGAGGATCCCCCGCTTGGGGGCGAGGGAGGGTCCCGGAGGACCAGCGACCCTCCGCCCCGGATCCGGACGCGGCGCTCCCTCTCCACCCAGGCGTCTCCTTCTCTCGTGCGCTCGGATCGAAGGACGGCCTTCGATCCCGGGCGCCCCTCCATGCTCACGCCCCGGGGCGACGGCCCCATCGGCCGGAGCCGCCCGTCCTCGCGCGCGGCGCCGAAGGGTTCGAGCCGCGTCCCCGGCAGAACGACGAGGGAAGGCTGGTCGAGCTCGAGTTCGGTGATTCTTTGGTCCTTCCCGGTGCGTTCGAGAAAACGCGCTTCCCGGGCCTCGACCCGGGCCTCGGGCGCGTCGTCCTCCCCGCCGAAATCTTCCATCACGACGTTTCCCGAGGCGCGGAACGAACGCAGGCGCGTTTCCTCCCCGCGTTGCTCGAACACGAACGCCATGGTTTCGGCCCGGCCACGGGAGGCGAGGAGGGCCTTGGCCGTGCACGCCGACAGGACCGCCTCCAGATCCGCGAGTTGGGCCAGGGGGTAATCCGTCGCGGGGGAGACCGCCTCGCGCCAGGAAGACGCGAGGACGGGGCCCGAGGCGTCGACGGTGATCGTTTTCCCCCCCTCCTCCAGGCTTTCCTCGCGCACCTCGACGCGCTCTCTCGCCTTCACGAAGAGGCACGCGTCGCCCGCCCCCGGCACGGCGGCTCCGCTGTCGGGGAACACGCCGCTGCGCCACTTCGCCCCCTCCCACATCCAGGCCCGGGGCTCGCCAAGGAAGGTCCAGGACCGGTCCGCGCCCTTCCGTTCGAGGACGACCTCGCGGGCGAGGAAGGCGCTTTCCATCGACCCCAGTGCGTTTCCGTTCCACGCCCGCACGTCGCCGTGGGCGCGAAGGGCGGAAAGCAGGACCCGGTCCCCGCCCTCGTCCCACACGGGCGGGACCCGGGCTTCGATGTCGGCGGCGTCCGCCCGGAGCGCCGACACCGCGCGAACGCCCGCATTCCCTGCCGGGAGGAAATCAAGCAGGGTCACCGGCCCGGCGAACCGGACCTGGAAGGGGCCGTGTCGCTTGTCGAGGAAGGCGGGATCGAGTCGAAGCGTCGCCCCCGCGGGAGAAGCCATCTGCACGCCTCCCCGTCCCCGGAAGGCCTCGCCGAGGGCCGGCATCTCCTTCACGTGCGCGTCGAGGGACAGCGACACGGCGCGCCGGAGTGAGAAGGCGAGGCTCTCGCCGTCCGCCGAGAAGCCGGACCCCTGGAAGAGGATGCCGGGGCCGGTGACGACGGCCTCGCGGTCCGTTTCGAGGCGCGCTTCGGCGGCGAGGTCCTCGGGGTCGGTCTTCTTGCGCAGGGGGACGGAGCAGACGAGGCCGGCGGTGCGGACCTCGAGTCCTCCTTCGGACATGGCGGTGACGTCTCCCGGGAAGCGGATCTCGGCGCGGTTCCCGCGGCGTTGGGGGGCGGGCGTCTGGTCGCCGGGTTTTCCCAGGTTCTTTCGCAGGCGCTGCATTTCCTCTTCGGGCAGGCGCAGGAAGGCGTTTTCCGATTTCAGGACCCATCGTTTTCCGTGGCCGGGGCTTTCCCGGGTTGCCCGGAGAACGGCTTCGGGTTGCACGACGCGGATGCCCTCGTCGGCGTCGAAGAACGCCTCCTTTCCGCGCAGGACCCAGGCGAGCCGTCCGGAGGCGTCGTAGTTGTCGTAGCGGAAATGCTGGATCTTCTCGTCGCTTTGCCACGGCGTTTTCGGGGGTGCGGGGCGCGGGGAGGAGGCGTCGGGGGGATCGACGGCGAGGTGGAGGAGGAACACGGCGCCGCCCAGCAAGGCGAGGGAGGCGAGAAAGCGGAACGCCCGCCGGAGGGCATGCGGGCGACGAGGGCCCGCCCCGAGGGGTTCAAGACGCGAGGCCACTGGCAGGTCGCCTACTTGAGGTACCGTCCGATGATCTTGTCGTAGAGGTTCTGGGCCTTGAGCAGTTTTATGACGGCCTCGGAGACGGCGCCTTCGCCGCCCTTGGCCTCAGTGACGTAATGGGCGAACTCCTTGACGGGTTCCCGGGCGTTGGCCACGGCAAAGGAATACCCCACCTGCCGCATGACGGGCAGGTCCGAGAAGTCGTCCCCGATGTAGGCGGTTTCGAACAGGTCGACCTTGAACTTGTTGAGGTACTTGGTGAGGACCTCGATCTTGTCCGTGGCGCCCTGGTGGACGTCCGAGATGCCGAGCTCACGCGCCCTCTCCGTGAGGGCGGGGGATTCGCGGGCGGTGAGGAGCACCACCTCGATGCCGGCGTCCTTCAGCAATTTGAGGGCGGTTCCGTCGTGGGCGGAGAAGGTCTTGATCTCGTTGCCGTTGGAGTCGATGTAGATCTTCCCGTCGGTCATGGTGCCGTCGACGTCGATGACCAGGAGCTTGGTCTTCCTCAGTGGCATCGGTTCTCCTCTCGGTCTTTTCGCGTCGCAAGAAACGCCGCGTACTTTGCAGACGCCGAATATGATATCATTCTCCGCACTTCCGACAAAGCGAGATTCCTCTTCTTCCCATGAACGAGACCACCTTCACGTACGCGACCTGGGCCATCCAGATCGGGGTCCTGGTGATGTCCGCCGTGACCCACGAGTACTTCCACGGCTGGACCGCGGACCGCTTCGGGGACCCCACGGCCCGCCAGGCCGGACGTCTTACCCTGAATCCCCTCGCCCACATCGACCCCTTCATGACCATACTCATGCCCGTGTTGATGGTCCTCACCTTCGGATTCGCTTTCGGAGGCGCCAAGCCGGTTCCCGTCAATCCCTTCCGCCTGACGCGCAAGCAGGACATGCTGGTCTCCCTGGCGGGCCCCGGATCCAACCTGGTGCTCGCGGTCCTGAGCTTCCTCCTGCTTCTCGTTTTGCACCCCTTTCTCCCCTGGAAGAGCCTCGGGTTCTTCCTCCTCTTCTACGGAATCATCCTCAACCTCCTGCTGGCCGTGTTCAACATGGTCCCCGTCCCTCCGCTGGACGGATCCCACGTCCTTTCGTATTGTATTCCCCAGCTGGAGGAGCCCTTCCGCCGGGTCGGCTTCGCCGGCATCATGATCGTGATCCTCCTCCTCTATTCGGGGGTCATCTGGTTTTTCCTGGACCCGATCCTGAACGTCGCGTATTTCGGGGTGGAAATGATCTACGCGCGGGGCAGCTGAGGGGGCCACTCGGACATCCGTCATGAGCTACACCGTCGAACTCGACGTCTACTGCGGGCCGCTGGATCTGCTCCTCCATCTGGTGGGCCGGGACGAGCTGACCATCGAGGGGATCCCCGTGGCCCGCGTCGCGGACCAGTTCGTGGCCTACCTGGAAGGGCTTTCGATCATCGACATCGAAATCGCCGGCGATTTCCTCGTCATGGCCGCGAGGCTCACGGAAATGAAATCCCGCGCCCTCCTGCCGACCCCGACCTCCGAGGACGAGGGCCTCGACCCCGAGCTCCTGGCCGAGGAGTCCGACCTGATCCAGCGCCTCCTCGAGTATCGCGTCTACAAGGAAGCCTCCCGCTGGCTCCGGCGGCGGAAAGACCGCCGGGCCCTCCTCTATTCCAGGCGGATCGTATCGCCCTTCGAGGAGGAAGAGGAAGAAAAGGAGGACGAGGAAGAAGAGACGCTCCTGCCCGACGGCGTGACCATCTACGACATCTTCTCCTCCTTCCTGCGCATCTCGAAGGAGATCCTCCTGGAAGACCTGAAACCCGTGGTCTACGACGACGTCCCCATCGAGGACCACATCCTGCACATCGTCGAACACATCCGGAAGAAAGGGCTCTCGGCGTTCAGCCATGTCGTGCCCCCCACCGCGGGGAAACTCTATCTCATCGGCGCCTTCCTCGCCCTTCTGGAGCTCATCCGGCAGAACCGGGTCAACGCCGAGCAGGAGGAGGATTTCGGCGACATCCGGATCGAGGTGAAGCCGGAGCCGGACGCCCCGGGCGAGGGGAACGGGCCCGAGGCGCCCCCTCCCCACCCGCCCCCCGAAACCGGAAAATCCCCCGAAGGGCCCCGTTGACGGGGATTCCCGTGGCGCCTATCATGAAGCGGTAGAGTCATGAAACCTCCACTGCTCAAAGAAGATATGCTCTTCGGGAAGATCGCCCTCCGCGAGGGCATGATCACCCAGAAGCAGCTCGACGAGAGCCTCAAGGTGCAGGAGGAAGCCGGCGGCCTCAAGCTCATCGGCATGATCCTCCTGGAGATGGGCTTCATCAGCAAGGAACAGCTCCGCCACGTCCTCGAGATCCAGAAGCAGAACCAGAACCGCCCCGCCACGGACCCCGACGAGCAGAAATCCGACATCGCCTTCGGCTTCCTCGCCGTCAAGAAGAAGTACACCACGCTGAACCGCGTCTACGAATGCGTTCGCGAGCAGGCGCGGGCCGCCAAGCTCGGCCTCTTCTTCCGGCTCGGCGAGATCTTCGTCAACAAGGGCTACCTCACCGTCGAGCAGGTCCAGAACATCCTCCGGGACCAGAACAAGACCATCCTCGAATGCGAGGGGTGCGCCACCCGGTACAACGTCATCGGCTACGAGGAAGGCAAGACCATCAAGTGCACCAAGTGCGGCCGCCGCCTCGTCCCCCCCTCCGACCTGGACTCCCCCGCCGTCCAGGAATCCATCGAGTGGGAGGAATGACCCTGCAACGCTGGTTTTTCCGAAACGCCATGCAGGGAAAACCCAAGACCCACTTGAAATGCTCGGTTCTTTGAAACCGTTTCAACGTTGCCGCTTCTGGGAGGCCCGCCCGTACCGCCCCTGGGGCGGGCGGGCGTGTGTCCCGGGCCACGGGATCACCAGGTCCGGGACCACGGCGATCCCGCGGCCACGGATCGCCGAATCCGTCTTCGCGTAGCCCACCAGGAAACTCGTCTTTTTTTCCGGCTTCCCGTAGAATGTTTTGTTCTCTTATTGGAAAACTCAAACCGTGGACCGACCGGTCCTCATCTCGGCGGAAAAGGTCTCCCGCGTCTACCACATGGGCGAGGTGGACATCCACGCCCTGCGCGACGCCGACCTCGCGGTCCTCGAGAAGGAGATCCTCGTGGTGCTGGGGCCCAGCGGCTCCGGGAAGAGCACGCTGCTCAACATCCTCGGCGGCATCGACTCCCCCACCTCGGGGCACATCCGGTACCGGGAGCGCGACCTGGCGGCGTTCTCCGGATCCCAGCTCACGGATTACCGGCGCGCCTCGGTGGGGTTCATCTTCCAGTTCTACAACCTCATCCCGAGTCTCACGGCGCGCGAGAACGTGGAACTGGCCACGGAGATCGTCCCGGACCCCCTGGACGCGCTGGAGACCCTGGACAAGGTCGGGCTGAAGGACCGCGCCGACCACTTCCCCTCCCAGCTGTCCGGCGGCGAACAGCAGCGCGTCGCCGTGGCGCGGGCCCTGGCCAAGAACCCGGACTTCCTCCTCTGCGACGAGCCCACGGGCGCGCTGGACTACGAGACGGCGAAGCACCTCCTCCGCCTGATGCAACAGATCAACGACCAGACGGGGCTCACCATGGTGATGGTGACGCACAACGTGGCGATCGCAGCGCTCGCCGACCGCGTGGCGAAGATGCGCAGCGGCCGCGTGACCGAGGTGACGGAGAACGAGCGGCGCGCGGATCCGGAGGAGATCGAGTGGTAATCCCTGATCAACCTGATGCCCCTCGCCTGGAATTTCCGTGCGGGGGCTTCGGGGCAGACTGATCAACCTGATTCAAGGCGACCTGATCGCGCGTCGCGCGAAACCGTTTTGCCTGATGGGTTGGAGCGATGTGGCGTCCTGCACCGATGACCCGGAAACTTTTGCGCGACCTCTGGCAGGTCAAGGGCCAGGTTCTCGCCGTCGCGGCCGTGATCGTCTGCGGGATCGCCGCCTTCACCGCCGTGAACAGCGCCTTCCGCGACCTGACCCTGACCCGCGACGCCTACATGCGGGACTACCGCATGGCGGACCTCTTCTTCACCGTGGAGAGGGCCCCCGCCTCCGTGGTGGACCGCGTCGCGGCGCTCGACGGCGTCGCGAGGGCCGGCGGCCGCCTGGTCTTCGACGTGACGCTGGATCTCGAGGACCATCCGGATCCCGCGATCGGCCGGATCATCTCGATTCCCGACAGGAACGTCGAGCACGTCAACGACGTACACATCGCCTCGGGGACCTACCCCTCCCCGCCGGACGCGCCGAAGGTGCTGCTGAGCCAGGAATTCGCCGAGGCGAACGGCTTCGAGGCGGGGGATTCGTTCCGCGCCCTCATCAACGGCAAGGAGGTCACGCTTAGGACGTCGGGCACGGCGCTGAGCCCCGAGTACATCTACGTGATCCGCGGCATCCAGGACTTCGTGCCCAACCCGGAGGGCTTCGGGATCCTGTGGGCGCCCCGGACCTTCGTCGAGGAGGTCTTCGGCTACGGGAACGCCGTCAACGACGTCGTGGTCAGGCTGGACAACGGGGCGGACCCGGAGGCCATGCTGGAGCGGATCGACGGGCTGCTGGACCCCTACGGCGTCATCGCCAAGCTCGAGCGGAAGGACCAGATCTCCTACCGTTCCCTGAACGACGAGCTGAAGGGCCTGGAAGCCATGGGGAGGACGGTCCCGATGATGTTCCTCCTCGTGGCCTCGATCATCCTCTTCATCATCACGGGCAGGATGATCAAAAGGCAACGCGAGCAGATCGGCGTGCTCAAGGCGTTCGGCTACCGTGACGCCCAGGTGCTGCTGCACTACGCGGGCATCTCCGGGGCGATCGGCCTCATCGGCACGGCGGGGGGGCTGGTTGCCGGCGATCTGCTGGCGCGGTCGATGGTGCAGATGTACACGTCGTTCTTCCGCTTCCCGCTGCTCCGCCACCAGGTCTACCCCGACCTGTTCGTCTTCGGCCTCGCCTTCGGCCTGCTGGGCCCGCTCGTGGCCGGCTACGTCGCCGGGCGCCGGACGCTGAAGATCGCCCCCGCCGAGGCCATGCGGCCCGAACCGCCGGCGCCCTATGCGGGCGGAACGCTGGCCGAAACCTTCCGGTTCCTGTGGAAGCGGATCCCCTTCACCTGGAAGATCGTGCTGCGGAACATCACCCGCTTCAAGGGCCGCTCCGCCTTCGTGATCTTCGGCGTGGGCCTGTCCATGGGGCTCTTGCTGATGACCTTCTTCTTCCTGGACAGCCTGGATTACCTCCTCCACTTCCAGTACGACCTCACGAACCGCGAGGACGCCAAGATGCGCCTCAACCGGGAAACCGGCCTCGATACGCTTCG
>CAZDSO010000028.1:0-35087 GCA_964508045.1 uncultured Planctomycetia bacterium | reverse complement strand
AAAGATCATCTCCTTTTCCCTGGACCCCGGCCTCAAGACCGAGATGGGGGACGACAAGAAACTCACCTTCACGCCCGACCCCGATCTCCGCGAACAGATCGCGCGCCTCAAGACCTCCACGATCATCCTCGTGATCCCCGAGGAGGACTTCTTCGCCAAGACACTCGAGTTCCATTTCCGGAAAGCGGGCTGGAACGTGGACATCGCCACCGACACCGAAGCCGCGCTCGCCAAGATCGAGAGCGGAGACGCCTACCAGGTCATCCTCGACGACCCCATCCCCGACTCCCAGAAGCTCCTCGAACGGATCAAATGCCACCCGGAAACCTCCCGTCTCCCCACCATCGCCATGCTCCCCTCCGGCCAGGACCCCAACCGGACCGACGCCTTCCGCATCTGTTCCGACCAGTCCATCGTCCAGCCCTTCGAGGTCAAGGCCCTGCTGGACAAGGCGGAGACGGAACTGGCGCGCATGGCGGAGGAAGAGGCGATCTTCCGCCAGGAGGTCCATTTCAAGTTTTCCACCCAGGCCGCGTTCATCGATCGCGCCAACGAGGTGGGGGCCCAGCTCTTCGAGAGGTCCGGCCTCGACGACGAGGGACAGGTCGCCCTGTGCGCCGCTTTCCGCGAGGCCATCGGAAACGCCGCGCAGCACGGAAACCGGCACCGGCGCGACAAGATCATCGACATCCTCTACCTCCTCGACGATGAAAAGATCACGGCCAGCGTCACCGACGAGGGACAGGGCTTCGACCACCGCCTGTACACGCAGCGCGGCGCGGGCGGCAACGCCCTCATGGCCGCACGCGAGCGCCACCAGCAGGGACGGCTGGGGGGACTGGGCATCATGCTCATGATGAAGTGCACGGACAGGCTGGAATACAACGAGAAGGGAAACTCCGTCACGCTGACCAAACTGCTGGCGAAAAAGGACGAAGCCTCCGAGGCCTGAGCGTGAAATCATGGCCGCCGACGCCCCCTCCTCCACGACGGGCGGGTTCTCCCCTCCGGGAATCAGGGCCTTTCTCCGCCTGCGGATTCTCCTCCCCCTGGCCGCCCTCGCCGTCCTGCTCGGCTTCCTCGTCGAGAAACTCGTCGTCACGGACGCCGAGCGCGTCGACCGGATCCTGGAAGACCTCCGATCCTGCGCCCTCGAAGGCCGCTGGGACGAGGCGTTCGCCCACCTCGACGACGATTTCGCCCTGGAGGAGATGAGGCGGGAAGACCTCGAAGCGCTCGTGAAGAAACACCTGGCGGGGCAGAAGATGGAGCGGTTCGACTACTGGAAGAAAGACGTGGAGATCCTGGAGGACGGGCTCGCCCGCGCACGCGTCCAGGTCCTGCTCCGCCTGCCGGCCTCCTCGCCCATGGGGGCACGCTTCCTGGGGACCTTCCGCATCTTCTTCCGGAAGCGCCCGGACGGGACCTGGGTCCTCACGCGCGCCGAGAACCTCTCTTCTTAGGCGCCGGCTGGACCCGCCGTCGCCGCCTTGCACAGGCAAGGGCTTTGCGGGGAACAGCCGGCGGTCCTGGCGGGCGTGGTACCGAGGGAAGGGCTGCATTCCGTTTCGCTACGAACCCTGGATGCCGCGCGCCTCCAGGAACGATGCCACGATCGCGCTCAGCCTGACATCCCCCTTCTCCGCGAGCTCGTATTCCACCCGGTGCGTCGGCTTGTCGATGGTCACGAGACGGGTCAGGTCGATGGGGGTCCCGATGAGGACCGCGTCGCATTCCACCCGCCGGATCGTCTCTTCCAGGTCGCGGATCTGTTCCGGCGAATACCCCATGGCCGGCAGCAGGGGGCCGATGCCCGGGTATTTCCGGAAGGTCTCCTCGATCGTCCCCTGGACCCAGGGCCGCGGGTCCACGATCTCGGCCGCCCCCAGCCGCCGCGCGGCCAGGACCGCCGCGCCGAAATCCATCTCTCCGTGCGTCAGGGTGGGTCCGTCCTCGACGCACAGCACCCGCTTCCCCCGGATGGACCCGGGATCCTGGATCGTGAGGGGCGAGTCGGCGTGGACGACGGCGGCCTCGGGATTGAGGCCCTTCAGCGACGCCGCCAGCGCGTCCACGTTCCCGGCGTCCGCCGAATCCTCCTTGTTGATGACGAGGACGTCGGCCAGGCGGACGTTCAGCTCGCCGGGGTAGTAGCGGCGCTCGTGGCCGAGACGGTGGGGGTCGGCCACCACGATGTGGAGATCCGGCCGGAAGAAGGGGAGATCGTTGTTGCCGCCGTCCCAGAGCACGATGTCGGCGGCCTCCTCCGCGGCCCGCAGGATCTCCTCGTAGTCCACGCCGGCAAAGACCAAAAACCCCTTCTGCAGGTGCGGTTCGTACTCCTCCATCTCCTCGATGGTGCATCGGTGGCGCTTCAGGTCCTCGATCGTATCGAAGCGCTGGCACCGCTGCTCCAGCAGTTTCCCGTAGGGCATGGGGTGCCTTACCACGGCCGTCTTGATGCCCTGCGCTTCGAGAATGCCGGCGATGCTCCGCGTGCTCTGGCTCTTCCCGCACCCCGTCCTCACGGCGCACACCGAGATCACGGGCTTGGTGGCCGGCAGCATGAGGGGATGCGGGTCGGCCAGGACGAAGTCGGCGCCGGCGGCCTGGACGATCGAGGCGCGGCTCATGAGCGTCTCGTAGGAGATGTCGCTGTAGGAGAAGAAGACCTCCCGGATCCCCCGCGTGCGGATCAGGTCCTCGATCTCGCTCTCGTCGAAAATGGGGATGCCTTCGGGGTAGAGCGGGCCGGCGAGCGCGGCGGGATACGTGCGGCCCACGATGAAGGGGATCTGCGCGGCCGTGAAGGCCTTGACCTCATGGGACTCGTCGTGGCGGAACCGCACGTTGAAATTGTGGAAGTCCCGTCCGGCGGCACCCATGATCAGCGTAGGAATGCGTTGCATGTGTCCTCCCATCAGCGGTGTTCGATTCGGTCCGCCCGGGGCACGCTTTCATGTCATCCTTTCTCGAGGCAGGTGAGGAGCACGGCGTTCTGCACGTGCATCCGGTTTTCCGCCTGATCGAAGATGATCGATTTGTCCGACTCGGGGACGTCCTCGGCCACCTCCTGGCCCCGGTACAGCGGCAGGCAGTGCATGAAGTAGGCCGAGCCCAGAAGACTCCGGGTCACCTGGAATGGAGCCAGATCCGCGAGCCGTTTCTCCTTGCCCTCCTCCTGGCCCATGGACACGAACGTGTCCGTGTAGACGGCGTCCGCCCCCGCGGCGGCGTCCCGCGGGTCCCGGTGCAGGGAGAAGACCCCGGCCTTCTCTCCCTCGGCCGCGGCGTCCTCTCGAGGATCGTACGCTTCGGGCGAGGCCACGGCGATCCGCATGCCGACGCGGGCGCAGGCGATGATCAGCGAGTTGCAGACGTTGTTCCCGTCCCCCACGTAGCAGAGCTTTCTCCCCTTCAGGTCGCCGATCTTCTCCTGAAGCGTCATGAGATCGGCGAGCGCCTGGCACGGATGGTAGCGGTCGCACAGCGCGTTCAGGACCGGAGCCCGCGAATGGGCCGCCATCTCCTGCAAGGACGCATGGTCGTAGACGCGCGCCGCGATCGCGTCCGCGTAGCGCGCCAGACACCGGATCTCGTCCTTCAGGGAGGCGCCCTTGGCCAGCTGCGTGCTCCGGGCGTCCAGCACCATGGCGTGCCCGCCCATGCGGGCGGCCCCCGCCTCGAAACTGGAGCGCGTCCGCGTGGACGTCTTCTCGAACAGGAGGGCGAGCGTCTTCCCCGCAAAGGCGCTCGCATACGCTTCCGGGTCCTTCTTGATGTCGAGGCCGCGCTGGAGCACGTTGGACACGTCCTCCGCCGTCCAGTCCAAAAGCGTCAACAGATGCATGAAGAATCCTTTCAGAAGAATCGAGACACTATAGACCGGCGGGGGTCCCCGGTCAAACGCTTGGCCCGAGCCATTCGTTGACGCCTTTTCCGGCCTCCCGTAGGATGGCCCGGCGCCGAACGTTGTAGGAGGAAGCATGCCCAACGTGATCATCCTCGGCTCGGGACCCGCCGGCTGCACCGCCGCCCTCTACCTGGGGCGGGCCGGGTTCCGCACCCAGGTGTTCGAGGGAAGCCAGCCGGGGGGACAGCTCATCATCACCGACGACGTCGAGAACTTCCCGGGATTTCCCGAGGGGATCGGGGGGATGGAGATCGTGTCGCGCATGAAGCGGCAGGCGGAGAAGTTCGGCGTCGAATTCATCCTGGACGCCGCGGAGGATCTCGACCCCGGCCCGGACCCGCTCCGCGTGAAATGTTGCGACGGGTGGCGAGAAACCGACGCGATCGTCGTGGCGACGGGCGCCTCCGCCCGCTGGCTCGGGGCGCGCAACGAGGTTGACTTCCGCGGGCGCGGCGTTTCCGCCTGCGCGACCTGCGACGGCGCCTTCTTCCGCGGCAAGCCCGTCGCCATCGTCGGGGGAGGGGATTCCGCCCTCACCGAGGCCCTGTTCCTGTCCCGTTTCGCCTCCAGGGTCACGCTGATCCACCGCCGCCAGGGATTCCGCGGCGCCCGGATCAACCAGGAACGGGTCCGGAAGAACCCGAAAATCGATCTTCTCCTGGATACGGTGGTGGAAGCCGTGAAGGGGGAAGGGCGGGTGCAGGCCCTCGGGATCCGGAACGTGAAAACGGGGGAGACGTCCGATTTCCCGGTGGACGGGCTCTTCATCGCCGTCGGGCACGACCCCAATACGGGTTTCCTGAAAGGGAAGGTGGCCATGGACGAGAAGGGATACCTCGTCACGTTCGAGGGGACGGCGACCAACGTCCCGGGGGTCTTCGCGGCGGGGGACGTGGCCGATCCCACTTATCAGCAGGCCGTCACGGCGGCGGGCATGGGTTGTCAGGCCGCCTTGGACGTGGAGCGATACTGCCGGGAACGGGGGATCTGACACCGGCGGTCTCTGGAGGGCTGCATGCCTCGGTACGACATCCTCTCGCTGGACTTGCAGCGCGACGACGACGGCCGACTCGTCGCCGGGATCGAAGGCGCCGCCGCCGACGACGCGGCCCCCTTCGTCCACCAGCTCGTCAAGACCCTCAACGGCCTCAAGGTCATCGCCCATGTCGACGGCGCCAACGTCTACAACCTCTACAACCCCCCGCAACCCACCCCCGCCGGCGTCCGCTCCCTCACGCGGAAACTGAAGGAGATGCTCTACGGCCACGTCTTTCCCGCCACCGTGAACATCGCCGTCACGTCCGCCTGCCAGTGCCGGTGCGCCCACTGCAGCGCCGACCTCTTCCAGCGCCAGGGACGCCTGAAACGCGCCGACCTCTCCGGCGACGAGATCCGAAGCATCGTCGACGAGTCGCTCGACCTCGGCGCCAACCTGATCATCTTCACCGGCGGGGAGCCGCTCCTCCGCGACGATCTGATGGACCTCATCCGCTACGTCGACAAGGACCGGGCCGTCGTCATGATCTTCACCAACGGATGGCGCCTCGATGCGGACACCGCGAGGGCGCTGAAGGACGCCGGTCTCTTCTCACTCAACGTCTCCATCGACGACGCCGATCCGGCTTCCCACGACCGCCTCCGCGGACTTCCCGGCTGCCACGAACGCGCCTGGCGTGGCCTGCGAAACGCCCTGGACGCGGGCCTGATGGCGGGCGTCTCCACCTACGCCACGAGCGAGAACCTCGTCTCCGGGGGACTGAAAACCCTCCTCGAACAGGCACGGGACGCCGGCGCGAAGGAGACGACCATCTTCGACTGCATCCCGTCCGGCAAACTCCTCTGGCGATGCGATCTCATCCTTTCCGAGGAGGAGAAGAAAGCGGTCCTGGCGCTGGCCGACGGCTTCCACGGGGCGGCATCCCCCATGGGCGTCATCCCCATGGCCCTCGTGAATTCCCCCGCCGGCGCCGGCTGCTTTGGCGGCTTCTCGCAGGTCTATGTCACCTGCCACGGAGACGTGAACCCCTGCGATTTCAACCCCGTCAGCTTCGGCTCCGTCCGCGAGATCCCCCTCCAGGCCATCTGGGAAAAAATGGTCCGACACTTCGAGTTCGGCCGGAGACAGATGTGCTGCCGGATGCAGTCCCCCCGCTACCGGAGACAGTTCATCGAGGCCATCCCCCGGGACATCGAGTTCCCCGTCCCCATCGAAGCGCTCCCCGGCGACGGCTCCTTCGACCACGACGCCTACGACCGGGCCATGGAAAGGCTGCAGCGCCTCGAGAACGAACACGACGGCCCCTAGCCCTACAACGCGGCCACGAGAATTCGCGTTGTAGGGCTAGAGCGCACCACACCTAAACGTATCGGTTCCATGGATCTGTTTTGGAGGGCGAGGGTCCTCCCGAGCCAGGCGTTTCCTGGGGAGCCATGGTTTGGGCTCGGGAGGCCCGCCGTCGCCTGCCTTGCACAAGCAGGGGCTATGGCGGGTCCTTCGGAGACCCTCGCCCTCCAAGGCGGTCACCGATCAAGGTTTTTCCCGGATTTTCGGAACCGTTTTTGATTTCAGCCGTCCGATTTCAGCGGCGCCAACCGCGTACGCACGCAACCACCCAACCACAAAGACGCGAAACCCTCTGCGATCTTCGCGTCTTGGCGGACTGCATGCTTTTCCCGTACAATGTCCAAGACGTAACCGGACCCGATTCGAGGACTTCCGGCGGACGAGGCGCGCCGGCACGCTGGAGGATCATGATGATGGACTCCGAGAGAGTGCAAGAAGCCCTGACCGACGTGAGGAAAGCCCTGGAGGCGGACGGAGGGGGAATCGAGCTGGTGAAGATCGAGGGGAACAAGGTCCACGTGCGCCTCCTCGGCGCGTGCGCGGGATGCCCCATGCGCACCATGACGCTGAAGAACGGCGTGGAAAGGGTCCTCAAGGAAAGGATCCCGGAGCTGGAGGAAGTGGTGCCCGTCTGAGACGGACGTCCGGCGAACGGCGTGACGTCGCGCTCCGCCGCGCGGATCCGGCCCGTCCGGTTTCCCGCCTCCGGGAGCATGGTTCGAGACATGAAATCCTTCTACCTGGGCGTGGACGTCGGGTCCATCAGCACGTGCTTCGCCCTTGTCGACGAGCAGGGCGAGGTGCTTCGGACCCGCTACGAGAGGACGCAGGGCCGGCCCGTGGAAACCATACGGGAAGGCCTGCTCCGTCTGGGGGAGGATCTGGGTCCGGGATTCGAGCCGTCGGCGGTCGGCACGACGGGAAGCGGTCGTCATCTCGCGGCGGCGCTCGTCGGAGCCGATCTCGTCAAGAACGAGATCACCGCCCACGCCGTCGCCTCCATCCGGTCGAAGCCCGGGGTCCGCACGATCCTGGAGATCGGGGGCCAGGACTCCAAGATCATCATCGTCCGGGACGAGATCGTGGTGGACTTCGCCATGAACACGATCTGCGCCGCGGGCACGGGCTCTTTTTTGGATCACCAGGCCTGGCGGCTGGGCGTCCCCATCGAGCAATTCGGCGATCTCGCCCTGCAGGCGGAAAACCCGGTGAACATCACGGGGCGGTGCACGGTCTTCGCCGAGTCCGATCTCATCCACAAGCAGCAGATCGGTCACACGCGCGAGAACCTCATCGCCGGCCTGTGCCGCGCCCTGGCGCGCAACTACCTGTCGGGACTGGCCAAGGACAAGGAGGTGGCCTCGCCCACGCTTTTCCAGGGCGGGGTGGCCGCCAACAAGGGCATGGTGAAGGCCTTCGAGGAGGAACTCGGCTTCCCGGTGGAGATCCCGGAGCACTTCGCCGTCATGGGCGCCGTGGGCGCCGCCTATCTGGCCCAGGCCCACGAAGGACCCACCGCTTTCCACGGCTTCGACCTTCCGGCCCGCAAGGTGAAACTGGGCAGTTTCGTGTGCGACGGTTGCTCGAACCACTGCGAGATCGTCGAGGTCCGGATCGACGGTGCCGTGGCCGGACGGTGGGGGGGCCGTTGCCCTCGATGGTCCTACGCGCCCGGCGAGGAGGGCGGACAAGCCCGGCGACGGCCCGTGACCAGCCACGAAGAGGGGAAACGCGAGAGATCCTCCTGACATGCCTTCGAGACGCATCGTCATTCCGCGGGCCCTGCACTACCACTACTTCCACCCCTTCTGGAAAACCTTCTTCGAGAACATCGGCTGCGAGACCGCGGTCACCCCGCCCACGAACCGGGAGATCCTGGACGCCGGGGTCCGCGCCTCCCTCTCGGACATCTGCCTCCCGCTCAAGGCCTACATGGGGCACGTCCAGCGGGCCGCCTCGATGGGCGATGAAGTCTTCGTTCCCAGGCTCGTCAGCAAGAATGCGAACCGGTACTACTGCCCCAAGTTCCTGGCCCTTCCCGATCTGGTCCGGGCGAAGGCGCCGGGTCTGCCCATCCTCTCGGTGGAGATCAACGCCAAGAAGGGGCCGGATTTCACTCGTCTCGCCTTCCTGGATCTGGGTCGCCGCCTGGGAGCCTCGCGGAAGACGAGCGAGGAGGCCCTGCAGGCCGCCCGCCAGGCCCAGCAGCGCCACGAGACCTCGTGCGTCTCCCGGTTCCGGAAGGGGGAAGAGGCGTACGGTCCGCGGATCGCCCTCGTCGGCCATCCCTACACCATCCATGACGCCTACCTCTCCTCGGGGATGACGGAGTGGCTCGAATCGGCCGGCGCCCGCCTCGTCACCTGCGAGAGCGTTCCCGAGGAGGTTCTCGAGCGCGCCGAGGCGGGCCTGTTCCGGGAGGTCTACTGGGAATCCGCCCACATCCTCGTCCAGTGCGCCGTCCATGACCTCTCCCGGTCCGATCTCGAAGGCATCATCCTGCTGTCCGCCTTCGGGTGCGGGCCCGATTCCTTCGTCGCCGACATCGTGGCCCGGCGCGCGCGCAGGAAGGGAAACATTCCCTTCGTGCGGCTGCTCATCGACGAGCACACGGCCCGGGCGGGCCTGAGGACGAGGCTCGAAGCGTTTCTCGACATGGCGACGGCATTCCGGAGGAGACAGGCGGACTGAAGATCTCTGTTTTGTAAGGTTGTTTTTTCGAGCCTGATTCACATGATCTTTTTCTGATCAACATGATTCTTTCTGGAAAGGAATGGAACCAAAGTCAAGATCATGTTGATCAGAATAGAAATCATGTAGATCAGGGTCGAAAGATTTACAAACTCCGGCTGTTTGCGCGCGAACCTATACGGTTGTGCTGCTCTAGAGTCGCATGAAGATCACCTACCCCCATATCGGAGACCTGACGCTGGCGCTGGAAGGGCTGTTCGACGACCTCGGCGTCGATGCCCTGCCGCCGCCGAGACCGGGGTACGAGGTCCTCGCCGCCGGCGCCCGCGTCAGCCCGGAGACCGTCTGCCTTCCCTACAAGCACGTGCTGGGGGAGCTGATCCTCAACCTGGAGAAAGGGGCGGATACCCTCATGCTGATCGGGGGCCGGGGGCCCTGCCGGTTCGGTTTCTACGACGTGGCCCAGAACGACGTCCTCAAGGAACTGGGATACGTCTTCGATCTGGTCTCCACGGACAATCCGGACACCTTGATGAACCTCGTGAAGGAACTCGTCGCCGTCTCCCCCGCCAACAGCCGGAAGCGGATCGTCTGGGAGATCTACCTCTTCTACCGGCGGCTGGAGGCCCTCGATGGTCTGCAGGACAGGGCCAACCGGATCCTGCACCGCGCCGCGGATCCGAAGGCGCTGGAGAAGGCCCTGGCGAGGGCCAAGCGAAAGGTGGCCGACGCCAGGACGCTTCGGGGGATCCTGGCGTCCACGGCGGAGGCGTTCTCGATCCTGGACGCGGTGCCCCTCCTCCCGCCCGCGGAACCGGTCCTCCGGGTGGGCGTGGTCGGCGAGTTCTACACGGTGGCGGATCCGGACACGAACTTCCACGTCGAGCGCGTGCTGGGAAAACTGGGGGTGGAGGTCCTCCGGGGGATCTGGATCAGCCAGTGGCTGAACGACCGCATGCACTTCCGGCCCTTGCGGCGCAACGACCGGAAGCGGGCCAAGCGCGTCGCCCGGAACTACCTGGCCTTCTCCCCCGGCGGCGAATGCGTCGTGACGCTGGCCCGCGTGATCGACTACCACCGCGCGGGCGTGGACGGGGTGATCCACCTGCTTCCGTTCACCTGCATGCCCGAGCTGGTGGCCGCCTCCATCCTTCCCGCCGTGACGCGGGACCACCCCATCCCCGTGATGCGGCTCGTCATCGACGAGCACACGGACGGCACGGGCGTCCGAACGCGTCTCGAGGCCTTCGTGGACACGCTGCGCGCCCGGCGCGAAGGCGCTTCTTGAGCCGTGCGCGCTGTAACCGTTTTTCTGGGCGCGAGCCGACGTTCGTAGTGAGCCACGGAACGCAGTGGAGTGGCGCAGCACTGCAAGCCAAAGGGCTTGCGGCACTCCGCTTCCCGCCGCCGCCTGTTTTGTGCAGGCAAGGGCTATGCCGGACTTCGCGTTTCGTGCTTCCCTTGGACGGCTGCAATCTTCTAAGGGTCACCCCGGGGGATTTCCATGGAGGCGGGCTACGGAAAGAAGGGGAGGCCTACGACTTGCCTGCAGCGCGAATGGCTCCCTTCGCCATCCCTTGCATTCCGCGGCCATGCCCGGTACCGTATCCAGCTCGCCTCCGCCGGACGGAACGGGCCGTCCGGCGCCACCCGGTCGGGGAGACGAAGTCCATGAAGACCCTCAAGACGCTGATTCCGGTCGAAGAGGCCCTCGGAAAAATCCTCGACGCCGTCCGCGCCGTCGAAGGGGTCGAGACCCTGCCCCTGGCGGACGCCTCCGGCAGCGTCCTCGCATCCCCTCTCGTCTCCGAGATCCTGGTCCCCCCCTTCGCCCGCGCTGCCATGGACGGCTACGCGGTGAAGGCGTCCGATACGGTGGGCGCCTCGCGGTACGAGCCCCGCGGCCTCCGTCTGGGCGAGGTGCTCCACGCCGGGCGCCTCCCCGAGGGGGAGGTGACGTCCGGGTCCTGCGCCCAGATCGCCACGGGCGCCCCCCTTCCGGCCGGGGCGGACGCGGTGGTCAAGGTGGAAGACACGCTTCTGGAGGGGGGCGAGGTCCGGCTGACCCGGCCCGTCTACGCGGGCGAGAACGTATCCGCGCCGGGGGAGGACATCCGGCCGGGCGACGAGGTTCTGCGTGCGGGAGACGTGCTGACGCCGGCCAGGATCGGCGTGGCGGCCGCGCTGGGCCGCCAGGAGATCGGCGTGTTCCCGAGGCCCCGGGCTCTTCTCTACACGACGGGCGACGAGATCCACCCGCCCGGCTCGCCCCTGCCGCCGGGGAAGATCTACGACATCAATTCCTACACGCTGGCGGCGCTCCTCGAGAGGGCGGGGCTTACGTGTGAGCGGGGAGACAACGTCGAGGATCGGCCGGACGCCATCCGGGAGGCTCTCCGGCGCGGCTCCGCGTATGACCTCGTTCTGTTTTCCGGCGGATCGTCGGCGGGGGACCGTGACCTGATCGCCGGCATCCTCGAGACGGAAGGCGAGGTGGTCTTCCACGGCATCGCGATCAAGCCCGGCAAGCCCACCCTGTTCGGTCTGTATGAAGACGTGCCGGTTTTCGGCATGCCCGGTTTTCCGACGTCCTGTCTCACGGTGGCCATGATGCTGGTGGTGCCGGCGGCCCTTCGCATGGCGCGCCGCCCGTCCCCGATGCGCAAGACCGTACGGGCCCGCCTGGGCGCCAAGATCACCACGTCCCTCGGACGGCTCAAGATCTTCACCGTCCGTCTGGAGGGGGACCGTGCCCTTCCGGTCTACAAGGAATCGGGGGACATCACGAGCCTGTCCGAGGCGGACGGGTACATCGAGATCCCGGCGACCCTGGAAGTCCTCGACCGGGACGAGGAGATCGACGTCGTCCTCCTCTAGCGCGCGAAGACGCGGCAGAGGAAGGGCGCGCAACGCGAGGGAGCACCGTTAGGAGCGAAACGCCATGCTGATCAAGGACGTCATGACGGACGAACCGTGGACCATCCAGCCGGACAGGAACATCAAGGAAGCGAAGGAGGCGATGCTGATCCACAAGGTGAGGCGCCTGCCGGTGGCCGACGGCGGGACGCTCATCGGCATCATCACCAAGGAGGACATCCTCGCGGCCTCCCCTTCCGTGGTGGACTTCATGAGCTCGGAGGAGATCCGTTCGCACATGGAGGGGACCACCGTCCATTCCCTGATGGCGGAGGATCCCTACACGGTGGATGCGAACGACCCCATCGAGAAGGCCGCGCTGATCATGAAGGAAAAGAAGATCGGCGGCCTGCCCGTCCTCGAGGACGGGCGGCTGGTGGGCATGATCACCGAGACGGACATCTTCCGCACCTTCGTCCAGATCCTCGGCATCGAGGAGGGGACGGAGCGTCTGGCGTTCGACGTCGACGATCTCGAGGTCGCCCTCGACAAGGCCCGGGAGGTGCTCAAGAAGGAGAAGAAATCCATGGCGAGCCTCTGCATCTTCACCCGACCGGGAGGCACGCGGAAGATGATCATCCGGACACGAAAACAATGAAACCCCAGGACGCCCAGGCCTGGGCGCGCCGCGTCGAGCGGACCCTGCGCTCCCTCGAGACCGAGTACCACTGCCCCCCGCTTGCGGCGGAAGACGACGCCGGCCGCGTCACCGCCCGCGACGCCCTGCTGATCGCCTGCCGCCGGGGGGAGCGGGAAGTCCAGATCACGCGGGCCTTCGCCGACCGGGATTTCCGCGGTTTCGAGAGGCCGCGGCTCGAAGGCCTCGAGATCGTCACGCTCACCCGCTACCACGAGGACTTCCGGGACCTGCCGTGCCTCCTCTCTCCGATCGGGGTCGAGGACGTTCTCGGGGAGATCCTCGCCGCGGAAGGGGTCTCGCAGCTGCGGGTCGCGGAATCGGAGAAGTTCGCCCACATCACGCGTTTCCTGAACGGCAACCGGACCGCCCCCTTCGGGGGAGAGGAGCGAATCCGCATCCCGTCCCCGAAAAACGTCGACGTCGAGACCGTTCCCTGGATGGCCGCGGCGGAAACGGCCCGGGCCTGCGCGGAGGGGATCCGCTCGAAACGGTTCGCCTTCACGGCCGTCAACTTCGCCAACGGGGACGTGATCGGTCACCTCGGGAACTTCGAGGCGAAGCGCAGGGCCGCCGAAAGCGTCGACGCGGCCCTCGGTGTGGTCGTGGAAGCGGCGGAACGCGCGGGAGCCTGCCTGCTGGTCACCGCCGACCACGGCGTGCTCGAAACGGGTTTTCGTCCGGACGGGCGCCCCAACGTGAGCCACACGGACGCCCTCGTCCCCTTCCACGTCCGCCTGCCGGGGGGCGGCGCGCCGCTTCCGGCCCCGCGCGGCCCGCGCGCGCCCGCCCTGAAAGACGTCGCGCCGGCGGTCCTGGCTTCCCTGGGGCTGGCCATACCCTGCGCCATGACCGGCGTGTCCCCGTTCGCGTTTCCCGCGCCGGCGGAGCGCGCCGTGCTGGTGGTGCTCGACGGCTGGGGCGCGGGGGAAGCGTCCGAGCGGAATCCGATCTTCGCGGCACGGACTCCCGTGTTCGACGGGCTCGCCCGGCGCGGTCCCGGCGCGCTGCTGCGCGCGTCCGGGGAAGCGGTGGGGCTGATCGCCGGCAAGGCGGGCAACTCCGAAGCGGGCCACATGAACCTCGGGGCGGGGCGCGTGGTGCTGCAGGACGACAGGCGGATCGAGGCCGGGATCCGCGACGGAAGCCTGGGCCGGCACCCCGCGCTTCTGGGGGCGGTCGAGAAGGCGCGGTCCCGCGGCGGCGTGGCCCACGTCCTGGGCCTGGTGTCGGACCGGTCCTCGCACGGCACCTGGCGGGAGATGGCGGCGCTGGCGCGGGGCGCGGCCGAAGCCGGATCCCGCGCCGTCTTCCTGCACTGCATCCTGGACGGGCGGAGCGCGCCGCCGGGCTCGGCCCCGGGACTGATCGAGGATCTGGGCGCGGCGTGCGCGGACCGGCCCGAGATCCGGATCGCCACGGTCCTGGGGCGGGGGTACGCGCTGGATCGCGACGGCAACTGGGCATCGAAGACCCGGGTGGCCTACGACGCGCTCGTCGGACCCTCGTCCGCGAACCGCGCCCGTGAAGGAAGACGAGGATGACGCTCGCCCAGACATCCACGACGTTCTCCTACGCCGGGGAGTTCGCGGCGCTGGCCACGGCTTTTTGCTGGACCTTCACGGCGATGGCCTTCGAGGCGGCGGGGAAGCGCGTCGGCTCGCTCTCCGTGAATCTCCTCCGCCTCTTCCTGGCGGCGATCTTCCTGTCAGCCTTCGGGCTCGTGTTCCGGGGACTCGCCCTTCCCCTCGACGCCACGGGCCACGCGTGGCTCTGGCTGGCCCTTTCGGGCATCGTCGGGCTCGTCTTCGGCGACGGGTGCCTGTTCAGGGCGCTCGTGCTCATCGGGCCCCGGCTGGCCACGCTGATCATGTCGCTCGCTCCCCCGTTCGCGGCCTTGCTCGGCTGGATCATGATGGGGGAGACCCTCTCCGTCATGGACTGGGCGGGGATGGGGCTGACCCTGTTCGGGGTGAGCTGGGTCGTGTTGGAGCGCACGCCGGATCCCGGCGGCAAGATCCGCCGGGCCAGCCTCGGGGGCTTGCTGTTCGCCCTGGCGGGGGCGGCGGGCCAGGGGGGCGGGCTCGTGCTCAGCAAGTACGGCATGGGGACCTACGACGCGTTCGCAGCCACGCAGATCCGCGTGTTCGCCGGGATCGTCGGTTTCAGCGTCCTCTTCGTTTTCCTGGGGTGGTGGCCGCGCGTCCTCGAGGCCGCCCGGAAGCCGTCCGCCATGGGGTACACGGCGATCGGGTCCTTCTTCGGGCCCTTCCTGGGGGTGTCCCTCTCCCTGCTGGCGGTCCAGTTCATCGAGGCGGGCGTCGCGCAGACCTTCATGTCCATCGTGCCCGTCCTCATCATCCCGTTCGTCATCGTCGTCCACAAGGAGCGGGTCAGCCTGCGCGCCGTCGCCGGCGCCCTGGTCGCCGTCGCCGGCGTCTCGCTCCTCTTCGTGGGGGACCGGATCCTCGCGATGCTGTGAGCGCGCGCGGAATCTCACGGCGTGGACCGCAGGCTGTTCCCCGCCATAGCCCTTGCCTGTGCAAGGCGGCGACGGCGCGTCCAGCCGGCATCCCGTGCGAAACACTTCAGGGGGGGGCTGGGGGGGACAGCGCCCCCCCCCGATGCAGAGGATGCGGAAAAATCCCCTCGCGCGGGGAACCAGGGATTTTTCCACAGCCTCTCAGGCCTGCGATCCCCGGTTCAGGATCCAGAGGGCGAGGTTGAGGGCGCCGGCGAACCCGACCCAGGCGATGTAGGGGAGGAGGAGGACGCCGGCGATCCGGCTGGCCCGGAAGAACAGCACGCAGGTCGCCACGATGAGGACCCAGAGGACGGCCAGATCGACGAGCGCCGGGCCGATGAGATGCAGGCCGAAGAAGATCCACGACCAGAGGGCGTTGAGGACCAGCTGGACCAGGTAGACCGCCAGGGCGGCGCGCGCCCCTCCGATCCCCCGCCTTCGCCAGACCTGCCAGGCCGCCGCGGCCATGAGAAGATAGAGCAGCGTCCAGACCGGGCCGAAGAGCCAGCCCGGCGGCGTCCAGGAGGGCTTGGCGATCTCCCGGTACCAGGGGCCCGGCGTGAACCGGCTTCCGAAGCCCGCGACGGCGGCCACCAGAAGCAGGCTGACCACGAACGCGGCGAGGCTTTGCAGCCCGGCCCGGCGCTTCGCGTTCTTCGCATCCGCTTGTTTCATGGCCCCCTCCTCCTTCCGGGATGTCGTGCCGCGGCCTACGCGAAGCGCAGGCGTTCGTTCACGGCCGCCATCACCCGGGACAGGTCCGGGTGCTTCGTCCCGCGCGGCCGGTCGCAGAGGCCGCCCGCCGCGACGCGGACCACGCGCTCCACCGTGCCCTCGATCTCGTCGTTGTTCACGACGACCGCGCCGGCCGACCGCGCCATCGCCTTGAGCTCGTTGTGGATGAAGCGGTTGGAGAGGAATCCTTCCCGCGGCAGGCCCCGGGCGATGAACCGCTTGTAATGCTCGTGCTCGTCCTCGACGCAGAGGACCGCCTGGATGATGTTCGCTTTCCCGAAGTAGGGGGCGGGCAGGGCGCCCGGAAGCACCGCCGGCCCCTCGATGATCGCGCTCTGATTCTCCTTCACGAGGCGGTCCATCACCTTCAGCACGCCGTGGAAGCTCACCGCCACGTTGGAGAAGAACGTTCCCAGGACCTCGCGCCGCCAGCGCTCCTTGAATTCGATGAGCTCGCGCGGCCGGTCGAAGAGGTCCAGGTATTTCCGGTGATAGGCGAGCTCCCCCTCCGGCGGAAGGGCCAGCGAGGAGGCGTGCAGCGAGGGCCACGCCTCCTCCGGCAGGTGGCGGCGCATCACTTCCCGGATCAGGTCGGTCCGAAGGCACGTGGTGATGGCCAGGGCCTGCTTCAGGGCCCGGCCCACCGAGTCCTTGCCCGTGGCCGGCGCCCCCCCCAGAAGGACGATCGTGGGCCGGGAAAGGTCCTTCGCCCCGGGAAAGGACGGCCGGTAGTGGAAGCACAGCCGGCGCGCCAGCGAAAGCGCGTCCGCCAGACCGGCCGCCTCGAGCGCGGGCGCCGCGTCCGGGTCCGCCTTGAAGAAAGCCTCCCCGACCCGGTGGAGGCGGAAGAGCTCCGCTTCGCGGGCGAGCGTACGCTCCACTTCCTCCCGGATCGTCTCCCTCCGTTTCCGGATCCAGAAGAGGTACCGCTCCTGCAGGCCGGCGCCGAGGCGGTCGAGGGATTTCACCCAGGCCTCCAGTCCGTCCAGGTCCTGGACGCGGTCGAGGCCTTCCGTCCGCGCCAGTTCCCCCGCCCCGTCGCGGGCCATGAATTCCTCCAGCGTCTCACGGTAGCGGCGGAAAAAGACCCCTTCCAGCGAGGACGGCGAGAGCGTTCCCCCTTCCTGCAGTAGGGCGCCCACCTTGCGCCGGGCCTCGTCGTAGTTGTGTCCGGGCGTCAGGGACAGCTGCCGCACCCAGTCGAAGAGGATGTTGCGCACGTCCAGAAACGCCCGGACGGAACGCCCCACCTCCTCCAGGTGCCGGTAGGCCAGGCGTTTCGCCCTCGCCGTTCCCAGGGCCTCGAACGCGCGTTTCTCCCCCTCGTCGAGCTCCCCCAGGAACGTGAAGCCGCCCGCCTCCCCGGGAACCGGCGCCTTGCGCGTCCCGCGGCGGGGCCTTGCCTCGCCCCGGCGCTCCACCTCCCGTTTCGCGCCGACCGCGTCCGGGTGGTCCGGCGCGCGGAAACGGTCGATGAAGGGGCTGCTCACCCACGCCTCCGCCTCCCCGATCGCCGCCTCCAGATCCCGGTTCTCCAGCAGGAACGCGTCCGTGGACCCGGCGAGATCCGCCATGGCCGCCTGGATCGTCCGGATCGCCGAAAGCCGCTTCAGATACCGCTCGCGGCCCCGCCCCGCCGCTTCCGCCCCGCGGGCCTCGAACCGCTCCGCGTGCGCCGCCTCCTCCGGCACCGTCACCACGAGATGGACCACGTTCGCCGTCTCGTAGCAGGACTCGTCGAGAAAGCCCGGGACCAGCGGGATCCCTTCGATCACGGCGCTCACCCCCGCCGTCGATAGACGCCGGATGACCGCCTCCACGGCTTCCGAGATGCGGTATCCCTGCTCGAAGAAGCCCGGGAGAAGCGGCGAGGCCTCGAAGGAGGAGCGGTGGAGCGCCGGATGACTCTCCGGCGAGGTCACGCCGCGCTGCACTTCCCTCAGGAGGTCCGCCGAGAAATAGAGGTGGATGCCGAGGCGCTCGGACAGGATCCTCGACAGGGTCGATTTTCCCGTCCCCGTGGCCCCGCCGACCAGGAGGATCATCGGCTTCCGCAGGTCCACCAGGTGGGGGACGTCCTCGTAGAGCCGCGGGAAGAGGTGCCGGGTCAGCGCGTGGATGTCCTCCCGGGCGAGTTCCCCGCGAAGACCCTCCAGGGCAGGGTCGTCGAACAGGGCCTCCCGTTCCTCGCGGAACCGCCTCGTCCAGCGCCCGATCGCCTCGAAGAGGGCCCGGGCCTGCGAGCGGATTCCCCCTTCCCACCCCGCCAGCGCTTCCCGGTAGATCTCCGAGGCGTCCCGGCCTTCCAGCGAGGCGATCTCGCTTCGCTTCTCGTCCAGGGCCGCGACGTGGTCCTCGAAGTTCCGGCAGGCGCCGAAAAGGCTTTCCGTCTCCGCGACGGCCGCGTGCCGGTGGTCGATCAGAAGTCGCCTGAGCAGGGCGCGGAGCTCGGGGATCATGAGCTCGCGAAGTTCTAGGAATCCGTCCCGGCCGTCGAGCATCGATCGAACGAGACCCATGACGCGCCGGCGTCCGCCGTCGTAGTCGAGTCCGGGGAGGACCGCCAGCCGGACGGCGAGTTCCTGGGGGATGCGGTTTCGCTCGATCATGGTCAGGCGGGTGGCGAACAGCCGCGCGACGTTCCGGTCGAACAGGGCCGCCAGCGCGCTTGACCCGAGCCGGCGGGCCGCCCGGCCCGCGGGGGATTCGGGGGCCTGTTCGAGAAGACGCCGGCGGTGCGTCTCGATCGCCGACGCCCCGGGGGCGTGGATCCCCAGACCCGCGAGCGCGTACACACAGGAAGACCCGTCCGAGAGCGTTTCCAGGGCCGAAAACACCCGGCCGTCGCTCAGCGCGCGGAAACGGGCGTCCATTCCCAGGAACGCCGCCTCCGGAACCGGTCCCCGGGATCCCGCGAAGGAAGCGAACGACGCCGGCTTCCAGCGTGACGCGATTTCCCGGCGCGCCGCCGAGACCCTCGAACGGAACCCCGCGCTCGCCGCTTCGAGGGCCGCCTCGATCCGGCGCCCCGCGTCCGGCGGCGCGCCCCGGGCGCGGGCGGCGGCCGCGGCCGCCGCCTGCATCGCCTCGAAGGCCTCGCGGACGCTTCCGGCTTCCCGGATGCGGCGGGAGGCTTCCGCCACCGCCCGTGCCGCCTCTGCACCCTCCGGGGAACGCGTCATGGCTTCTTCTTCTTGAAGGAGGAAGGGTCGAGACCGAGTTCCTTGATCCGCCCGTGCAGGCTCGGACGGCTGATGCCCGCCGTGCGCGCGGCTTTCGACACGTTCCCCTCGGAAGCCGCGAGAAGCCTCTCCAGGTAGTCCGTCTCGAAGGCGAGGCGGGCTTCCTTCATCGGGGGTGGCGCCTCCGCCTTCCCGGCGCGTTCCTTCAACGGTTCGGGAAGGGCCTCGACGCCGATCCTGCGCCCGGAAGCCAGGGCGGCGCAGCGCTCCACCACGTTCATGAGTTCCCGGACATTGCCGGGCCACGCGTAGGCCTCGAAAAGCGCGAAGACCTCGGGATCGAATTCCACGTCGGGCCCGGCGAACCGCCGGAGAAAGTGCCGGGCCAGCATCGTCGGATCGCCGGGGCGCCCGGACAGCCGGGGAAGGCGGATGGAGATGACGTTCACGCGGTAGAAGAGGTCTTCACGGAACCGCCCCTCCATCACGTCCGCCTCGAGGTCGCGGTTCGAGGCGACCACCAGGCGAAAATCCACCCGGACGGGACCGGGGCCGCCGAGGGGAAGGACCTCCTTTTCCTGGAGGACCCGGAGAAGGACCACCTGGAAGTTCGCCGGGAGCTCCCCGATCTCGTCCAGAAAGAGCGTCCCCTTGTCCGCACGCTCGAAGACGCCGGTCTTGCGCTTCACGGCGCCCGTGAAGGCCCCGGGATGGTAGCCGAACAGCTCCGATTCCAGGAGGTTCTCCGGCAAGGCGCCGCAGTTCACCGCCACGAAGGGACCGCCCGACCGCGGGCTGCCGTCGTGGATCGCGCGCGCCGCCACCTCCTTCCCCGTGCCGCTCTCCCCCAGCAAGAGGACCGTGGACGTTCCCCCCGCCACCTTCTCGATCTCGCCGCGGAGCGTGTGCATGGCCGGGCTGAGGCCCAGCAGCGGCGCCGAGGCCTTCCGGGCCAGGGCTTCGCGAAGGCTCCGGTTCTCGCGCGCGAGCCGGACGGTCTCCACTTCCCGGGCGGCCGCCCGCCCGAGATCCTCGAGATGCAACGGCTTGGTGATGTAGTCGGCCGCTCCCGTCTTGATCGCTTCCACCGCCGTCTCGATCGTCCCGTACCCCGTCATCATCACCACGCGGGGGGCGTCCGGCAGGCGGAGGATGTCGCGGAGCGCATCCATGCCCGAGCGGCCGGGCATCTTCAGGTCCAGCAAGACCAGATCGAACGCCTCCTCCCCGAGGACCTGGAGCGCCTCGTCCGCCGAGGACGCCGCCCGCACCGTGTGTCCCCGTCGCCTAAGGCCCCGCGAGACGAAGTGCCGCATGCTCTCCTCGTCGTCGACCACCAGGATGCGGCCCGTCGCACCGGCGATTTCCGCTCCATAGGCGTCCTCGTTCGGCCCGGCGTCCTTCATGGCTCCTCGGAAACCCCCACATCCCGGCACACGTCACGGCGTGCGGGAAAAACCCCGAAAAGCCATGATACCGCATCCGGGCATGCGAATCAGCACGGAGCCCTGCAGAGTTGTCTGCGCTTCGCCAACGCTGCTGCGCCACTCCGCCTCTCCTCCTTCGCTTGTTTTGCACTTGCATGAGCTACGGAGGACTCCGGGCTACGTGGCTCACGAAGAACGTCGGCCCGTCCCCCGCCAGGCTTCGACGTGCCGATGGGGGATGGGGAGAGCAGCGGTGCGGCCGCGGCTCGTATCTCGCCAAGACGCAAAGCGCGCAGAGGACGCAGAGGGGCTTGGAGTCGGGTGGTCGAGAATCCGGGGGGTTGCGTGATTGGGTGGTTGGAAAGAGATCATGTGAATCAGGCTCGAGAACACACCGCTGCACCGGAAAGGTGCTTGCGAAAACAGCATGGCAAGGCGCCGGGGGTCAGAAGGACCACGAGACGCCGAGCTCCGCGCCGTACCGGCGGTGCCGCATCCAGTCCACGATGTCCGCGTTCCGGTAGTTGTTTTCGGGCGACGCCTCGTACCAGCCGTCCTCCCAGCAGACCCACGCCATCCAGTCCATCCGGTTCGCCCCGATCCATGCCGATCCTCCCCCGGGCAAGGAGACCGCCAGCTGGAGCCCGAGACGGTGGCTCGAGAAGACCGAAAACCCGTACTGCTGGAACGTGTACTTCCGGAGCTTCCAGTCCCCGATCCCTTCCGCGTAGGAGAAGGGGAAGAGGTCCGCGCGCAGCTTCACGTGGACCGCCTCGTGCAGCGCGATGTCCAGCGCCGCCCCGATGGCGAGGCTCGCCGTCCAGAGCCGATAGGAGGCCACGGGGCCGTCCACGTAGGTGTAGGGCTCGCCGGGCGGGCTCGTCAGATCCGGAATCAGGTTTTGCTGGCGCAGGTCCGACATCCGCCAGACGTCTTCGGCGAAGAAGACGCTTGCGCGGACGTCCAGCCGGGCGGGGGCGTGGTCGACCAGTCGCCATGCCGCACCGGCGTCGAGACGGGCGTTCCAGCCCTCCGTGTCGGACCGGGAATAGAGCCATTTCTCGCTTCCGGCCCAGTCCGTGTCCTGGGTCGTGCCCTGCTGTCGTGGATTCGAAGCGGCTTCGAGGCGGAGGCGGAAGCGCGTCTCCCCGGGGACGGGCGCCACGGAGGCGAACACGCGCAGGGAGACGCCTTGCAGCGGAAAATCAAGGCGGGAGAAGTAGGGGGAGGTCGCGATCCGAAAGCCCCCCCGCCCCGCGGCGTATTCCAGCGCGGCGCCGATGCGGACGTCCCTCCGGTTCCCGGCCGGCTTCGTTTCCGCCGGCGCCTGTTCAGCCCCTTTCGCGTCCTTGGCCTCGGCACGGGCGTGAAGGGGGGAAAGGAGGGCCGTGAAGATCAGGGCGGCGGCAAGCAACGCACGATTCATGAGAATCCAGCATGAAGACCCGGGTGACCCCGGTCAAGAAGACTGCGTGAAAAACCGTCGTACATGGATTTCAGCGTTCTCGGTGTCGAGAAGGCCCGTCTCGAGGAGGGGATGACCGGATCTTTACGATGAGTCGCCGGGTTGCGCAGGCCGGTCCGGCAGGCGCACGTGAAAGCGCGCCCCCCCGAGATCGCTCTCGCCGGCCGTGATCGAACCGCCGTGGGCCTCCAGGATCCCGAAGGAGACGGACAGGCCCAGGCCGGTTCCGAACCGGCCGCGGGGCCCGGCGCCCGTCTTGGTCGTGTAGAAGGGCTCGAAGGCCCGCTCCCGCTCCTCGGGGGAGAGGCCCGGGCCCGCGTCGTCCACGTCGATGTCCGTCCCGCCTTCCGCCCGGCGCAGGCGGACGCGGACGACCTTCTCGCCGGCGTCTTCCACGGCGTGAAGGGCGTTGGTGAAGAGGTTCAGCAGGACCTGCTGCATCTGGGACGGATCCACGAGGACGGGGCAGGGCCCCTCGACGTCCTTTCGCACGGTCACGCCGGCGCGGCCGAACTCGGTGTCGAGGAGCCGGAGCGTGTCCTCGACGAGGCCGGCGAGATCGGTCTCGACGGGTCGAAACGGTGTTTTCCGGGAGAACTCGAGGAGGTTTTCCACCACGGAGCAGGCCCGCTCGGCGGTGCGGAGGATGACGCCGAGCGCCTCCTGCACGCCCTTCGGGTCCTCTTCCTCCAGGGCGTCCTCGGCGCAGCCGCGGATGCCGCCCAGCATGTTGTTGAATTCGTGGGCGATGCCCCCGGCGAGCGTCCCGATGCCGGCCATCTTCGCGGCGTGGATGAGTTCGCGCTGGGTTCGCCGGAGCTCGGACAGGGAGGACTCGAGTTCCGCGGTCTTCGCGCGGACGCGTTCCTCCAGGGTGCGGTTCCATTCCCGGATCTCCCGGTTGGCCACCTCCAGGGCGTCCTGCTTCTCGGCCACCTCGCCTAGCGAGCGGGAGAGGGCGTTCCCCATGCGATTGAAGGAGCGGGCGAGATCGCCGAGCTCGTCGCCCGAGGCCGTCTCCAGCCGGTAGGACCATTCCCCCCGGCTCATGCGTTCCACGCCCTCGTGAAGCCGCCGGACGGGTCTCAGGACGGTCAGCCACAGCCCCCCCCAGAGGGCGACGCCCAGAAGGAGAATGGAGGCGCCCAGGAAGAGCACGGTGTGTCCCTGGAGGCGGCGGGCGAACAGCGCGCTGGCGGATTCCTGCCGGTCCTGCATGGCCCGGGTCCTTTCTTCCAGGCGTCGTTCGGCCCGCCGGCGGAAGACCTTGTTGATGGTGGAGGCGGCTTGCAGGGAGCGTTTCTCGAGCCCTTCCCCGTGACGCCGGATCTCCTTCTTGATGTCCTCTTCCGTTTCCCCCTCGATCCCCCACAGCTCGAAGGGGAGCTCGGCCAGCGCCTGCCGGTTCGTGGCCGTGATCTTCTTCACCACGCCCGTCACCAGGGCATGCGAGGTGTCGAGGACCTCCTCGGTGTTGGCCCGCATCTCGGAAGCGCCCTCCTCGCCGATCCGTTTCGTGTCCGAGAGGAACTCCCGGCGCCCCCAATCCGTGAAGAAGTAGATCGAGGCCGCCGAGAAGAGGGCGACGGGGACGCCGATGATCAGGATCAGTTTCAACACCAGGGACCGGCGCAGGCCGGCCCGGGGCGGAATCAGGTCGGGTTCAGCCATGGGACCCCCTCGTGGTCGGTGGGATCGCGTACGCGCGCGCGCAAGGGACTTCATTGCAGGTAGAACGTGTCGCCGGCCAGCGTGTCTGGATTCGAGAAGGACGCGGCGCCGCCGCCGTGCATCAGAAGGCGCGTGTTGGACCCGTCCCAGCCCAAGGCGCTTCCCTGGCGGGGCGAGGGGGGCGTGGCGGTGGTGCTCACCTGGCTCCAGCTCGGGCCGGAGAAATCGAAGGCGTAGACGTCGTTCAGCTTGACGCCCCCGGCCGTCTCTCCCCCGAAGATGTAGACCTTGTCGTTCGTGTTGTCGTACGTGCGCCCCATGCACGCGCGGGGGGAGGGTGGCGTCGTCGGCGAGAGCGGAGTCCAGTTCCAGCTCGACAGGTTCAGAAACCACGTCTCGTTCACATAGCTCGTGCTCGTCGCTCCCCCGAAGACCATCATCACGCCCGAGGCCTGGCTGATCATGCCGATGGATCCCTTGCGGGCCGTGGGCCCTCCCGTGGACACCTGCGTCCACGGAGCCGGCGAGATGTTCAGGTCCAGCTGGTACGTGTCGCCGTACAGGTTCCCCGTCCCGGCCGCCGTATCGCCCCCCCCGAAAACGATGATCCGGTCGGCGCTCGAATCATAGGCCACCGCCGCCAGGGTCCGGGCCGGCGCCGTGCCCGTCGTGGGTACCTGGGACCAGGTGCCGTTTCCGCCGCCGCTCAGCGAGAGGCGCCAGACGTCCGACAACGTGCTCCCCTTTCCCGTCCCCGAATTGTCCGCGCCGCCGAAGACGTACATGTACTGGTGGGTGGGATCGTAGGCGACCTTGTGCCCCCACCGCGGGGGGGGCGACGACGTGCCCCCCGGGCTCAGCTGCGTCCAGGCCTCCCCCCCGACCGTTCCCGTGGAAAGCGCGTAGACGTCGTTCGTGCCGCCGCGGAAGATCGAGTTCGAGGTGGACCCCCCGAAGACCAGGAAACGGTTGTTCGCAGGATCGTGCAGGCCCGAGGAGAAGATGACCGCCCCCGGCCCCCACGAGGCGGCGACGGAATTCCAGGCCATGCTTGCGCCGCCTCCCGAGGCGTTGAAGACGGGGCCCTGGACGGCCGAGCCGGACGCCGTGATGGGAGTCGCCGAGAACGCTCCCTGGGCGGCCACGTGGACGGCGGGATGGATCGTGGCCTGGTAGTCCCCGGGTCCCGTGGTCCAGTCGTAGACGAGAATCCAGTCCTCGGTCGTGCCCGGGTTGAGATTGTAGGGGGGGGAGATGTTGAAGGTGAGCGTGGTGTTGCTGACGGGCATGCCCAGCACGATGCCCGTGTCACCCCCGGCATCGTACGCACCCTTCGTCGCCCCGTTGTCGACCAAGAGATGCGCGAACTGCAGGTTCGAAAGGGCCCCCCCTCCGATGTCGACGAAGGTGATCGACGAGATGTCCACGCCCTCCGTGGACCCCGTGGTCGAGAGCGTGATCTGGAGCACGGCCCGGGTCGCCGGTGGCGTCACCGCGCCGCCCGCCGGCATTTGGGCCCCCGCGGACACCGCGAGCGTCCCCGGCGGGATCGTCATCGTGCCGCCCAGGATCGGCGCCCCCACGACGATCGCCGCCTGGGACGTCGAGGCGCCCTGCGCGGTGATGTCCGTGTTGGCCTGGAGCGTCGCCTGGAAATCGTCGCCGACCGAAGCGCTTCCCGAAAAGGTGTAGAGCACGAACCAGCCGTTCGTGCCCGAAGCCGTGACCGTATCGCTGATGGAGAAGTCGATCAGGTGGCTGGAGGGGGAGACGCTCCCGAGCTCGGTGTCCGTTCCGCTGTCGTAGACGTCGTTGAGGTTGACGTCCTTGATGAGACGCACCGTCGTGACGTCGGGGCTCATCGATCCGGAGCCCTGGTGCGTGATGCGGACGCTCGTGATGTCCACGTCCTCCACGGCGCCCGCCGTCAGGGTCAGGTGGAACATGAGATGGTCCGTCTCGTTGCCGTAGATGTCCGCGTCCGCGGGGTTGGCGGGGCCCGCCGAGAGATTCAGGGTGCCGATCGACTGGGTCGTCACCTCGCGGCCGGCGAAGGCCGTGCCGGTGACCGTCACGGGATCGCCCGACGTGGCTCCCGTGGCCGTCACGGCCGTCGCTCCCGCGAAGGAGGCGTTGAAGGTGTTTCCGCCCGCATCGGACCCGTTGAAGTCCACGACCACGATCCAGTTCTCGGAGGTGCCGGCCGTGATCGTCCGGCTCACGCCGTTGAAGGTGGTGGTCGCGGCGGGGCTGCTCGTGTTCGCGAGCTGCGTGTCGAAGAACTGGCTGAACAGGCCGTTGTCGTCCATGTCCGCGTAGAGGGAGGCTTCGTCGATCGCGGTCAGGCCGGCCGTCCCCCCGAAATCGACGGCAATCGAATCCACCGTCACGTCCTCGCCCCCCTGCGCTTCCAGCCGAATCTGGATGAGCGAGACGTGTTGCTGGAAGTTGTTCACCGTCCCGTCCGCCGGGAGATTGCTCCCCTGCGCCACGGTCAGCGTCGCGGCCACCGGACTGCTCGAACCGCCGAGCTTGCCGAAGTCCCCGTCGAAATCTCCGGCCGGACAGCCGGCCAGAAGCGCCGCCGCGGCCATCCAAGCGATCCAGCGCGTCGTTCGCATCGTCGAAGCCTCCTTCGGTCTCGGGGGGGGATTCCCGTTTGTCTGCAAACCTTGAGTATACATGGAATATTGGATGGATGGAATGTTGGAATCAGGCGAGCGTTTCGCGCTGCAAGGGAAGATCCATGTGCGGCGCGGCAGGCATCGGCCCTCAGGCGTCGGCGAAGCGCACCGGCTCTCCCGGCTCCGTGCCCGCGGCCCACGCCAGGAGCCTTTCCAGGGTTCCCCGGCGGTGGAGCAGCCGCCCCGACAGGCCCAGGCCGAGAAGCGAGGAGGCGACCGGCGTGGCATAGGCGTCGGCCAGCCGGACGAGGCCCTCCACGGCGTGCTCGAACGTCAAGGGCCCTTGCGCGGCGGCCGCCCGGGCGAACCACAGGGCGAAGGGCGCGCCCAAGAGCAGCGCCTGGGCCCCGCCCAGGACCGTGGTCGGCGTGTAGCGGTCGGCGAAGAAGGCGTAGGAGGCCGCTTGCATCCTCAGGAACCGGACAAGGGGCTCTCCCGGGGGCCTCGCTTCCTCCTCCCTGCCCGCGCCGATCCTCGCGATCGCCCCGTCCAGCGATTCCGCGCCGGGGGCCCGGCCCAGGGAACGGCGCCCGAAGATGTAGAGCGTTCCCCGCAACGCCTGGGCGAGGCGGAAGACCAGGCGGCCCGGCAAGGACATGCGAAGGGCCGCCGGGCTGCTCAGGGCCGAGAGGCCGAAGGCGACCTGCCGGAACAGGCGTCGTTCCATGAGGCCCGGGGGCGAGACGGGATGAAGCGGCCTGGCGAGGATCCGCTTTCCCAGGCCCTTGCGGATGCCCTCCCAGTACCGCCGGCGCGTGGGCGCCTCCAGGCTCGAGGACGCCACGAGATCCATGAACTCGCCCAGGGCCCGGATCCGGGACGCGAGCGAGTCGGCGGGCGCATCGAGGATCGCCAGAAGGTGCTTTTGCAGAACGGACAGATCCGCGAAGGACATCCGGCGGTCCTCGTCGAAGTGCGCCCGGTCCCCGACGGCCTTGATCCCGGTCATCTCGCCGACCTCCCGGGCCAGGCCGCGAAGCGCGTCTTCCGCCTCCGCCGCCGGGGGGCCGGTTCCCGCCGCCACCGCGGGACAGCTGAACCTCAGGGATACGAGGATCCCTGCCGGGGACCTCACGAAATGGAAGGGATAGAGGCGGCAGGCCAGAGGCTTTTCGTCCGGTCCGTGTTCCTTGTGGATGGCGCACAGCCCGTCCTCGCCGAGGAAGGGGCACGAGCCGTCCCGCCGGGGGCGGATGTGGTACCGCGTGCCCGTTGCCGTCGGGATCGCCGAGACGACGGAGCCCATCTCCGGCGTGGCGAATCCCTGCAGGCGTTCGGCCTCGCCGGCCGTGAGGCTGATCGACTTGGTCCGGCAGCAGCGGCCGCAGGAGAGGCAACGGAAGCGGGCGCCCTCTGGAATGCGCAGTTCCATGGCCGAAAGATCGCACATCCGGGCCCGGGGATCCAGGGAAGATGCGTGGCTGGATCCCTGCACGTCGAATGGTGGTTTTCTTGGAAACCGTTTCCGGGGTTGCTGTTTGTGGGAGGCGTGTTGAAGGCGCTTTGGTTGCGGCTCTGCTGCTTCATGAATCTGGGTGTGAGCCGAAGGCTATGCGTCCTCGCTTCTCTGGCTGAAATCCGACGGCTGCAATCTGAAATCGCCAGCCCCTACGAGGGCTTGCCCTCTCCGCCCCTCGCGTCGACCACCGTGAGCGGCGCCTCCAGTGATCGCAGGTGGACGTCCTGCTGGGGGAAGGCGATCTCGATGCCCGCCTCGCGGAACGCGTCGTCGATGGCGGTGTGGAGGTCGTGCTTGACGTTCAGGAGGAAGCCGATGCTCGGCACGAAGACGCGCAAGTCCAGGTTCAGGGTGCTGTCCCCGAAGCCGAGGAAGAAGGCCTGGGGGCCCGGATCCTCGAGCACGTCGGGGTGCTCCGCGGCGACCCGCAACAGGATCTCTCGCGCCTTTCGGGTGTCCGAGCCGTACGCGACGCCGACGGGGACGATGATGCGCAGGATCTTGTCGGAGAGGGTCCAGTTGATCAGCTGGCCGGTGATGAACTCCTTGTTCGGAATGACCAGCTCCTTGCGGTCCCAGTCGCGGATGGTGGTGGCCCGCATGCGGATGCGGGTGACGGTGCCGCTGACGTCGCCGACGGTGACCGTGTCGCCGATCCGCAACGGGCGCTCGAACAAAAGGATGAGGCCCGAGATGAAGTTGGCGAAGATTTCCTGGAGACCGAAGCCCAGCCCCACGCCCATGGCCGCGACCAGCCACTGGATGCTCGACCACTGGACGCCCACCATCCCGATGACGATGACGAGTCCCGAGAGGAACAAGGCGTACATGAAGACGGTTCGCATGGCGTAGACCGCGCCCGGATCCACGGGGAGCCGGTCCAGCACGCTCACCTGGAGAAGTCCCGGCAGGTTGCGCGCGGCGAGCACCGTGAAGATCCCCGCGAGCAGCGCGAGCAGCGCGTCGGCGAGGGTGACGGGGACCGCCTTTTCCACGGCGCGCGCGGTTTCGGTCCCGTCGGGCAGGGCGGCCGTTTCGGTGACGGTCTCCGTGACGGACCAGAGTTCCACGCGTTCGAGCATGCCGAGCGCGGGGACCACGTTCGCCCAGATCAGCCAGAGGCCGGCCAGGGCTGCAGCCAGCGTCGCGTAGCGGAGGAACCGGCTGACCTGGAGACGGATGGTGGAGAGGTCGAGCGTGAGGTCCTCCTCCACAGGGGGGACGTCTTCTTCCGGCGCTTCCTCTTCCGCGGTATCGGAGGCTTCCTCGCGCTTGCGCTTCTGGACGGCGCGCGCCATGCGGCGGCGGAGGAAGAAGAACCACCGCGTCACGAACGCGTGGCCCAGCAGGAGCGCCAGGAAGAGCCAGGCGGTCTCGAAGAGGCGTTCGGCCAGGAACCGGGCCGAGTAGAAATAGCCGAAGGCCGCGAGGACGGCCAGCAGGAGGGGCAAAACCACCGAGGCGCCGAACCAGAGGTGGCGGAGCCGCCGGAGCCACCCCCTCGGGGCCCTTGCGAAGAGGCCGGACGCGAAGGCGCTTCCCGGCCGCAACGCGACGGCCGAGAAGACCGCCAGGAGGATCATTCCCGCCATGAAGGCGAGGCGGCCCAGCGTCTCCTTGTGCATCCCGGCGTCCTGGGCGCCGAGAACCCCCGCGACGAAGGCGAGCGGCAGGACGGTCGCGAGGAGCCAGGCGAGGTGTTGTCGAAGCGCCGCCAGGCTCTCCGCCGGCCACTTGAAATGGGACGCGCCGAGCCCCTGCTTCCGGCACGCCTGGCGCAGGACCGCCGCCGGCAGCCACAGGGAAGCGACGCCGGCGAGGCCGTCGCCCACGGCTTTCGCGAAGTCGCCGCCTCCCGGGGACGCCTGGAGCCGCCAGGCCAGAAAGGCGACCAGCGCGGGTCCCGAGGCGCCGAGGAGTCCGGTGATCAGGAAGGCCTTCACCGTGTCCAGGAAACGTTCAAAACGTCCCGTGGCGGTCGCCCGAAGCCGGCGGGAAAGGCTCAGGCGAAGCGCGAAAACGGCCGCCACGAGAAGCGCGCCCGCCGCGAAGGGGATCGGGTTCTCCTTCAGGTCCTCGATCAAGGCCGAGAGGATCTCGTTTCCGTGGCCCCGCCGGAAGATCCAGAAGAAGCCTCCGGGCGCCCGCTCGAGATCCGCAAGGCCCATCGGGGTGGAACTCCGCACCCAGAGGATGCGCTCGTCGATGTAGGCCTCGTACGTATCGATCAGCTTCACCAGCTGCTGTTCCGCGGCGTCCAGGTCCACCAGCAGGACGAACAGGGAGGCCGTGTCGTCTTGAAGCCCCCGCACGACCTCCCGTTTCGCCGCGAGGCGCTTCCGCGAAAAGTCAAGCCAGCGTTCGCGTTCAGCCTCGCCGGGTCCCTCGAGGGCTTGCTTCACGGGTGCCAGCGCCTTGCCGGGATCCCGGAGATCCGCCAGCGCCTCCTCCAGCTCGATGAGATCCCACTGGACCTGTTCCAGCTCGCTCTGTCTCGCGCGGATGGAGCGCCGGCGGGCGTTGGTGGAGGGCATGGACGCGCGGCGGGCGCGAAGCAGAAGACCCAGGGCGCGTGTCATACCGACCTTTTCCACGCGCTTTCGGACATTCTCGAAATCCTGCGCAAGCGACGCCAGGGTCTCCCGCGTCCTCTCCAGCCGCTCCGTTTCCGCCTCGATTTTCGCGATCGGGCCCGACGACGATGCCCGGCGCCCGGCGAGTTCCGCCACGTCCTCCGCAAGCGCCCGCACCGCCGGTGGCGCGTCCGCCGCCTCCAGGGCGGCTTCGCGCGCGCGCCTGAAATCCGCCTCGACCTCCAGGCGCTTTCGCTTACGCACGACCTCGCCCAGCGTCTCCACGCGTTCCTCGGCCCGGGAGACCTCCCGCAAGGCGTCCTCCAGCCTGGCTTCCAGGACCTCTTCCCGGGCCTCGTAGCTCCTGCGCTCCGCGTCCAGCGCGAAAAGTTGGGCGCGGGAAGCCGCGAGCCAGGCCAGGCGTTTCGTGCGCTCGGCGCGGGCCGGGTCGCCGGGACCCGTGCCTTCCGGCGCTTCCGAGACGGCGTTTCGCGCCTCGTCGAGGCGCCGGCGCGCCTCGGCGAGTTTCTCCGGGAGCCCGGCGCGTCGCTCATCGCGCCGGGTCTTCTCCTCGAGCAGCGTTTTCCGGTTCTGGCGGGCCTTTTCCAGAGCGGCTTCGGCTTCCTTGTACCGGTCCGTCCATTCGCTGAGGTCCGCCCCTTCGGGCAGGGGGGGCGCGGGCGGGGGTTCCGTCCCCTCCCGGATTCTCTTCAGGACGGCGGGCGCTTCCTCCAGGCTCTGGAGGGAGGTCTCCGCCTCGGCGATCCAGGTCCGCGCCGCTTCCAGCCCCTTGCGGGCCTCGGCGTAGCCCTGCTCGAGCGCGGAGAGGGTTTCGGGCGCGGCGCCGGCGTTTTGCTCGATCCAGCCCTCGCCCTCCTCGATCTTCTGCTGGATGGCGTCCAGGGTTTCTTTCGCGGGGGGGGCGATGAGCTCCGCCTCCTGGGCGAGAGCGAAAGGGGCGGCGATCAGGAAGGAGAGCAGGGAAAGGAAAGCCGGCAGGAGCCGGGAGGATTTCGCGCGAGCCAAGGTGCACCTCGATCAAGAATGAAGGGGGTCCGCGGAAACGTTTCGCGCCCTCGAATCATCTTGCGGCAAGCGGACCCGGAAAGCAATGCGAAGCCGCAGCGAGGCTTTCGCGCTGTAAGCAAGTCCTGAATCTCTCCCACGTTCTATCATCCCGCTTCTGGGAAATACCCCGGGTTGCCCCTCGTATTCTTGATCCTCAAAGGGGTCCATTGGTTTTTTCGAGACATTCCACCCCATCGCATCATCGCGAAGAAAAGAAGATTGCAAGCGTCAAAGTCAACCACGGAGCCGAAGGCGGAGTGCTGCAAATATTTCTTCACCTCGGCAACGCTGCTGCGCCACTCCGCAACCGCTCCGTGGCTCACGACGAACGTCGGCCCGCGCCCCGGACCGCCGGCTGTTCCCCGCCATAGCCCTTGCATCGGCAAGGCGGCGACGGCGGGTCCTGCCGGCAGCGCGCCAGGTCGGAAGGAGGTGTTTTTCACCGTCTCTCAGCGCTTTCCCCCCGGGTCCCTCTCCAGGCCCCGTACAGCCTGGCAGCCGCCCGTTCGATCTCGTCGCGCGCCTCGAGCCGATCGAGGAGGTTGGAATGGAGGCCTGCGAATCCGCGGTGGGCGCCGAAGATCCCCCCGGCCATGGCGCCGATCGTGTCCGTGTCGCCGCCGACGTCGAGGACCGTTTCCAGAAGATCGCCGAAATCGTCCCGGTGGGAAAGGAAGATCTGGATCGCCGTGACGGACGACTCGTGGGCGAGGACGCTGTTGCCCAGCGCCCCGCGGATCTCCGCCGGCGAGGGACGCGCCTCCAGGAAACCGCGCACGAGGTCGAGCCGGGTCGTGTACGCGCCTTGCGAACAGAAGCCGTAGAGGGCGTCGGCGAAGGCGGCCGGCTCGAAGTCCTCGCGCATGGCCAGCGCCACGGCTGCGGAGACCAGCACGGCGCCCTCGATGCCCAGGGGGTGGGCGTGCGTGATGGAGGCGGCGTGGGACGCGGCTCCGGCGAGCGCCTTCAGGTCGTCGTGGAAGAAGAGGCCCAGCGGCGCCGTGCGCATGGCCGCCCCGTTGCCGAAGGACCCGTCGGGAAAGACGGAGCGGTTGGCTTCCCGCCAGTCCACGCCGTGGCGGATGCGCGTCAGGAGTTCCCTCGCGCCGGGGCCGTAGCCCCGGAACCCGTCCATGTTCTCCGCCCAGCGCTTCGCCAGGTGGTCGGGATCCAGCCCCCGGCATTCGGCGAGCGATCCGGCGAGCCCCAGCGCCATCTGCGTGTCGTCGGTCCAGCGGAGCGTCTCCCCCCGCGCGCGCCCCATCGCCTTCCAGGCGAGCCCGGCGAGGACGCCGCCCTCGTGCGGCGCGCCGCACGCGTCGCCGAGCGCCAGGCCCAGCATCGATCCGCGGAACCGGTCTTCCGTTCGCAGCATCATTGTACAAGGCCTCACCGGCTGCGTTTTCGCGGTTTCCGCTTCCGGCGGCCGCCGCCGCCGCTCTCCCGGCGCCCGCTGGTGCGGCGCTTGCCCCCCTTGCGTTCCTTCACGCGGAGCGGCGTCTCCTCCGGCGCCGGCGGCTTGCCGTGCACCGTCTCCTGGTACGTGTCGTCGAGCAGCATGGCGATGACGGCCGACTCGTCCTCCTGCTCGGCCAGCTCCCGCGCCAGCGGGATGAACCGCCGGGCCCGTTCCGTGGCCAGCTTGTCGCGGTCGCGCAGGCGGGCCTCCAGAAGCGCGACGAGGCGCTCGGACACCAGCTTCGCCACGTCCTCGTCGGAGGGAAGCGCACGCTCCTCCATCTCGATCTCGTAGTGGCGCGCGATCCGCTCCAGCTCCACGCGCTCCACCGCATTCACCAGCGAGACGGCCACGCCCCCCTCGCCCGCACGCCCCGTGCGGCCCGCCCGGTGGATGTACGCCTCCAGCTCCTCCGGCGGCTCGTAGAGGAAAACGTGCGTGAGCGCCGGCAGGTCGATCCCGCGCGCGGCCACGTCCGTGGCCACCAGGAAGCGGAGCGTCCCCTGGCGGACGCGCTCCAGGACCCGCTCGCGCTCCGACTGGGACAGGTCCGAGCTCAGCGCGTCGGCGTCGTAGCCGAAGCGGCGGAGAACGGTCGTCACGAAGTGGACCCGCGCCCGCGTGTTGCAGAAGATCAGCGCCGAGGGCGGGTTCTCGAACTCGATGATGCGGACCAGCGCGCGCTCCTTCTCCATGCCCGGCACGACGTAGAAGAGGTGATCGGTCTCCTTCACGTGGACGTGGTCGGTGCTCAGGGTGAGGAACGCGGGATCCGTCGTGAATTCGCCGGCCGTCCGCCGCACCGGCCCCGGAAAGGTGGCCGAGAACATGGCGACCTGCAGGGGGCCGCCGGGGAGGTGGCGTTTCAGCGCCTTCATGTCGGGGTAGAAGCCCATGGAGAGCATGCGGTCGCCCTCGTCGAAGACGAGCACCCCGAGATCGTCCAGGCGGAAGGTGTCCCTCAGGAGGTGGTCGAGGACCCGCCCCGGCGTGCCGACGACGATGTGGGCGCCCTGCTCGAGGGCCTTGATCTGGGGGCCGTATCCGACGCCCCCGTAGACGGCGGTCACGCGAAGGCCCGTCTCGCCGCACAACAGCTCCGCGTCCCGGCACACCTGCCGGGCCAGCTCGCGCGTGGGCACGAGGATCAGCGCCTGGCAGGCGTCGAGGCCGCTGTCCAGCCGCTCGAGCATGGGCAACAGGAACGCCCCGGTCTTCCCGCTTCCGGTCCGCGCCTGGACGAGCATGTCCTTGCCCTCGATCATGAGGGGCACGGCGCGCGCCTGCACGGGCATGAGCGTGGACCAGCCTGCGCGTCCCGCGGCCTCCTGCAGGGAGGGGGGCAGGTCCTCGAGCCGGACGTCGGGTTCCGGAGGCTCCTTTTTCCTCTCGCCGTTTCCGGGGGGCGCTTCATCGTCGTTCAAGTCGATTCCTTTCTCCACGGGGGATGGGTCAGACGGGATGAAAGGGGGGATTATAGCCGGTGGGGGGATCCGCATCCAGAGGGGAGTCAAGATCCGAGCGTTTCGCGCTGTACGTAGGTCATGGTCATCCCTTGCTTTTACAGGTTTCAGCCGGCAGATTTCAGCCAACCAAGCCCGCGGGAAACGCCGTGGTTCCGGGCCGAAAGCCCGCGTGGCCCGGGACACACGCCTCCCACAAACGGCGCCGGCTTACGAGTGTCCCGGCCCCGCGCTACTCCTGCACGGCCGTATCCAGCGCCTTCTTCCACGCCTCGTAGTTCATGTAGAAGAAGCGCTCGTCCCCGGTGGGCGTCTCCCCTTCGACGATGGTCTTCAGAAGGATGGCCTCACGGCGTTCTGCGCCCCAGCCTTGGTCGGGCGGGAAGCGCTCGAGCAGAGGGTGCCGGGATTCGGCTTCCACCGCGCCGGTGTCGTTCGGCACCGGGGCCTTGGCCACGGCCTCGGTGTTCGAGGCCGTGACGGGGGGGCAGAAAGCCCCTCCGTCCGTGAGAGCGAAGGCGAGGAACGGGAAGAAGCCGAAGAAGCAAAGCCCCGCCAGGATGACGCTTGCGTGTTTCTTGAAGAATCCCTTCTTCATGGGTGTCCCTTCCAAACCAAACCGTGGCGACCGGTGGATTCCGGGCCTCGGCACCGCCGGTCCGCCTGTTTCTGTATCGCCCGATGACCGGACGGCCTTGATAGGAAAGGCCGGGAAGAGCGTTTCGCGCTGCAAATAAGTCGTGGTCCTCCCTTCCTTTTCGTAGCTCCCCTTCATGGAAAGACCCCGGGGTGACCCTCGAATGTCAAGTCCTCAGGGGGGGGGCACGGGTTTTTTCGGGACCGTTCACCCCCGATCCATGGCAGGAGTGCAAGGGG